>NZ_CP061725.1:5907208-6218114 GCF_014764405.1 Micromonospora craniellae | reverse complement strand
CATCCTCTCTGAAGCCGTTCTCCTACGCGTCGTCGGCAGTCCTGCCACCATGGCCGAACAGCTCCGACACCTGCTCAACGTGAGCGTCCTTCCCCACATCTCGATCCGGGTGCTCGCCCTCAGCGCCGGTCTGCACTTCGGCGCGGTCGCCGGCCCCTTCGTCATGCTCGACTTCCCGCTTCGCAACCGGGTCGAACCCGACCCTTCGGTGGTCTACAGCGAGTCGCTGACCGGGGTGCTCTACCTCGACCGCAAGGACGAACTCGCCATCTATGAAGAGGTGTGGACGAGCCTCACGTCACTGGCCCTCGATGAGCAACAATCGAAGCAACTGATCAACAAGATCATCGGAGAGGTCTACCATGGCCGAGCTGACCGGCGCACAGTGGCGCAAGAGCACCCGCAGCGGCGACAACGGCGGCAACTGCGTCGAAGTCGCCGACAACCTGCCTGGCCTCGTCGCCGTCCGAGACAGCAAGGACTCGGATGGGCCTGCACTCACCTTCTCCCCCACCGCCTGGAGCAGCTTCATCCGGGCCGCCAAGCCCTGCTGAGGCGTACACCAACGGGAGCGCATCCGGTGCCCCGCCGGGTGCTCCCGTTGGCCGCGCGGTTCAGGGGTCGCGTCCGCAGGGCCCCGACGACATCGTGACGGTGATTCCCCTGATCGTGGCGGTGTGGCTGGTCGACACGCCGACGTGCGACCAGCCACACCGCCACGATGAGACGCGGACCGCCACGGGTGACGCGGGCATGGCTCGCTTCGGCCAGATCAACAAGGCGCAGAGAACCTCGGTGATCTCTTATTCACGACTTCGCCGGGGTCCCTGTCGCCTCCGCACCTTCGGGCTGGGTCGCGTGGCCGAACAGCGACCACTGGTTACGCCACTCCGCCACGTTCGTCGGGTAGATCGCCGTGTGCCTGCTGTCGGGGTTGCGTGGGCGGACGCCATCGACGCTCGCCATGAACTCGTCGTGCCGCTCGCGTACGCCACGACGCAACTCGTCACCGGGCACGACGTAGAAATCCCGACGCTCAGCCGTCACGTCCACGAGCACATAGAAGTCACTCGACATCGCCGTCATCTTGTCAATGTCAGCGATCATCCAAGCGCCGCGCGCAGCGACCTGCACCGCCGCCTTCCTGCCGTTGATCTCCACAAACGTCCGAGCACCGATCATCTTGGCAGGGTAGCCCTGCAACAACGCCTCAGCCACCGCAAGGTGCCGCCCAGCCTGATGCTTCTGATGATTACTCGGAGCCATCTCGCCTCCTGAGGGAAGGGTGGGCGACCAGGCTACGACGGATCAGAGCTTCTGTCTCACCCTGGCAATCGCTTCGGGAAAGTCGAGCGATAGCTCGAAGACGATCGAGAGGTAAACCGCTGTGACACTGCTGGCCGGTGTGTTGGGCATCCCGGTGGAGATACTGGTCGGCCACCTGCGGGCGGCGCAACGCAGGTGGTCGGGAGAGGCCGCTTCGCCGTCCGGAAACTGCTAGCTCAGCGGGTTGAGTTGTCCGTAGGGCACCAGGGTTCCGCTGCTCCGGCGGCCTGCTCGCGCGCCGGCAGCGGCCCTGGCGCCCTGCGTACGATTCGACGATGGACGATCACCTTCTCGACGCGTTCGTGCAGGCGAACGCGGTGCGTGGGCTGGGCGCGCACGGGATCCACGTGTACCGCGAGGGCAGGGCGCCGGTCGCGCACCGGTTCGGCGCCGACGACCGGGTGAACGTCTACTCCGTGGCGAAGACGTTCACCTCTGTCGCGCTGGGGCTCGCGGAGGCGGAAGGACGCCTCACGCTGGACGATCGCCTGCTGGACCACTTTCCGGAGTTGCGGGCGACAGCGGCTGACGGAGCCGAGGGCATCACGCTGCGTCATCTGCTGACGATGACGACCGGCAGCAGTCACCGCTGGTTCGCCGGCCAACGGATCGACGCTGCGGACCTGCTCCACGAGATCGTCGCCGCGCCGCTGAAAGCCGCACCCGGAGCCAGATTCGCCTACACCGGCTCCGGCGCGTACGCGATCGGGCGGGTCATCGCGCGGGTCACCGGCGCGGACCTGCGCACGTACCTGCTGCCCCGGGTCTTCGTGCCGTTGGGCCTGGACGATCCGGCGTGGCGCACCTGCCCGCTCGGGTTTCCCCTTGCCGAGAGCGACCTGTTCCTGCGTACCCACGAACTCGCACGCTTCGCGCGGTTGCTGCTCCAGGATGGACGGTGGGAGGATCGTCAGCTTCTCCCGGCGTCGTACGTGCGGCGGATGACCACCGAACGGGTCGACACGGCCGCCATCACCTTCGGTGAGCGGTACACGCGCGGGTACGGGCTCGGCGTGTGGCTCGACGAGGGCGGCACCTACCGCATGGACGGGCGGTACGGGCAGTACGTGGTCGTCAGCCCCGGGCGGCGGGCGGCCGTCACCGTGACCGCGCACTCGGAGCGCGACCAGGAACTTCTCGACGCGATCCACGAGCTGGTGGTGGATCGGCTGACCTGAGCGGCCATCAGACGCGGGCCCAGTCCGGCGGCGGCACGACCACGGGGTCGGGTGCGCCGTCGATGGGTGCGAAGGCGTGCACGATCCGCAGATTCCCCTCGGCGGCGGCGTCCTCGTCGATGCGGACCAGGCCACTGCTGCCGTCCGCGCAGACCAGCACCCATCGGTCGGGTCGGATACTGCTGTCGTCGACCAGTGCCCGTACGCCGAGGGCTCTGGCCAGCGTGACCGCCAGTTCGCGCTCTGTCTAACCGGTGGCGTCGGCGAGTTCGGTGTCACCGGTCAGGACCCAGCCGAAGCCCTCGTCCCCGTCCACGGAGTGAGCATGGCGACCGGCCGAGGATCATCCGGTGTGCGGTCCTCGGTCCGACCGATGTACACCGCGTCCGGCGTGATGCCGTAGTCCTCGGCCAGCAGCCGGCGTAACGCCTCGGAGGGGAGTGTGTCGAAGTAGATCTGGTAACGCAATTCGATCCTTCCGGGTGGGTCCGGGTCCCGCAGCGCCAACCCGCTTCCCGATGGCATGAACGGGTCAGCTCGACAGCAGCCGACGCCGACACCGTGGCATCAGCTCGGCGCAGGCGCCACCGCCATACCCGCAGGGGTCCCGCCCGCCGCCGTTCGCGCCGAAGGAGCGGCGGTGTGACCGCCGAGTCCGCTCAGGCGGCGGCGAGGCGGGTGCGTTGGGTCAGCACCACGCAGCCCAGCACGACCAGCGCGGCGAGGATCGACTCCGGGCTGACGGTCTCGGCGAGCAGCAGCGCGGATCAGAGCAGGGTGAGCACCGGCTGGGCGAGTTGGATCTGGCCGACCTGGGCGATGCCGCCCCGGGCCAGGCCGGCGTACCAGGCGAAGAAGCCCAGAAACATGGAGACCGTGATCAGGTAGCCGAAGGCCGACCAGGCGGCGGCGTCGGCCGTGGGCGGGTGGGTCACGGCGATCGGCGCACGGGGCCCGGCCGGTGCCCGGCTGCGCGCGGCCCGGCTGCTCGACGACTTCTTCGTCGCCGGGCCGTTGCAGCAGGCCACCATCGAGGTCGTCACCTCACCGGCCTGGGCGCGACATCGTCGGGCGCTGCGGACCGCGCTCCGGGCCCGCCGCGAGGCCCTGCTGACCGCAATCCGCTGGCACCTGCCGGACCTCGCCGGGCAGCCCGTGGCGCGCGGCGGCCTGCACCTCTGGGCACGCCTGCCCGACGGCGTCGACGACGTGGCGCTGGCCGTGGCCGCGGCCGCCGAGGGCGTCGTGGTCTTTCCCGGTCGTCCCTGGTACGCGGCCGAGCCGCCGGCGCCGCACCTGCGTCTCACCTACGCCGCCGCCCCGCCCGAGCTGATGGACGAGGCCGTCCGTCGTCTCGCTCGGGCGCTGCGAACAGCCGTGGCGTGACACCATGACGGGGATTCCGGCAACGGCGCGGTCACGAACGGCCGCTACCATCGCCGGATGGATCTTCGCGGAACGATCAGCCCGGACCGCCCGTTGCTCGTCCTGGCCATCGCCGAGGAGGCCGCCCACCTCGATTCGCGCCTGCCGGTGCTGCTCACCGGGATGGGGAAGGTGAACGCGGCGGTCGCGGTGGCGGCGACGCTGGCCCGGGGCCCGCTGCCGTCGGCGGTGGTCAACCTCGGCACGGCCGGAGCGTTGCACCCCGACTGGACCGGTACGCAGCAGGTGGGCAGCGTGCTCCAGCACGACCTGGACACGGAGTTCATCCGCCGGCTGACCGGGCAGACCGTCGGCGCGCCGCTGGCGCTGGGCGGCGACGGGCCGGTGCTGGCCACCGGGGATCAGTTCATCGCCGACGACGAGGCGCGCGCCGCGCTGGCCGCACGCGCCCAGTTGGTGGACATGGAGGGCTACGCGGTGGCCGCGACGGCGCTGCGGTTCGGCGTACCGGTGCGGCTGGTCAAGCAGGTCAGTGACGAGGCCGGCGCGGGGGCCGACCGTACCTGGATGGAGTCGGTGGACGACTGCGCGCGGCTGCTCGCCGGCTGGGTCCGGGACCACCTCTGACAGTCGCACCGAGGCGTATCCGTCCCGGACCACACCGCACGGTCCTGCCTATCGTCGATCCGATCGCGTCGACGGGTCGGTCGACGCGTGCTCCTCGTCGGCCGGCCGGTCGTCCGCCGGGGCATCCTGGGCCTGCTCCGAGTAGCGCCACTTCCGTCGGGTATCGCCGGGTCGGCGCACCCCCGCCGGCCACGATCGTGCCAGCACCGCGAGCCCGAGCAGGACCATCACGTTGAGGACGAGCACCGCGCTGGTGAGCGGGTCCGGTGGTGCACCGTGCTGGTGGCCGGAGGACGGGGCCACCGGTGCGGCCGGCTCGCCCTGGCGAAGCGCGAGCGCCACGACGACGGTCACGATCAGCGCGATCGCCGCCAGGCCCCACCGCCGATGCCGCGACCTCATCTGACGCCGGCGCCGGTGAGTTCGCGGGGCGCGCAGGTGCAGGTCATCTGGTCCGCCTCCGTCGGCCCGGGACGGCGGTGCAGGAACATGGCGACGACCATCGGCAGGAAGACGATGCCGTTGTAGAACAGGTGCAGCTCGACCCGGGGCACGATGAGCTGAGCGATGCTGACCGGGCCGGCCTGGCCGAAGAACGTGGTGCCGGCCTGGACCTGGATGAGCAGCAGCAGGTGCTCGAAGTGGTGCCAGACCTGGATGCCCAGAGCGATGGACCACCAGGTCTTGGCCGTGCCGGCGAACCCGGGACGCAGCACGATGAACCCGGCCAACATGATCAGGGCGTAGGCGTAGTGCATCCACTCCTCGGTGACCAGCCACGGGAACGGCATCCCGAGGACTCCGCGAGACTCCGCGGTCGTCCATCCCAGGCCCCAGATCTGGAACGCCTGCACGAGGTGCTCGGCCCAGTGTGCGACCACGATGACGAGGAAGATCAGCAGCGCCGGGCGGTGGTACTGGGAGTTGAGCCGATTCATCGGAGTCCTCACTTCACGGGTTCTCGGAGGTCGGGGGTGGTGGAGGTGACGACGACCCATCACCGTCGATGGGCGATTCCCGTTTCTCGAAACCGATATGGATGGTGACGTGAAGCGCTTTGTTGCGCATGGAGTCCGCAGAAAGATCGGTCGCCCCCGCACGACCCAAACCTCTAGCACCATCGACTCCCTTCGCTGGAGGGTGCCGCATCGAGCTTCTGAGATCTAGCAACTTGCGGCATCGAAGGCAAGGGGTCGATCGGCCGCAAGTGACTGATCTGACGCGTCCGTCGCGTCCAGCACGGCGACGCGGCGTCGGGCGGCCACCACCCCTCGCCGGACCGGACGCAGGGGCGGGTAGCCTCCGGGCACACGGTACTCGACAGTGCGCGGTGTCGTCTTTGCAGTTGATCGAGCAGCGGTGACGTGGGGGCGAGTTTTCCCAGGTCAGGCCGCCTAGCATTTCGACTCTGATAGTTGCGTTTCGATGCTTGGGAGACCTCGCACCTCTTGCGCCACACGACTCACCTGTGGGATAACCACCGGTGTGGAAGTTCCGCCGAGGGACGGCGGCAACCACAGTGGACGGTCCCTTCAAGGTTGATTGTCATGGCTGCGGTGGGCGAGTTTCGCGTCCAGGATGCCACCGCTGTCTTCCGCTCAAGCGAATGCGACGCCAGCAGTTCCTCCGGTTTTACGGTACGGGTTGGCTGGCACTTGAGAACTGGGAGTGCGATGCTGATAGGTTTCCTGGGACGACCGATGTACCAAGCAGCGCTCGTTGCGGTGCCCCTCGTCGCGATAACGCTGGGATTCGTCGTCCCATCCACCCCGAGTTCGGCGAGCGCCGAGCCCTTTGCCCTCAGTGTCACTCCGATCTCGCCGGCGGTGGATCCGGTCCGAGCGATCCGCAACGTCAATCCCTCCGTCGACCACATCGCGCCCTGGATCAGCTCGGTAGGCGCCGGCGCAGCCGTCGCCGACCTCGACGGAGACGCCTACGCCAACGAGGTCTGCCTGGTCGATCCACGGTCGGACTCCGTCAGCATCCACCAGATCGCCCGGGACACGAAGAACAGCACCCCGGTAGTGACGCTGCTCGACCAGAACGGAATCGCTCCGGGTCGAGGCGGACAGCGGCTCGCCTATGAGCCGGCCACGCAGGCACCGATGGGATGCCGGCTCGCCGATCTCGACGGCAACGGCTGGACGGACGCTCTGGTCTACTTCTGGGGACGCGGACCGGTCGCCCATCTCAACCTCGGCGGCATGACGTTCGAGCCGCACGAGGTGCTCGACGGCGGCGCCGACCTCGACTGGTACACGAACACCGCGGCGTTCAGCGACCTCAACGGCGACGGCACCCTGGACATCTTCATCGGCAACTACTTCGCCGACGGGGCCCAACTCCTCGACCAGGGATCCCCGAAGAGAGTCGACATGAACGACTCGCTGTCCCGGGCGATGAACGGCGGGAGGAACTACGTGCTTCTCGGGCGGGGCGGATTCCCCGCCGTGACGTACGAGCTCGTCGCAGACGCCTTCTCCGACGACAACTCGCGGGGCTGGACGTTGGCGGTGGCCGCGGCTGATCTGAACGGTGACTCGCTGCCCGAACTCTACGTCGCCAACGACTTCGGTCCGGACCGCTTCTTCGTCAATCGGTCGGTCGACGGCAGGCTGGCGTTCGAGAACGTCGACGGCGGCAACAAGGGACTCTTCAATCCGCGCTCGACGATGATCGGCCGGGACTCCTTCAAGGGCATGGGCGTCACGATCGCCGACGTCAACCGCGACAACGACTACGACATCTACGTCAGCAACATCACCCACGAATTCGGCCTGTTCGAGAGCCAACTGCTCTTCCTCGGCGAGGGCGCGAAGGACGACGGCATCCCCACCTTCCGGCCGGGAGCCGAGGCACTCGGCCTCGCGCGTACGGCCTTCTCGTGGGACAACAAGGTCGGTGACCTGAACAACGACGGGCGGGTCGAGCTGCTACAGGCGACCGGCTTCGTTCGCGGGCCGGTGAACCGGTGGCCGGAGATTCAGGAACTCGCGCTCTCCAACGACACGCTGATCGCCAACCCCCGCTCGTGGCCCGACCTGACGGACGGAGACATCAGTGGGGCGGCGCCCCGGGTCGTCATGACACCGACAGAGGACGGCCGGTACGCGAACATCGCGGAAGCCTCCGGCCTTGACGATGGGGGCGTGATGCGTGGACTCGCACTAGCCGACATTGACGGCGACGGTGACCTCGACTGGATCGAGGCGAATCAGTGGGCCGACGCCCGGCTCGTGGTGAACGACTGCGACGACTGCGGCGGGTTCGTCGGCCTCCGGATCCTGCGTGCCACCGAGAGCACGCCCGGCACCTCCCCCACCGGCCCCCGTACGCCGGAGGTGATCGAGGGCCTTCGGGCCGCACACGAGGTGCGGGGCGTGGCCGCGATCGGCGCCTCGGCCACCGTCACCACCGGAAGCGGAGCCGCGTTCCGCTCCTACGTCGACGGCGGTAACGGGCACGGCGGTCAGAGCAGCACCGACGTCCACTTCGGGCTCGGTGACGACGCGGGAGACGCCAACACCGTCGCGCTGACCTGGCGAGACGCCACCGGGACGGTCCAGACCGCCGAGGTGCGGGTCGGCCGCGGCTGGCACACGGTGGTGCTGCCATGACCGGGACGTTGACGGCTCCCGCCCCGGCGGCGACACCACGCACCCGGCTCCGGGACCTTCCCGCGAAGATGCGGCCCACCGACCCGGCGAAACTGCGGCTCGCGGCGCTCCGCCGGTTCGCCGTCGCGATCATGATCCTCAACATCGTCGGGCATCTGTTCCTCGGCTTCGAGCAGACCATCGCCCAGCTACTCGTCGTGGTGTTCACGTGCTACGTCACCGAACTCGCGCTTGAGACACTCGTGGCGAAGCGGGATTCGAGGCGGCCGGCCTACCTCGCCCGCACCGACACGCCCACACGCCGCGAACGCACCATGGCTCTCGTCAACTTCCTCCTGCCGGCGCACATCAGCGGATTCGCGCTGGCGATGCTGCTGTTCATCAGCGATCGCATCGACCTGTTCATCGTCGCCGCGGTCGTCACGATCAGCAGCAAGTACATCTTCCGGGTCCGGACCCAGAACGGCGACAAGCACTACTTCAACCCCTCGAACTTCGGCATCACGGTGATGCTGGTGCTGTACGCCAGCACCGTGAGCATCGCGCCGCCGTACCAGTTCACCGAGTACCTCAATCACTTCGGCGACATCGCGCTCCCCGCGTTCCTCGCATGCCTGGGTCTGTTCATCAACTTCATCTTCACCGGCAAGCTTCCGCTGATCTTCGCGTGGGTGGGTGGCTTCACGGCGCAGGCGGCGATCCGCGCCGTCTTCTCCGACGACATCTCCTTCCCCGCCGCGATGGCCCCGCTCACGGGGATGGCGCTGCTGCTCTTCACGCTCTACATGATCACCGACCCGGGCACGACACCGAGGTCCAGGTCAGGCCAGATCACGTTCGGTCTCGCGGTCGCTGCGGTCTACGGCGTCCTCATGACCTTCCACGTGGCCTTCGGCGTCTTCTTCGCGCTCACGATCGTCAGCGCCTGCCGCGGCGCCGGGCTGTGGATCGCATCGAGGAGGGCCGCTGCGGCGTCCACGGACTCCCGCGCCGGCGGAACCTCGCCGACGCCCGCCGCGGGTCACCCGGCGGAGAGGGTCCGTGCCACCGATTGAACTCGTCGACACCTGACACGGGCTTTCTGTGGCCTGGTGGGCGAGCGGAAAGGAGAAAAAGAACATGGAACTTGCGGAGACACTTCGGGAAGCGGTCGCGATGTTGGTCATGACCGAGCCGGAGGAGATCGGACTCGACACGTCCTTCGCTGAGCTGGGGGTCGACTCGCTGGGCCGCCTTGAACTCATCGCCCTCGTCGAGCAGCACCTGGGCCGGATCCTGCCGGAGAACCAGACCCCGGAACTGGACACCATCAACGAGGTCGTCAAGTTCGCCGAATCGCTAGCGGCCGCATGACAGCCAGAACTCCAGTTGTCACCGGTCTCGGCGTCGTCAGCGCCGCCGGCATCGGTGCCACCAACTTCTGGCAGGGCCTGCAACAGGGCACACCACGATTCCGCGAGGTGTCGCTCTTCCCGACCGGAGACCTGCCCAATCGCATCGCGGGCGAGATCGGAGGCTGGACACCCGGCTTCGATGCCATCGATGCCGATCGGCTCGACGGCGACCGGACGGCCACGTTCGCGCTCGCCGCGCTGGACGAGGCCATCGCCGATGCCGGCCTCGGCGACATCCGGCCGGACCGCGTACTGCTCGGGACGACCGTCGGCGATGTCGCCGATCACGAGCGGGCACGGCGCGACGCCGTGCAGACGGGGGCCGGTCTGCCCGGCACGCTGGACGTGGACGGGTCGCTGCGTACCCGGGTCGCACGGCACCTCGGCGGGTCGATCCCGGTCGACCTGTTCGTCACGGCGTGCGCTGCGGGCAACATGGCGCTGATCCGTGCGGCACAGCTCGTCACCAGCGGCTCTGCCGACGTGGTGATCTGCGGCGGGGCAGAGGCGATCTCGCGGATGGCCTTCACCGGGTTCTCCCGGATGCGCGGCATGGCGCGGGAGCGCTGTCGCCCGTTCAGCGACGCACGCGACGGACTGCTGCTCGGCGAGGGTTCCGCCTTCCTGATCGTGGAGTCGGCCGCGCACGCCGCCGCGCGCGGCGTACCGGTGCGCGCGACGGTCGCCGGCTACGGCCTCACCTGCGACGCGAAGCATCCGGCGGCACCGGATCTGTCCGGCGACGGTGTGGCGCGGGCGATGAGGTCCGCGATCGCCGCGGCGGATCCGTCAGACGTCGCCTACGTCTGTGCCCACGGCACCGGCACGCCGCAGAACGACGCTGCCGAAGCCGCCGCCTACCGCAAGGTCTTCACCCAGTCGCCCCCGCCGATCAGCTCCATCAAGGCCCTCATCGGACACTCCCTCGGCGCTGCCAGCGCGATCGAGGCGGTCGCCTGCACGCTCGTGCTCACGCACCAGCGAACGATCCCGCAGTGGGGTCTCGACGGCGAAGGCACCTCGCTCGGCGTCCGGCCGGCGACCGGCGGTCCCGACGACGCGGCCCGGATCGACCTGGTGCTCAACAACGCGATCGCCTTCGGCGGCAACAACACCTGTGTCGGCCTACGGCGGCCAGAAGCGGCGTACCAGGAGGCCACCGCATGACGAACGAGATCCACTGCGCCAGGGCCTCCGTCGCCGCCACCTTCGATCTCCACCAGGTCGCGGACCTCACGGGCACCCCGGCACCACCGGGCAACCTTCCCGCCCTCGTACGCCGGTACCGGTCATCACGCTCGGCCGTCGTGGTCCTGGCCCTACAGTCCTGGCTCCAGCGTGCCGGAGCCGACCTGCCCGCCCCCGAGCATCGCGGCATCGCCCTGGGCACCGAGACCGGCTCCGGCCCGGACATCGACGAGTTCCTCGCGGAGTCGATCCGCCGGGGCGACCACCTCGTGAACCCCGCGCTCTTCCCGATGACCGTCCACAACGCGGCGGCCGGTAACGCCGCGATAGCCGCCCAGTGCCGCGGCCCCAGCGTGGTGGTGAGCGCGGGGGTCGAGTCCGCCTGGTCGGCGCTCGACGCGGCCCGCGCTCTCCTCGTCGACGGCAGCGCCGACATCGTGTTCGTCGGCGGCTTCGAGTCGCAGCGACTGTCGGACGGCGCCACGGGCACCGTCGCCGCCCTCATCGCCCTCAGCACCGACCCGGCGGCACTCGGGCGAGATCACCTGGGACCACTGACCGCGCAGCTGCACCGGGCGGGCGTCCGGCCGGAAGCGGCAGCACACCCGGGCCCGTCCGAGACTCCCCGGGCGGGCGACGCCGCCGGGGCGAGCGTGGCGGCGCTCGTCAGGTTCGCGAACACGTTCGCCCGGCAGCCCGGGGCCGCGACCGAGCCGGACGGAGTCGCGGCTGCGGCGGTGGCGCGATGACGTCACCCTCAGCGGCCGACACGCACCAGCCGACCGTGGACCAGACGACGCGGTCGGCCACGTTCCTGATCGGCGCCAGCGGCGACCTGGGCCGCGCGGTGGCCACCACCCTCATCGACGCCGGCCACCGCGTCGCGCTCACCTGCCACGCGAACGAGGAGGCCATGCACGATCTGCTGGCCCGCGCCGACAAGGCCGGGCTGGACGGCGTCGGCAGCCGGTGCGACACGCGGAGCCCGGACGCGATCCGCGCGACCTACCAGCGCTTCGTCGAGGCGCTCGGGCCACCTGGCGTCCTCGTCTACTGCGCCGGCATCCGACGCGATCGACCCCTCCTGCAAATGGCCGACGAGGACTGGGCCGACGTCCTCGACACCAACCTGCGGGGAGCGATGCAGTTCGTCCGGCTGGCCGGCGCGGACATGGTCCGCGCCAGGTTCGGCCGGATCATCCTGATCTCGTCCGTCTCCGGACGAGCCGGCGTCGCGGGTCAGGCGAACTACGGCGCGAGCAAGGGTGGCATGGAGGCGATGGTCAGAGCGTTGACGCGCGAGTTCGGGCAGTTCGGCGTCACCATCAACGGAGTCGCGCCAGGTCTGGTGGAGTCGGCCATGACCGCCGATCTGCCGTCCGCCGTCAAGCGCGGCTATCTGAGCCGGATCCCGCTGCGGCGCTTCGCCGAGCCGGCGGACATCGCCCCGCTCGTGAGCTTTCTGGTCTCGGACGGCGCCCGATACATCACCGGGCAGACCTTCGTGGTCGATGGTGGACTGACAGCATAGGAGGCGCTGATGACCAGGCGAGTGGTGATCACAGGGCTCGGCGTCGTCAGCGCCGGCGGCATCGGCATCGACCAGACCTGGCGGACGATCCAGCAGGCCCCGCCGTGCGCGCAGATCGTCGAGCTTCCCTCCGCGCGTCCGGAGGACGGCAAGTTCAAGGTCTTCATGGCTCCGGACTATCGCCTCGCGGACGTCACCGAGACCTACGTCGACGGCGCCCAACTCGAAAGCGAAGGCATCGACCAGCAACGTGACATCAAGCATCTCGTCGCCGCCGCCGGGCTCGCCATCGACGACGCGGGTCTGCGGTCGTTCGCCGACCTCGATCTGCGCGAGGTCGGGCTCGTGGTCGCCGACGAGCACCCGGGCGTCGAACGCCTGGCCCGCACGCTGTACGGGGCGGTGGCCGACGCCGCCACCACCGCACCCCGGCAGGCCGGCTACACCGACCTGTCGGAACAGATCTTCGCACTGAACACGTTCCTCGCCCCGTACCTCGTCGCCCGTGCGCTGCACATCGGCGGCGAGTGCGGCTTCGTCAACTCCGCGTGCGCGTCGGGCCTCACCGCGATCGACAACGCCGCCACCCAGATCCGGCTCGGCCGCAGCCCACTGGCCATCGCGGTGGCCTCGGACGACCCGCTCAGCTCCGGCAAGTTCCGCTGGTTCGCCGACATGCACCTCTACGCGATGGACGGGGTTCCCCGGCCCTTCGACCCGGCGGCCTCGGGCACCGTCTTCGGCGACGGCGGCGCGGCGGTCGTCCTTGAGGACGAGGAGCACGCGCGACGCCGGGGCGCCCGGATCTACGGCCGTCTGCTCGGTGCCGGTTTCACGCAGGACGGGTGGCGTATCAGCGCACCCAACCCCGCGAGCGCCAACCAGGGGCGGTCCATCCGGCGGGCGCTCCGCGAGGCGGCGCTCGACGCGGAACAGGTCGACGTCATCGTTCCGCACGGCACCGGGATCCGGATGATCGACAACTACGAGGCCAGGACGATTCGCCACCTCTGGCCGGACCGAGGCGAGCAACCGGTGTGTCTACCGCTCAAGCCGTACGTCGGTCACAACCTCGGCGGGTCGTCGCTGCTGGAGACGGCCCTGCTGCTCAAGGCGATGGCGGAGCGGCGCGTTCCGGCCGTCCCCGCCACCGCGTCGGCTCACGGTCTCGACCTTCCCGCCGCCTGGTCCTCCACCCACATCCGGTACGCCGTCAAGTCCGCCGTCGGTTTCGGCGGGTTCTACGGAGCGATCGTCCTGGAGGCGATCTGACATGCCCGACCGAACTCGACCCGCAACCGGCCACGTCGACGCCTACGTCGACGAGGCGTACCTCGACGCGTGCGCCGACGCGTGGCAGGTGACCAGCGAGCTCGCGCAGTCGATCCTGGACGCGCTCGATCCCGACGCGGTGGACCCGACCGACGACCACCGCCGGCACTGCGTCGACTGGCTTCGCCGGGCCGCCGACTACCGGATGCTCCCCCGGCCCGCGCCGGTGGCGATCCCGTCGGCGGAAGCCCACGCCCCGACGGTCGAACTGTTGCGCCACGCCGCCGGCGCGTACCCCCGGTTCCTGGACGGGACCTCGTCGGGCCGGTCGATCCTGCTCGCCGGCCGGGGCATGCGGCTGTGGAACGGCTACTTCCAGTCGCCCAACCTGCTGTACCGGCCGCTCAACGCCGCTGCCGCAGCCGCCGTCAACCACACCCTGCGGACGGGCGGCGGCACCCGGATCCTCGAAGTGGGCGCCGGAACCGGCGGCGCGACCGCGCACCTGTTGGCCCAGTGGCCCGACGACCTCTCCGGCGACTACGACTACACCGTCACCGACATGAGCGCCAGCCTCCTGGTGGGTGCCCGACGGACGCACAGCGGACGGACACCGTCCCACCTTCGCCTGGAATTCCGACGATTCGACTTCGACCTCGCCGACGGCCAGGGGCTGGCCCCGGGAAGCTACGACGTCGTGCTGGCGGTCAACGCGCTGCACATCGCCACCGACATTTCCTCGACCCTGCGGAACCTTCGATCGCTGCTCCGCCCCGGCGGCGCTCTGGTGCTCAGCGAGTCGCTCTGCGCCGCCGGCGACCTCGTACACCAGGAGTTCATCTTCAATCTCCTCCCGTTGCGCGCCGACGCCTTCCGACGGGGAAGCCGCTTCTCCGCGGCGGCAGACTGGCAGGACCACTTCGACGCCGCCGGGATCGACGCGGAGATCCAGGTCAACACGTCCGGGCCGGAACTGGTGATGGTGGCGGTCGCCGCCGCCGAGGCCGCGCCGTGAGTTCCCCGTGGGACCGGCAGGCTCGGCACGCCCCAGGTGGCCTCGGTCGCACGCTGACCGTCGGTACGGCGACCGCCACGCGTCCCGTACGGGTCCTCGTCACCGGAGCGACGGGCTTCCTCGGCAGGTGGGTCACCGAGGGATTCTCGGCACTCGGCGACCACGTCACGACCTTCTCCGGGCGAGCGCTCGGTGCGGCGTCGACGAAGACGGGCCGGGCGCTACGGAGGGCGGCGGCCGAGGTCGACGCCGTCTGCCATCTCGCCGCCGCCACGCCGCTTCAACTTGGCCGACGCGACGATCTCGCCTACGCGCGGTGCAACGTCGACGCGACGCACCTGCTGCTCGACGCGGTCGCCGCGACGAGCGGCTGCCGGGTGGTGTTCGCCTCGACCGCGATGGTCGGCGGACTGAGCGAAGCGGCGACCAGACGGCAGTCCGACAGGGTCACCTACGCCGAGTCGAAGCTGGTCGCCGAGGACCTCGTCGAGCGGTACAGCGGGCAGGCGGGCTCCGGTGTCTCGTTGCGCTTCAACGCGCTCGGTGGACCACGGACGCCACCGGACCGGGGCGTCGTCGCCGCGGCGCTCCGCGCCGCTCACGAGGACCGACCGTTCGACCTCTATGGCAGCGGATCGTCGGGCCGCGACTACCTGCACGTCCTCGACGCCGCGCGTGCGGTGATCTCCGCTGCCCGCCGACCGGTCGACGGCTACCAGGCCATCGAGATCGGCAGCGGTCAGCTGTCCACGACCGACGCCGTCCTCGCGGCCGTGGAACACGCCACCGGGCGGCGTGTGCGGCGTCGACACCTGCCGGAGCGCGCCGATGTCGACGAGCGACCCGCCTGCGACCTGCGCCCGGCCCGCGCGATGCTCGACTGGACGCCGCACCGGTCCCGGCTCGCCACCCTGGTCAGCGACCAGTGGGCCGAGCAGCAGGAGCCAGGCGGGTTCTCGGCCCGCCTCAGGTGGGCTCTCGACACGTCCGGCCGGCCGCTGACCACCATCGCTCCCCCGCGAGCAGGAGGCTGACGATGACGAACGCCGGTTCGCCGACACCGGCCGACACCAGACGGGACTTCGACCTGATCGTCGTCGGTGCTGGCGTCGCCGGGTTGTCGGCCGCCTTCTACTGGCTCACCGAGGTCGACCGGGACGCGCGAGTCCTGATCGTCGAGGAAGGTGCGCAGATCGGCGGGCCGGCGATCCAGCACACCTTCGACGTGGACGGGCGGAGTCTGGTCTCGCCGGGCGGCGCACAGGAACTGACCTTTCCGTCCGCCTTCGCCCCCGCGGTGACGTCCGCCCTGTCCACGCTGGGCGTCGAGATCGACCGCTTCTATTCCGACACCGTGTCGACGCACTACACCGACCAGGGCGCCGAAGGCCACGGGTACGCCTTCGCCGCGTCGGTCTGGGGGCGAAGCCACCTGGTCGCCCACGGCCGGTCGGCCGTCGCGGACTTCGCCGACGCGCCGATCGCGCCCCGGGCGAAGGCAGAGGTCGCCGCGCTCGTCAGCGAACCGACCGACTGGCTGCACGGCAGGACCGACGACGAGAAGCTCGCCGAACTCCGGGGGCGGAGCTGCGACGGTGTGCTGCGGGACTTCGCCTCGCTCGACGACGACACCCACCGGTTCCTGCGGTACAGCACCTCCGCGCAGTCGGGCATGACGTTCGACCAGCATCCGGCCCTCGACGCCGCGCTCATCGGCTACCTGGGCCTGGACGGGATCGGTGTCCGCCCGGCCGGTGACCCGTGGGCGGGGCTGACCCGGACCGGCACGAGGTTCTTCCCCCACATGGACCCGCCGATCTTCCGTTTCCCGGACGGCAACGCCACCATCGCCCGGGCCATCGCCCACCACCTCATCCCCGACCTGTTCGACGCCGCCACCGTCGACGACCGGCTGACCGCCGTGATGTCCGTCGACGCGCTCGACCGGCCGGACAACCAGGTGCGGATCCGCCTGAACTCCATGGCCACCGTGCTTCGGCACGACGGCGCCGACAGCGTCCTGGTCACGGTCGACGGCAGCGGTGGCGCCACCCGCACGTACCGGGCCCGGGCCGCGATCGTCGCCGCCCCCGCCCGGGCCGCGACGCGGCTCGTCCCGGAACTCGGGCAGGACCAGCAGGCCACCGCCGCCTGCCTCGGCCGGTACCCGATCGTGTCCGCCTCCATCGCGTTCCGGAACTGGCGAGCGTGGCAGTCGCTCGGCATCTCCCGAATCTCCTGGCCCGGCCACCCCACCTGGCAGATCGCCGGACTTGAGTTCCCGGTCACCATCGGCGCCGTCACACCGTCACCGTCGCCCGACGACCCCACGACGGCGACCGCGCTCGGCGCGCTCACCGAGGCGGGTACGGACCCGGCCACCGGTGCGGCTGCCGGCCGTCGACGGCTGCTCACCGCCACGGCACGCCACGAGATCTCCGCCGAGCTGCGAGGTCTGCTGGCGGAGGCTCTCGCACCCGGTGGCCTCGTCGCCGACCGCGACATCGCCGCCGTCCGCGTCGAGATGTGGCCACAGGGGTACGCCCGCTACAGCACCTCGCGCGACCGTCCCGGCGACGGCAGCGCCGCGACCGAGGCGAAGAGCCGCCTCGCTGCCGGCGTCGGCCGGATCGCCGTCGCCGGCGTCGACGTCATCGATCATCCCTTCCTTGACGGCGCCATGGAATCCGCACATCTCGCAGTGACTCATCTCGCGAACGGTGGAGCCGGCCGATGACGTGCCCGGCACCTCTCCACCGTCCACGGCACAACCCATCACGGAGGAACACATCATGAGGTTGCTCTTCTCCAGTCTGCCGGCGCACGACCACCTGCTGGAGCTGATCCCGGTCGCGGAGGCCGCGAAGCGCTGCGGCCACGACGTCGCCATCGCCGTGTCGGGGCGCTTCGCCGCCACCGTCGAGGCGCTCGGCATCGAGCACATCACCGCCGGCCCGGACTGGGTCGGCGACTTCCTCGACAGCCTCGACGGTGACGTCCTCCCCGAGGAGATGGAGGACTTCACCCAGAACTTCATGGCCGAGCTGTTCTGCGGAGAGGCGTCGGTCGCGATGGGCAAGGACGTCGCCCGGGCGATCGCGGACTGGAATCCCGACATCGTGCTGCGCGACACCGGCGAACTCGGCGGGTACCTCGCTGCCGAGCAGGCCGGACTGCCGCACGTCACCGTCGGCGTCCTCGACTTCAACGGGATGATGCTCGGCAAGGGCGTCGTCGCCGCGCTCGACCGCCGCCGCCGGCAGTTCGGACTGCCGCCGGACCCGGACGGCCTCCGCCAGTACGCGTACGGCCACCTCAACATGCTGTCCCCGATCTTCGCGCCGGAAGAGCTCGAACTGCCCCACGTGTTCACCGTCCGGGTCGACGGGGTCCGTCGTGGCGAGGTGCTGCCGGCCTGGGTCGGTGACCTCGTCGACGACAGGCGCCCGCTCGTGTACGCCAGTTTCGGCACGGCGGCGTCGACGATCCCCTCCTACGGGCCGCCGCTGGCCAAGGTGATCGCCGGCATGGGCGCCGTCGACGCCAACGTCATCGTCTCGACGGGCAAGGGCCTGGACTGGCACGGCAAGGAGATCATCGAAGGGGTCCCGGTCCCCGAGAACGTCCGCGTCGTCGAGTGGGTGCCTCAGGCGCTGCTCATGCGCTCCATCGACATGCTGCTCACCCACGCGGGCCCGGCCACCGCCCGCCAGGCGATCGTCAACGGCGTCCCCGTCGTGGCGGTACCCCTCCTCTTCGACGCCTTCGAGATCGCCAACCGCTTCGAGCAGCACGGCATGGGCGTGCAGTTGGACTGGACGACCTTCACTCCGGAGGACGTCGCGGCGGCGACGAACACTGTCCTCAACGATCCGGCGTACCGGCGGGCGGCACGGCGACTGCAGGCCAAGACGCTGACGGTGCCACCGATCGACGACGCCGCGGTCGGGTTCCTCGAGCGGATCCACGCCGAGAACGCGCACCGATGACCAGCGCCGCCGATCGGTTGCGGTCGCGCATCACGGCCCGGATGGAACTCACCGACGAACGGCTCGACCGTCGGCTCGCCCTGTTCACCCCGGTCGACGACGCCGTCGGCGACCTCGTCTCCGCCATCGGCCGCGAGTTCGCGCAGGGCTTCAACGACACGCTGCGGACGTACGATCCGGCAGTGGTGAGCGCGCGGGTCGACGCGATGGAGGACGACTACCTCGCGCCCTTCTACGTCGAGGGCGCCGCGATGGCGCTCGCCGCGGGCGGGACGCTGTACCCGGGCAGAGCCCGTACGGCGCATCGCAGCCTTCTCACGACGCTGCCCGGCCACCGGTATCTGATCTTCGCCGGCTGGGGATGGTGGTACGCCGTCCGACCCTTCGCCACGCGCGCGATGAGACGAAGTCCCCTGTGGCGCCAGGACGGCCTGTTCACCGGCCTCGGCATCGACGGCATGGCGTTCGCGACGTGCTTCCTCACGGCCACGCCGCCGCGCTTCGACGCGCCCTGCCCGTTTCCCGAGCCGGAGTATGAGACGCTGTGGTTGCAGGGCTACGGTCGGGCGCTCTGGTTCGTCGCCGGTGGCCGCCCCGAGGTCTTCCGCGACCAGCGCGAACGGCTGGCCCCCCGATCCAGACCGGAGCTGTACGCCGGGCTCGGCCTGGCCACCGCGTTCGCCGGGATGCGCCGGATGCGGTGCGTCCCCGAGGCACCGTCGGAGCAGGAGGCCGAGCGGCGCGCCTTTTTCCAGGGCCTGGCGTTCGGCCTGACCGCGCGCCGAGAAGCGTCACCACGAAGCTTTCAGAGGTTCCTCGACCACCTCGACGCGCCCAGCGCCGGCTGGGTCACCACGGTCACCGATCGGTGCCTACAGCCACCCGAACGGGACACCAGCCTCGACGGCGGCTACGTGTCGTGGCAGCGACGGCTCCGCGACGAGCTCCCACTCCCGGGACGATCAGCATGAGCAAGCCACGGCACGTCTGCGCCATCCGCGACCCGATTCCGGCCTACCGGCAGGGAATCGCCCGCGAACTCGACAACGCCGGCTACGAGACGGCCGAGCCGGGCGACTGCTACGCCTGGATCCGGCGCTTCCGCCATGCGGCCCACCCCACCGAGTACCGTCTCGCGGTGCTTCTCTCCATCCGGAGCCAGGCCGACGTCGACGTGCTCGCGGCGCTCCGCGCCCATGACGACCAGGTGGCGCTGCTCGCGCTGCTGGTGGACCCCACCGTCGACGACTATCGTCGAGCGCTCGATGCCGGCGCATGGGGTGTCGTCGACTATGCGGCGTCACCGGACGAGATCGTGGCGGCGCTCGAAGCGACGTGGGCCGGTGTCGTCCGGCTGCCCAGGGCGGTTGCCGTCGATCTCCTCAGCAGACCCGCAGGGACCGACGGGGACCTTTCGGTGGGTGAGTCCGACGTCATGCGCCTCGCCGCGCTCGCCAGCGGGTGGAGCGTCGAACGCCTCGCCAGCCACGAGAACTTCTCCACCCGGGCGATGTTCCGGCACCTTCAAGAGCTGTACCGCACACTCGGCGTGTCGAACCGACACGAGGCCGTCGTGGTCGCCGCCCGGCACGGCCTCCTCGACGGCTCGATGGAGGCCATGCGTCAGCGTACGGCAGACGACGCGCATCGAAAGCCCGCCACCCGCAACGGCACCTCGGCGAAGGCGGCCCTGGACGAGGCCGCCCACCGCGCAGATCGGCGGCCCGCCGCCACCGCGTCGGCGACCCCCGGCCGCCGCTGAGCCGCACGGCCGGGGTCACGCGGCGGTACGCGCGGCCGGCCGTGGCACCGGTTCCGATCGCGACAGCGGCTCGCCGGCCACCGCGCCCACCAGGCACACCAGCGCGCTACGCGCCTGCATGTTGACCTGGTGACTGTGCACGAGCATGGCGATCACCTCGCTGACCGGACACCACCGGAAGCCCACCGGCGCGTCGCAGTCGTCGACCAGCACGACAAGGTGCCGGCAGCGACTGTGGAGGAAACGACCGCCCTCGTCGGACAGCACCGCGTCGAACAGGACCGCCTCCATCGGGCGGTCGAGCAGGAGGGCCAGCAGGTCCGCTTCCGCCCCGGACCGGGGCGCCTCACCGCCCGCTATCTGCACGGTCGGCCCCAACTCCACGTCGTCGACGAGCCCGGGCTCGGGACATGCCTGCATGAGCAGGTTGAGCTGACCGCCGCGGTCGCAGACGGCGAGGCCCACCACGCCCAGACCGACCGGACGGACCATGGGCTGACACCACGTGTCGACCTCGCGCCCCGCCGCGTCCACACTGACGGCGACGACTTCGAAGCCGGTGCCGTCGTCGCGTCTGAGCGCATCGGCGCTCCGGCCCCAGCCCGCCAGGTCCGGCAGGGCGACGCTGACGGACACGGACGACTGCCTGGCGCGTTCCGCCGAGAGCCAGCGCGCGAGCGGCCTGACGTCGCACCGGGCGGCACCGGACAGGGTTCGGGGCAGGATCGGTATCCGAGCCCCGGCCGCCGCGAAACCGCTGGGCAGCGTCCATGGTGCGCACCCGAGCACGGCACGCGTGTCGGCGTGCACGAGGTCGTCGTCGTGGAGCAACGCCAGCAGGTCGGCGAGTTCGATCCAGCGGAAGCCCACATCCGGCTCGAACCGTGGCGTGCGCACGATCATCACGCGATTCCGCTTCTGCCAGAAGACGCCACCGTGCTCGGACTGCCGCGAGTCGACGATGACGTCGGCCGTCGCGGGGTCGAAGAGGTCGAGATACGGGACCGGCCGGCCGCCGTGCACCCGCTCCCGGTTGCTCCGGGTCGCCTGCACGGTCGGCGACAGTTGGATGCCGTTGATGTTGCCGGGCTCGGCCTTGGCCTGGACGAGTGCCGCGTAGCCTCGGTCGGAGGGTGTCACCGCGATCGCCAGCAGGCCGATCTCCGGCTGGTCGACCATGGGCTGCATCCACGCGCGTCGGCCGTCCTCGGTGCGCACGCTGTGCCCTCGGACGGCGAAGAACCTGCCGCTGCCGTGCGTGAAGGCGGGTTCCGCGACACCGGTGTTCCAGCCCGGTACGGCATCGAGTGGCAGCCTGGACGGACGCGCGTACCGGGTGCGGACCATCCCCTCACGCCACCGTCGGATCTCGTCGAGCAGCGACTGGTCAGCACGCGACTTGATGAGGTGCGACGGGGCGGCCACGCTGCGGCTAGCCAAGCCGCACATCCGGCACGTAACGGATCCACCGGCCGCCCCGGTCGACGAACTGCTGCTCCTTGGCGAGGATCTCCTCGGCGTGATTCCAGGCGAAGAGCAGGAAGGTGTCCGGGTAGTCGGCGAGATCCTGCGGGAACGGCTCGACGGGGATGTGGGAACCGGGAGTCAGTCGGCCCTGCTTCTCGGGTGTGGTGTCGTAGACGACGGGGAGCAGTTCCGGCCCGATGCCGCAGTAGTTCAGGACGGTGGCGCTCTTCGCGGTCGCGGCGTATCCCGCGACGCTTCGACCTGCTGCGCGCTCCCCGTCGAGCACGTCTCGCAGCCGGTCTCGGCGGTCGGCGACCTCGGCCGCGAACGCCGCCAGCCGAGGCAGCTCGTGTGTCCTCTCCCTGCCCTCCTGAGCGATCAGCGCGCCGACGGCGGGCGAGGGGGTCCGCCCGTCACGGGCGAGGGTGTACCGCAGCTCTCCACCGTGGACCTCAAGATGTTCGACGTCCACCAGAGCGAACCCGTGCAGCTCGGCGATGCGCGCGACCGAGGTGGCCGAGAACAGATAGAAGTGCTCGTCGTAGATCTGGTCGAACGAGCCGAGCCGAAGCACGTCGCCGAGATAGGGATCCTCGAAGACGACGATGCCGTCGTCGGCCAACAACGTCTCCAGACCGGTGAAGACGCCGGGTAGATCCGGGATGTGACACATCGTGTTCGCCGCATAGACCACGTCGGCCGGGCCGAATTCATCCCGGACCCGGTCGGCGGTGACGGCGTCGAACCACTCCGCACGGGCATTGACCTTCCGGGCCAGCGCCTCACCCACCATGTTGGCCGCCGGATCGATGCCGAGGTGTCGAATGCCGCGATCGGCGATCGTGGCGAGCATGGTGCCGTCGTTGCTGCCGATCTCGACGACGAAGGGATCCGGTGCGGCCAACCCGGCGACGAGGCGTTCGGCAGTCGCGGCGAAATGGGAGGACATCCGCCTCGACGACGAGGTGCGAAACGGATACTCCTCGTGGAACATCCGCTCGACCGGCACGGGGTCGGCGAGCTGGACGACGTGGCACCCGTGGCACACCACGGCCTTCAGGTGAAGCCAGAACTCATCGGAGACATCGTCGGGACTTCGGAATGCGTCGGACAGCGGTTGCCGGCCCAGATCCAGGAACTGCGTCACCGCGTCGCCACAGGCTCTGCAAGGCATGTAGCGGATGCTAGGCGCTCACCACCGCCGCAGCCTGCCGTCCGGCGTGGATCACGCGGACAGCGTCGTGGCCGTGTCGGTCGGCGTCGTAGGTGCGCCAGGTTTTCTGGCGTGACTCTCGTATCGACTGGCGTGATTCGCCGGCGCCCAGTTCCGCACCGCGCTCCTAGGGTTGCGATTACGAGCGAACCTCCGGCTGAGCCAAAAGCAATCCCACGGTCAAGACGACTCGCACGAAAGGTCAAGTGAGATGATCAAAATCGGTGACATGCTCCTCGAAGAGCTCGACCGCGATCTCCCCAGCGAGATCGCCGACCCGGCCGCCGCCCTGCGGGGCCGCGCCGGCCAGGTGCTCGAGGTGATGACGCCTCGGCGCACCTTCGCCGACGGCAGCCGCGGCTACCACGCGATCGCACAGACCACGATCGAGGTCGTCGCCGGCAAGGACCCCAACGACACGACGATGCCCCGGGAGCGTTTCGAGTTCCCGGAGTCGCCCTGCGTCATCCAGCTCCACGACCCGGTGCTCACGCTCAACGGCGCCCTCCGGCTCGACCTCGAGATCAAGTCCTACCGGGCCGAGGCAACCAGTCAGGTGCTGTTCCCCGGGCAGAAGGTGGCCCTCGGCGTCGGGCGGTCGTTCGACGTCAACCTGCCGCCGTCGGTCGGCCGTCTGGAGATCCCGCTCGGGATCGACTTCGCCGCCGGTGACACGGTGCGCAGCCACCAGATGATCTTCCTGGCCGTCGAGACGCCGATCGGTACGCTGCACAACCCGGACGCGGCGCACATGTTCGCGACGGTCAACAAGGTCCCGCCGATCGGCTTCTCCTACTTCCAGGAGGGCCTCGTTCCGATGGCGAACGCCGACAACGAGGTCGTCGCCATCAAGGTGTTCACCGAGACCGCCCTGCGCCGGGTGGTCACGGACTGACCCGACACCGGGCAGAGGCTCGCTCGCGCTGCCGCCGCACCCACACGTCGGGTGCGGCGGCGCTCGCGGTTGCCCGCCGGAACGCGTACGCAATGAAGCTTGTCATCGCGCGCGGGACGCCGGTCAGGACGATCCCGCCGACGCGACGGGTTGCTTTACCGAAGGTGGCGACACGCGACCACTGTCGACCGGACGACAGACCGAAATGTATGAAACGCTGCTATCGTACACCTTCGCCTACCGCCTTTCGCGGCGCAGGAAATGACATGCAACCAACCTGAAGGGACAGCCCAACGTGCCGAACCTGAAGAGTGTCACGGCGGTTCTGCCCGTCACCGACCACGCCGCTGCTGTCGCCTGGCACAAGCAGTGGATCGGGCGCGACCCCGACGTCGAGCCCCAGGAGGGCGTCGCCGAGTGGCAGATCGCCGACAACGCGTGGATCCAGGTCTCCCTGGACCCGGAGACCTCCGGCAAGACCAATATCGTGATCGGTGTCGACGACATTGACGCCCATGTCGCCAGCCTCCAGAGCGCGGGCGTGCCCACCGGTGAGATTCAGGACTTCGACTTCATCAAGCTGACGGACATCGTGGACCCGGCAGGCAACAAGGTCAACTTCGTGTGGGAGAACCCGAAGTACGAGCCGCCGGCCGAGTAGGCCCAGCAGGCCAACAGCAGTCGACGACCGTAAATGCGCCGGACGTCGAGTCCGGCAGTTGGACCAGGTCGGGGCACCCCGAAGCTGATCGCGTGACGGATCAGCCGACGGGTGCCCCGCGTCGTCCCGGACGATCCGCGTCCGCCTCTTGTGGCGGGTCCGTCGGTGTGCTGATGTGAGCATGTGGGGCATTCGAACCCCACCCCTCACTGGCAGGAGCCGACATGGCAGCAGAAACGTACGGAGAGGGCTACGCCGAACTCTTCGACTTCGTCTACGGCGCCGAGGCGCCCGAATCGATGGTGGCGGCACTCGCCGACCTGGCCGAGGACGGTCCCGTACTCGAACTCGGCGTCGGCACCGGTCGGGTCGCGATTCCCCTCGCCGCTCGCGGCCTCACGGTGACCGGCGTCGACAGCTCGACCTCGATGCTCAGCGCCCTGGCCGGCAAGCCCGGCGGCGACACGGTGCAGACCGCCGTCAGCGAACTGCCGCAGATCGCGGTGGACGGCCGGTACCGGCTCGTCGCGTGCCTCGACAACACCTTCCTGCTGCTGACCACACAGGACGCGCAAACAGAATGCGTCATGAACGCCGCGCAACTCCTGACCGACGACGGCGTGCTGGTGGTCGAGACCTTCGCCCGCGCACCCGGCGATTTCGGGGTGATGCCCGCTCACATCGGTGAGAACGCCACCGTGCTCTGGGCCTACCAGGTGGATCCGCTGTCGCAGCAGTTCCACATCCGCGAGATCATCTATGGCAAGGACCTGACGCATGTCGTTCCGTTCGACGGCCGTGGAGTGTCGCCGGCCGAGCTCGACCTGATGGCGCGTCTTGCCGGGCTGCGGTTGCGCGAGCGGTGGTGCGACTGGGAGCGGACCCCGGTCGAGTCCGACAGCCCGCTCGTCATCTCGGTCTTCGAGAGGTCGGACGGCTGAGTCGATTTCGCCTCGATGAGGCGGTGGTTCACAGACGGGTCAGGACGGCGAGCAGCTCGTCGATCACTCGCGCCTGGTCCGACGCCGACAGGGTCGGATACATCGGCAACGAGAAGACCTCGTTCGCCAGGCGTTCGGTGACCGGGAGTGAGCCGATGTCCTGTCCCAGATGCGCGAACCCGCTCATGGTGTGCACCGGCCACGGATAGCTGATGTTCAGGCCGATCCCGACGGCCTTCATCTGCCGGATGATCTCGTCGCGGGCGGGGTGCCGCACGACGTACAGGTAGTAGACGTGCTCGTTTCCGGGCACCACGGTCGGCAGTCCGAGGTCCGTTCCGGCGAACGCCGCATCGTAGGTGGCCGCGATCGCGCGGCGGGCCGAGATGTACTGCTCCAGCCGCGAGAGCTTCCGGAACAGGATCTCGGCCTGCACCTCGTCGAGGCGACTGTTGAAACCGGGCGTCTCGACGACGTAGTAGCGGTCCTCCATGCCGTAGTACCGAAGTCGCCGTAGAGTGGCGGCCACCTGTTCGTCGTCGGCGATCACGGCGCCGCCGTCGCCGTAGGCGCCGAGCACCTTGGTGGGATAGAACGAGAACGCGGCCGCGTCACCGAACGAGCCGACGATCCGGCCCTCCTGACGGGCCCCGTGCGCCTGGGCGCAGTCTTCGAGGACCGCGAGCCCGGAGTCGTGGGCGACCTGGCGCACCGTCATCATGTCGACCGCCTGCCCGTACAGGTGCACGGGCAGGATGCAGCGAGTGCGCTCGGTGACGGCGTCGGCCAGCTGTGCCACGTCCATCAGTTGCGTCTCGGGCCGTACGTCGACGAAGGTCGGGGTCGCACCGACGGCGTCGATCGCGACGACCGTGGGCGCGGCCGTGTTCGATACCGTGATCACCTCGTCTCCCTGCCCGACACCGAGGCTGCGCAGCGCCAACACCAGCGCGTTCGTGCCGTTGTCGACGCCGACGCAGTGACTCCGGTGATGCATCGCGGCGAACGCCGTCTCGAACGACCGCACGCTCGCCCCGAGCATCAGTTGACCCGATCCGAACACCTTGTCGACAGCCTCGAGCAGGTCTTCGCGTTCCGCCTCGTACTCGGTGAGGTAGCTCCACACGTTGATGCTCATAGCTGGTAAGGCTAGTGCCGCGACCGGTCACGGTGGAGGGTTCACACCGGCTGGTCGGAGGGCGTGAACTCCCGTGGCTCCACCAGCACCAGCCAATTGCCGGAGTTGTCCCGGGCGACGGCCTCCACCCCGTACGGGCGCTCCTCCGGCTCCTGGAGGAACTCCACCCCCTTGGCGCGCAGGTCGTCGAAGGTCTTGCGACAGTCGTCGACATCCAGGCCGATGCCGAACAGGCTGCCCTCGTCCCGCGCCCGACGGAACAACTCGGCCACCTCCGGCGAGAACGGCGGACCGGGCACGGTCAGGTGCACCTGCAACTCGGGCTGGCTCGGATGCGCGACGGTGCACCACCGGAAGCCCTCACTGAGAGTGAGATCAATCTTTTCGACGAACCCCAGGACGTCGATGTAGAAAGCCTTCGCCTCGTCGATGTCCTTGACGAATACGCTGGTCAGCGACACGTTGGTAATCATGGGACCAGGCTAGGACGGGTCCGGGCCCCGTGCCTTCTCCTACCTTGCGGTGTCGCCCAGGCCGGGTGGCGGATCCTGCGCGGTGACACTACGCCGCTCCGCGAGCCCCCACATGAACACGAAGCAGCCCGGGATGCGCGGCGCCCCGGCGCGCGCCCAGCGGGACTGGAACTCGCTCGGTGTCTCACCGACGACCTCACGGAAGCGGCTGCTGAAGGAGCCGAGGCTGGCGAACCCCACAGCGTGGCATACCTCGGTCACCGTGAGGTTGGTGGCCCGCAGCAGATCCTGGGCCCGCTCGATGCGCCGACCGGACAGGTGGGCCGCCGGCGAGACGCCGTACGTGGCGGTGAACAGACGCTGGAAGTGGAACTTGCTGAAACCGGCCACCTCGGCCACGGCTGCCAGGTCCAGTGGCTCGGTGTAGTGGCGGTCCATGTGATCGCGGGCCCGGCGCAGGTGGACCAGCAGGTCGCCCGGAACGCGACGGACAGGGGCACTCATCGTCACCGAGCCTGGGCTTCCGTCACCGCAACCGGCGGGCGGGGAAACGGGACGGCGGGTCGGCGATCGCCTCCTGGGCGGCGATCAGTTGCAGTTCGCGGGTGCCGGCCGCCAGCGTCGCCTCCAGCACCGCGAAGATCGAGGCGGTGGTGCGTTCCAGCGCCGTCGCGGGCGAGCCGGTGCTGCGCAGGTGCGCCAGGTACAACGCGGCCGTGACATCGCCGCCGCCGTTCGGGCTGATCGGCAGCAGCGGCGTGGTCACCGCCCAGGCACCCCCGTCGGAGACGGCCACCACCTCCAGCGAGTCGGCCGGCGCGTCGCCGTGCAGCACGCTGGTGACCAGGACGTGTCGGGGTCCGGTGGCGCGAACCACGTCGGCTGCGCGCAGCACCTCGTCGAGCGAGTCCGTCGACCGGCCGGCGAGGAACTCCAGCTCGAACTGGTTCGGGGTGACGATGTCGGCCCGGGGCACCACCACGTCGCGCAGGTACTCCGGGATGCCCGGCCGGACGAACATGCCCCGGCCGACGTCGCCCATCACCGGGTCGCAGCAGTAGACGGCGTCCGGGTTGGCGGTCTTCACCAGGGCCACCGCGTCGAGGATCACCGCGCCCATCGCCGGGTCGCCCTGGTAGCCGGAGAGGATCGCGTCGGCGTCGCCCAGCACCCCACGGTCGGCGATGCCGGCGATCACCTCGGCGACGTCGGCGGGCGCGAGCAGCGGCCCGCGCCAGGAGCCGTACCCGGTGTGGTTGGAGAAGTGCACCGTCAGCACCGGCCAGACCTCGTGCCCGAGCCGTTGCAGGGGGAAGACGGCAGCGGAGTTGCCGACGTGGCCGTAGGCGACCGAGGACTGGATGGACAGGATCTTCACCCGTCCATCATCGCGCCTACCGTCCCCCGGGACGCCGCAGGGGGGTGGCCTTCGGCCAGGTCACGGCCGTGGCACCGGGCGGGGGGCCGCCGTGCGGCGACCCCCGTCCGGCCGGTCCTACTCGAACAGGGACAGGGTCAGGGTCGAGGTGTACTCACCCGCGGCCACGTCCGCCGGGGTCCGCAGGAACAGGTCCGCGTCCACCGAGTACGCCCCACCCGCGACCGCACCCGAGTCGAACGTCGACACCAGCAACTCCTGGTCGACCAGACCCACGTTGTTACCCGGCTGCGTCGGCTCGTCCAACACCGTCACGACCTCTTCACCCTCACTGACCAGACCACTGTCGTCACCATCGACCAGACGCGGCTTCCACCCCAGGTGCCCGGCACCGATCGGCTCCTGACCCGCACCACCGGTGAAATCCGTGGCACTACCCAACACCGCCCACGCCGCACCCTCAGGCACCTCGTCAGCAGTACGCGTGTCCGTCACCGTCACCGTCGGCAGACCACCCACGAACTGACGCACCAACAACGACGACCCCTCCTCGGTCAACACCACCGAATCACCAGCGACCGACATCGCCAACACACCCGGCTCGACCAACTCCTCGATGTCGACCGTCACGGTCACGTCACCACCGTCACCCGGATCGGCCGACACCGGCGCGGCCACCGCCACCGACCCGACCAGCAACGCCCCGGCGGCACCCGCCGCCAACAAACGCTTCCGACTACCTGTCCTCATCTGCTTCTCCGTTGTCTCTCGTGGTTACTGGGCTTGACGGGGGTCTGCGGCACAGTTGGCGCCGGAGTGGTCCCGGGTCACGACGGTGGTGACGCTCTCACCGTCGACCGAGCCGGTGGCCCGGACCGTGGCGGTACCCGACGGGGCCGACGCGGCCCGCGTGGTGAACTGCTGGAACGCACTCGCACCCGGCGCCACGGCCGACACCGACCGCTGCCCGTACGCGCTCTCCAACACCACATCCACCGGACCGTCATGGTCGTTACGCGCCTGCACCGCCACGTACGCCCTACCAGCCACGCACCGCGCCTGCACGCTGACGGTCACCGGCACCTCGGGTGCGGCGTTCGGGTCGGTCAGCCGCTTGCGGTTGTGGTTGTCGTCCTGACCGTCGGGCTGGTAGCCGCGCTCCACGTTGCCCGCCGCGTCCACCGAGAACCAGTGCACGGTCGTGCCGACCGGGACGGTCAGCGTCTCGCCGCCCTCCCGGATGCCCGCCGAGCCGTAGAGGGTGGACTCGAACGTGGGCCGGCTGCCGTCGAGGGTGTAGAACACCGCCGCCGGTTCGCTGGTGGAGAACGTCACGTCGACCGAGCCCTCGGTGGCGCTGGTGGCCACCTCGACGGAGCTGGCCGGGGCCTGCTCGTCGGTGTCGAGGTCACGGGCCACCCGCAGCATCTCGACCAGGCCGTTGGAGAACTCCATCGTCTCCTCACGGGCCGAACTCCAGGCCGGTTGGAAGGAGGTGCCCACCTCGAAGTTCCAGGCGTAGATGCCGTACTTGTACCAGAGCATGTCACCGGAGTTGCCGGCCGCCGAGTAGAGCACGTCAGCGATCGGGCCGGTGCGGGCCGGGGTGACGGCCAGGTTACGGTGCCGCTTGATGGCGGTCAGGATCCGTGACGACGCACCCCAGAACAGCGACTCCTCGGCCAGCGTCGGACGCGGGGCGGAGACCCGGCCCGGGGTGGCGTACGAGCCGGGCGACCACATGAAGTAGTTGCCCGAGGAGTGCAGGTTCATCGAGAACTTGACGTTCGGCCGGGAGGCCAGCCAGTCCACGTTGCGGCTCTCCGGCTCGGACAGCTCGTCAGGCCCGGCGTACGTGCCGCTGGTGCAGTTCGTCGACGCGCCCGAGTAGCCGTCGAAGAGGCTGTACTCGGTGTAGTTACGGTTGTTGTCCACACCCCAGGAGGTCCGGCCGAGGAAGTCCCCGGAGGTCTCCGGCGTGCAGTGGTTGGTCATGTTCTTGCGTTGCGAGTTGAAGTCGTAGAACGAGTAGTGCCCGCCGTCCGGGTTGATCGAGGGCGCGATCCAGATGTCGAGGTTGTCCACCAGCTCGCGGGTGTCGGCGTCGTGCGCGTAGTTGCGCAGCAACCGCTCGGCGGTCTCGATGGTCACCAACGGGGGCACCCATTCCCGCGCGTGTTCCTGGGCGTAGGCGAGCACGCCCATCTTGGAGCCGTCGCGGTGCTTGCCGATACGGATGGCGTACACCGCGTGCGGGTCACGGGAGACCGTCTCCGGCGCGGACAGGCCGTCGGAGAGCGCGGTCGGCGCGGCCGGCGCGACCACGCCGGCGCCCGCGTTGCCCCGGTAGGTGTACGCGGTGAGCAGCGTTCCCGCCTGGGCGTTGAGTGCGGCGGCGACCTCGGCGGCGGTGCTGGTGACGGTACCTGCGGCGTCGGTGGCGAGGCCGACGCGGACCTGGTTGCCGGTCACGGTCACCGTCAGCGACGCACCGGTGGTGCCCGGGTCGGCCAGTTCGACGGTGATGTCGTTGCCGCCCTGGTGTCCCCAGGCCGCCGAGTCGACGCCGACCCGGCTGGCGTTGGCGGTGCCGAGCACGGCCTGCGCCTTGCGCCGGTAGCCGTTGGTCTTGTGCGGCAGCTCGACGATCTCGGAGATCTCCGGGTACTGCGCGGACACGGACCTGATCCGGTCGTAGAGCTCGGTGGGGGTCAGGTAGCTGGTGACGAAGTCCTTCTGATAGCCCGGCCCCTCCGGGTCGGTGTCCGGGACGGGCAGCCACTCGTGCACCTTGGCCACCGCCGTGTCACCGGTCGGGCTGGTGATCCGTACGTAGTCGGGGCGGCTGGTCACCTGCGCCGCACCCCGGTGGTAGAGGTACACCCCGGCGTCGACGAACCGGGTGATGTTCTGGGTGCCGCCGGAGCCGAACTCGGTGCCCGGCCCGCTGTCCCGCTCGACGGTCAGCGCGGTGGCGGCGTTCTGCCCCTGGGCCCATTTCGCCTCCACCGACAGCACCTGCGTGGTGCCCGAGGTGTAGTAGTCGGCGCGGATGATCTTGACATCCGAGGCGACGGACCGGGCGGCGACCGCGGCACCGGAGAACTCCCGGTTGTCGGCCAGGTGTGCGGCGATGGTCGCCTCCCGCTCGGCGATCCGGTCCTGCGCGTCCTCCTCGGTGTGCAGCACCTTGCCGAAGGTGAAGCCGGCCCGGGTCAGCGTGGCTGCCTCGTTGCCGCTCACCACGGCGTGCACCACGATGCCGTCGGCGGTGTGGTGGATGTGGTGGTCGAGATCGACGCCGGTGGCCAGCAGGGCGTCCAGCTCGGTGGTGTCGGCCACCACCATCTCGATCACGCTGGTCTGCTCGTCGGCCAGCCGGCCGAGGTCGGCGGGGGTCTCGGCGCTCGGCGCGGCGGTCTGCAGCACCACGGCCGAGGCCGGGCTGACCAGCAGCAGCACGGCCGTACCGGCGGCCAGCACGGTGGGGAAGGGTATCCGGTGTCGCCATCGGGAACGGGTACGGAGTTCCGACATGAGGCTCGTGGCCCCTTCTCGGCGTGCGGTGGGGGTGTGGGGGTTAGCACCTCGCCCCGGATGCCTCAGCTCCCCGTGGCATCGGACAAGGGCGTCTGATGTGGACACCGCCCGCATCGCCGATTACGCGGCGCCACACATCGAGAGGTAGGAGTGTTCAGGTTGCGGACCACTCTCACCTGACGAAGGTCACCTGTCAATCGTCCCGAAGTATGGACGGCAGCCCCGCATCACCCCGGCCGAGCAGGGCCGCCGCGCTCGACCCACCGTTGCGGGAGGGCCGAACGCGGCATCCTGCCGGCTTCCGGATTACGGAAGGCGGTAGGCGAGGGTGTACGAGACCAACGTCTCGCACGTTTCCGGGGTGTCCCTCGGATCGCAGTGGGCGCGCGTCGCCACCACCGTAAAGCTACCGGTCACACCCGTGAGCTTGCCGTAACCCGTGCCCGGCGTGATGTCGAAGTTCATCGTGAACGTGCCGTCGGCGCTCTGCTTGCCCTCCGACTCGAAGATGAAGCCGCCCTCCAGGCCGTCCAGCGTGCCGGCGAAGGCTCCGGCACTGTCGATGCTGCCGTTACCCTCCCGGTCGAGGATCTGGAACTCGATGTCCTCGGTCTCACCCACGAGTCCGCCCACATACTTCATGCCGTACATGACACGCCACACCGAATGCCCCGCCGGCGTGACCTTGACCGGCTCGAAGGCCACGTGGCGCGGATACAGGTCGCCGGTCACCACCTTGTACGCGCCGGGCGATCCCGGCGGGACCGTGGGAACAGGCCGGACGAGTCGCTCGCGCGCAGCCGCGGATGTCGACCGCGCCGCCTCCGACGACGTGGCGCCACCATCAGCAAAGCGCAACTGCAACACAGGCGGCACAGACGACGTGGCCACCCTGGCCGTGTCGGCGGTCCTGGCGGCCGGCGCGGCGGCCTGCGGCACGATGGCTGCGGCCGGGCTGACCAGCAGCACCGCCGCGCCGGCTGCCAATACGGCGGAGACGGAAATCCGGCGTCGCCACGGGGAACGGGTACGGAACTCGGACATGAGGCTTATGGCCCCTTCTCGGCGCGCGGCAGGTGATGGGGGTGGGCTTCGCACCGCGCCTCGACCGCTTCGGCTCGCTGGCAGCGGCCAGCACGGAGCGTCCGGAGTGGACGCCGCCCGCGTCACCGATTGCGCAGCGTCACACCGCGAATGTGGAGGGTAATCGATTGCGCACAACTTTCACCTGACAAGCGACGTGTGTCAATCCTCTCAAGGTGCGGACTTGCACAGAGACCGCCCTGACGACGTCACAGACCCATTGCTGTGGCGGCTCGGTCTGGACATCGCCGACGCACACGCGCCGGCCGAGGACGGCGGCTGTGCCCACCTGCTCTGCGCCGGCCAGGAGTGGCCGTGTGCGCCGTGGCAGCAGGCCCAACGCGCGCTCAGCCTGGCCCGGGGTGGCTCGGCGGACGCGCCACAGGCACCCGCGCGGCAGACCGGATGGTCGACGTCGCCGGCACTGCCGAGTCGGGCGACGGAGCATGGGCGCCGCGATTCCGCCGCCTGAGCAGAGAGTCAGGCCGGCTCGCCCGCTGACGCCACCCGCTCCCCCGCGCCACCTCACGGTACGCGGCGACCGCCTACGCGTCGGGGCGGCAGACGGTCAGGGCGGCGGGCACGGCCCGGACCTTCAGCCGCTTCGTCCGCGACCGGGCGCCCCCGTCCAGCTCGTACGTCTTCGCCTCGGCGAAGCGGACTTTGATCTTGCGGCCCCGGGTGATCCGGACGAACTTCGAGTCCTCGGAGCGGCCGGTGGCCATCTTGCCCAGCGTACGCGCCCAGTCGACGGCACCACCGGCGGTGGAGACACCGACCTCCAGCGAACCGTTGTCCGGTCGGGCGTCGTCGAACGCGGGTATGCCGCCGGTGATGGTGCCGACGTTGCCGAACAGCACGCAGCTCGCGTCGCCCTCGAACCAGAGATCGCCGTCGACGGTGATCCGGGTCCGGGTCAGTTCCCCGCGGACGTGCCGCAGGCCGGTCCACACGTAGGCGAGCCGGCCGAGGCGACCCTTCATGTCCCGGTCCGCCTCCCGGATGAGGTCGCCGTCAAACCCGGCGCCGGCCATCACCGCGAAGTGTTCCCCGTTGAGTCTGCCCAGGTCCAGACGGGTACGCCGGCCGTGCAGGCCGATCCGGACCGCCTCCGACAGGTCCTCCGGGATGTCGAGGTTGCCGGCGAAGAGGTTGGCGGTGCCGGCCGGCAGGATGGCCATCGGTGCGTCCGTGCCGGCGAGGGTGTCGGCGCACCGCTGCACCATCCCGTCGCCACCCCAGACGAAGACCAGCTCGGCACCCCGGTCGAGAGCCTTGCGCACCTTCTTCGGCGCCTTGCGGCTCTTGGGCACCTCGTACCAGAGCAGGTCCCGCACCCCCGCGCCGACCAGCGCGGCGCGCAACTCGTCCAGGCCACCGCCCAGCGTCTTCTTCCGATGGGCCACGACCGCCACGGTGCCGACCGCCAGGTCGGGCGACGGAGGCCGGTCCGGGTCCACCACCACACTCGCGCTCATGACCGCCGCAATACCCCGCCGCCCGGAACTCCACGCCTGGTGCGACTGTCCGCCGACGCCGTTCAGTCCCACCTCGGTGGCGGGCCGCCGCAGATGTGGTGACGCGCCGGATCTTGGTACGAGAACGCCCTCCGAAGGGCTGTTTCGCACCAAGATCTGTGAGCGGGACCCGACAGGACCGGAACAGCGGGAACGCGGGCCGCGCCCGGACGGCACGGCCCGCAGTCCGGTGATCGATCAGAGGGTACGGGCGAGGCGGTCGGCGAGGATCCGGGCGAACCGGGACGGGTCTGCCAGGTCGCCTCCCTCGGCGAGCAGGGCCGTGCCGTACAGCAGCTCGGCGGTCTCGGCCAGGGAGGTCTCCGCGTCGCCCTGCTCGTGGGCCTTGCGCAGGCCGGTGACGAGCGGGTGTCCGGGGTTCAGCTCCAGGATGCGCTTGACCTTCGGCACCTCGTGGCCCATCGCCCGGTACATCTTCTCCAGCGTCGGGGTGAGGTCCTGGGCGTCACCGACCACGCAGGCCGGGGAGGTGGTCAGCCGTGAGGACAGCCGCACCTCCTTCACCGAGTCGGTCAGCACCCCGCCCATCCAGTCGAGCAGGGCGGCGTACTCGGTGCGCTGCCGCTCCCGCTCGGCCTCGGCCTCGGTGCGCTCCTCCTCGGTGTCCAGGTCGACCTGGCCCTTGGCGACCGAGCGCAGCGTCCTGCCGTTGTAGCTGCCGACCCGCTCCACCCAGACCTCGTCGACCGGATCGGTGAGCAGCAGCACCTCGTAGCCCTTGGCCCGGAACGCCTCCATGTGCGGGGAGTTCTCGATGGTGGCCCGGTGCTCGCCGGTGGCGTAGTAGATGTCGGTCTGGCCGTCCTTCATCCGGCTCACGTACCCGGCCAGGTCGGTCTGCTCGTCCGCGTCGTGAGTGGACGCGACTGAGAGGATCTCCAGCAGGGTGTCCCGGTTGTCGGTGTCGTCGACCAGGCCCTCCTTGACCACGGTGCCGAATTCGGTCCAGAAGGTGCGGTACCGCTCGGGCTGCCCGCTCTTGAGGTCCTTGACGGTGGCCAGCACCTTCTTGACCAGGCGGCGGCGCACCGCCCGGATCTGGCGGTCCTGCTGGAGGATCTCCCGGGAGATGTTCAGGCTCAGGTCGTGCGCGTCCACCACACCCTTGACGAAGCGCAGGTAGTTGGGCATGAGCGCGTCGCAGTCGTCCATGATGAAGACGCGCTTCACATAGAGCTGCACGCCCCGGCGGCCCTGCGCGGCGAAGAGGTCCATCGGCGCGTGCGACGGGATGAACAGCAGCGCGTCGTACTCGAAGGTGCCCTCGCCCCGCATGTGGATGGTCTCGAGGGGGTCCGCCCAGTCGTGGCCGACGTGCTTGTAGAACTCGTGGTACTCGGCCGGCTCGACCTCGGTGCGGGGGCGGGCCCACAGCGCCTTCATCGAGTTCAGCGTGACCGTCTCGATGGTGGCGGGGGCGTCGTCCACGCCGGGCCGCTCGACGATCATCCGGATCGGGTGGGCGATGAAGTCGGAGTACCGCTTGACGATCTCGCGGACGGTCCACTCGGCGGTGTAGTCGTGCAGGTTGTCCTCGGTGTCGGCGGCCTTGAGGTGCAGCGTCACCGCCGTGCCCTGGGGCGCGTCGTCGAGCGCGGCGACCGTGTACGTGCCACCGCCGTCGGACTCCCAACGCGTGCCGCCGCTCTCGCCGGCCCGCCGGGTGACCAGCTCGACCTTCTCGGCGACCATGAAGGCGGCGTAGAAGCCCACGCCGAACTGGCCGATCAGGTCCTGCGACGCCCCGGCGTCCTTGCTCTCCCGCAACTGGCGCAGCAGCTCGGCGGTGCCGGACTTGGCGATCGTCCCGATCACGGAGACGACCTCGTCACGGGTCATGCCGATGCCGTTGTCGCGGACGGTCAGGGTGCGGGCGTCCCGGTCGACGTCGAGGGCGATGTGCAGGTCGCCGGTGTCGGCGTCGAGGTCCTTGTCGACCATCGACGCCAGGCGCAGCTTGTCCAGCGCGTCAGAGGCGTTGGAGATCAACTCGCGCAGGAACACGTCCTTGTTCGAGTAGATCGAGTGGACCATCAACTGGAGCAGTTGACGCGCCTCGGCCTGAAACTCCAAGGTCTCGGTCCGGTCGTTCACGCCAGGTCCTCTCTCGGTGGCATGTCGGGTCACACAAAGGATACGAGCCGTCATGACGTACGCGCGTCCGGTGGCCACCCGAACCGCCGGACGCCGTCGGCCCGCCCTGGTTGCACCCGGGGCGGGCCGACGGCAGCGGGACGGGTCAGCGGCGGCGACCGTACGCCCCGGCGACGATCGACACACCGACCGCGGCGAAGGCCACCTGGATGAACAGCTCGATCCAGTCGATGCCGGCGGTGTCGTCCACGCCCAGCAGCCCGGCCACCAGCGTGCCGAGGATCGCGGCGACGATACCGATCAGGATCGTCAGCAGGATCGGGATCCGCTGCCGGCCCGGCGCCACGAGCCGGCCGAGCGCGCCGATGACCAGACCGATGACGATGGCCATGAAGAAGCCGGAGATTTCCACGAGAGCCGTCCCTTCGCGCGGTGGGTGTGCCGGACTGGTGCCCCTGCCGCCGCAACGGCCAAACACCGCCACCCGGCAGCAGAGGCGTTTGTCACACAACCGTCACGAGGCTGTGGAGACCCCGTCATCGAGGGCTGACGAGCACCGCGTAGTCGGCGGAGGTGAGCGGATCCGCCGAGAGCGAACCGTCCGCCCGGGGCACCCGCAACGGGGTGCCGTCAGCGTCCAGGAAGATCACCGCCGACACGTCGGGCCGGGCGCTGAGGGTGGAGACGATCTGCCCGTACGCGAGCAGTTCGTCGCTGCGGCCGGTGTCCGCGCCTGCCGGGGTGACCGTCACCCGGGCCTGTCCATCGGCCAGTTCGACCACGGCGGTGCTCAGCGCACCGGGCAGGGCGCTGCCGACGCCGTCGTCCCGCTCACCCGGTGTCGGCCCGGCCAACAGGTCCCGTAGCTGCGCGTCCGGCGAGGGCACCTGGTCGACCCGGCGGGTCACCGGCACCAACCGGTCGTCGCGCGAGAAATAGAGCAGCTCGGTCAGTGCTCCGGTCTCCGCCGCGGTGGGGGCGGCCGTCGCGGTGTACGGGAACGGGCCGGGCGGCGGGGTCACCGTTCGTGGCTGGTCCTCGGCGGGCACGCCGCACGCCGCGACCAGGGTCAGCAGGAGGGCGGCCGACACCCGCCCGGCGACGCGCCTCATCCGACGCTGCCCGGGAGAGTGATCCGGAACCGCGCGCCGCCCTCGGGCCGGTCGCTGACCGAGGCGTCGCCGCCGTGCGCGGCGGCGTGCTGGGCCACCAGCGCGAGCCCGAGCCCGGTGCCGTCGCCACCCCCCCGGAAGTTGGCCGCCCGGCCGCGTACGAAGCGGTCGAAGATCGCTTTCCGGTCCTTCACCGGAACCCCCGGTCCCTCGTCGTCGACCTCCACCACGCCGGTGTCACCGTCGCGGGACAGCCACACCGCCACCGGGCCGGCGCCGTAGCGCTCGGCGTTGTCGAGCAGGTTGGTCAACACCTGCGCGACGCGTCGCCGGTCCACCTGCCAGGTGGCCGGGGTGTGCGGATCCAGGTGCACCATCGACTCGGGCAGATCCCGGTCCCGGCACGCCTGCCGGGCCAGCGCGCCGACGTCGACCGGCTCCCGGTGCGTCGGCTGATCGCTGCGGGCCAGGTCCAGCAGGTCGTTGACCAGCTGCTGGAACCGGGCGATCTCGTCGGCCACCAGCCGGGCCGCCGTGGTGGTCCGCTCGTACTGGTTGTCCCGCCGCTTGCTCAGCACGCTGGCGGCGGCGGCGAGTGTCTGCAACGGCGACCGCAGCTCGTGGCTGACGTCGGCGGCGAACCGCCGGTCCCGGTCGATGCGGCGGGCCAACTCGTCGACCATCCGGTTGAACGAGGTGGAGAGCCTGGTCAGATCCGGGTCGGTGTCCGGCGCGAGCCGGGTGGTGAAGTCACCGGCGGCGATCCGCTCGGCCGCGTCGGCGACGGCGGTGAGCGGCCGCAGCCCGTGCCGGGTGGCGTACCAGCCGAGCGCCGCCCCGGACCCGGCCACCACGATCGCGACGGCGGTGAGCGCCAGGGCGAGCACCTGGAAGGTCTGGTCCAGCTCCTGCAGGGAGACGATCTCGTAGAAGGCCGCCGAGTCGGACAACGGCACACCGACCAGCATCACCGGCTGGTCGGCGACGCGGACCCGCTGCACGGCGGGCTCGCCGGCCATGACCATGTCCTGCAACCGCACCGGGATGACGGGGGTCGTGCCGGTGTCGGCCCGGCGGCCGTACCACTCGCCGTTGAGGTACAGCACCGCGCGCCGGCTGGTGCCGGTGTCCAGCGCCCGCAGCGCCTCCGCCACGTCCGGCTCGTCGGTGGCCAGGCCCGCCCGGACCACCGCCGCGTCGTAGTACGCCGCCCGCAGCACGGTGCGTTCCCGCTCGTCGAGCAGGGTACGGCGGGTCAGCTCGTACGACACCAGGGCCATCGAGGCGGACAGCGACAGCGCGCCGACGGCGAACGCGGCGGTGACCCGGGCACGCAGTCCGAGGCGTCGTCTCATCTCTGCAGCTTGTAGCCGAGCCCGCGCAGCGTCACCAGATGCCGGGGGTTGGCCGGGTCAGTCTCGATCTTCTGGCGGAGCCGGCCCACGTGCACGTCGACGAGCCGCTCGTCGCCGGTGTCGTACCCCCACACCCGGCTGAGCAACTGCTGGCGGGAGAGCACCCGCCCGGCGTGTTCGGCCAGCTCGCAGAGCAGTCGGAACTCGGTGCGGGTGACCGCGACCGGCGTGCCGGACCGGCGTACCTCCCCCGCCTCCGGGCTGACCTCCAGCTCGCCGAAGGCGAGCACCGGCACCGACGCCTCCATCGGGGCCACCGTGCGGGCCCGACGCCGCAGGGCACGCAGCCGGGCGGTCAGCTCCTTGATCGCCACCGGCTTGACCACGTAGTCGTCGGCACCCGCCTCCAGCGCGGCAACGATGTCGTGGGTGTCGTCGCGGGCGCTGACCACCACGATCGGCACGTCGTCGTCGCGGCGGAGCTGGCGGATGCCCTCGAAGCCGTCGATGCCGGGCAGCATCAGGTCGACCAGGACGTAGTCGGCCGGATCACGGCGCTGCGACCGCAGGCCCTCCTCGGCGGTGGCCGCGCCCCGGGCCTCGTAGCCCTCGTCCTCCAGGGCGAGCAGCAGCGCCAACCGGATCCGGTCGTCGTCCTCGATCACCAGTACCGCTGTCATACCGGCATCATCCCCAAGCCCTGGCCGGGCGGCCAACCAGCACCCACGTACGGGGCTATTGTCACGCAACTGTCATACGTCCGCGCAGTGCCCGCCAATCCCGCTGGGCAGGGTGAGAACCGACCTCGGGTTACCAGGAAGGGAGCCCTCGACGTGACCACGCCACGACGCTCCGAATGCGCGGTGCCCCTGGTCGAGGTCTCCATCACCGAGTTCGACCTGGCCTGCCTGCCGGAGACCGGCGCGGTCTTCGACCAGTTGCTGGCCCTGCGGCCCCAGCAGGTCGTGATCGACCTGGCCGGCTGCCGGCACATCGACGCGGCGGCCATCGGCCTGCTGCTCGACGTGCACCGACGGATGGTGCGCCTCGACGGGGTGCTGGCGGTACGCAACCCCAACCCCCGGATCACCCGCATCCTGCAGACCGCCCGACTGGACCAGATCCTGCCGGTGCACGGCACTGCCGGGGCCGTGCCGGAGCCGGCGGGGGACGCCGGGACATCGGCCGCACCCGGTCCCGGTCCGGTGCCGCCCCGGCAGCCCGCGTCACCGCAGCCGGCCGCGTACGGCCGGGCGGCCGTGACCGTACGCACCTGACACACCGCCGCCGACGCATCGACACGCGAGTACGAGGAGCAGCATGACCATCGCCGGGATCGCCGCGGCCCTAGTCGTCGGTCTCGTCGTCGGTGCCGTGGGCCGGCTCGTCGTCCCCGGCCGTCCCGCCGTGCCGCTGTGGCTCACGATGACCATCGGCGCGGTCATCGCGCTGCTCGGCGCGATCAGTGCCTGGCTCGCCGGTCTCCGAGGATTCAGCCTGTTGGGGCTGGTCGCGCAGGCCGGTCTCGCCGCGGTCGGCGTGGTGATCGTGGTCGCCACCGCCGGCAAGGAACGCTCCGACTCCCTCTGAGAAGTCCGTACGGCGACGGCGCACCACACCGACGCCCCGAGTCCGTGTCCCCGGCCGCACCGCTGCGCCACCGGAGAGGAAGCAGAATGACCGTCGTACCGGACGACAACCTGATGACCCTGATCTGCGATGTCTGCGGCGACACCACCACGGGCACCGCCTGCGTGCTGCCCGATGCGGAGGTGGTCTGGACGCTGGTGTCCGATCACGGGTGGAGCGGTTCGCCGTTCGCCACCGGTCCGCACCGCTGCCCGAGGTGCAGTGCCCTGCCCGCCGGCCCGGCTCCGCGCGGCGGCGAGCGTACGCCGACCGGTGTCGGCGGCGCCGACGAACCGCCCGTGGTCGGCGTCGGCGGCGAGGCCACCACCGGCCCCGAGGACGCGCTGCGCGTCGCGCTACGGCAGGCGGTCGACGTGCACGGGACGGTCGTGGTGAACCTGGACGGCGTGCACGTCATCGACTCCGCCGGACTCGGCCTGCTGGTACGGGCCCACCGCGAGGTACGCGAGCGGGACGGCCGGCTGTGCCTGGCCGCGCCGTCGAGGTTCATCCGCACGGTGCTGCACACCATGAAGCTCGACGGGGTCTTCCCGATCTTCGAAAGCCTCGACGAGGCCGTGGCGCAGTTGCGGCAGGCCGCCCTTCCAATGGCGGACGCCGAGGTGGCGGCGTCGCTGGTGGAGCGTCGTCCCGCCGGACACGTCACGGTCTGACACCGCACACCCGGCACAGGTCGACGGCACGACACGGGCCGCGTCGCGCCGGGCGAGGTCGTCCCGGTGGCCTGGCGGCCACCGGGAACCGACGTGTCAGGAGGCGGCGGAGAAGCCGCCCCGGCGACGCAGCCGACCGATCCAGCCCTGCGCGGTGTGCCGGGGCACACCGTAGTGCTCGGCCACCGCCGTGACCGTGCCGGTGCGGTTGAAGACCTCGACGACGTCCTCCGGCATGCGCCGGTAGACGCGGCCCTTGGGCACCGCGGCCTCGGTCCGGCGTCGCGCCGTGCCGGAGCCGGAGCGGTTGGCGCCGGAGCGCACGGACCGGTTGCCGGTGGCCGGGGTGAAGGACTGCTCGGTGGCGGAGACCTCGGTGGGCGACTCGACGGCGGAAGCGGGAGTCACCGGCGCGTCGCCGGACGGGAACAACGCGCGGAGTAAGAGATTCAGGTCGAAGGAGGGAAGTGTCGGCGCCGAGATGCCGCTGCCGGCGCGCATCACGAGTTCGACCACGCGCGGCGTGGAATCGTCGATGTCGACACAGATAACGGTTTCCGTGTCGGCGCCCTCGGCCCGGATCGTGATTGTGTAGTCACTCATCGCCACCCTCCGCTGTTCGTCACATCACACTGCACTCCGGCGGTGTGGTGGTTGAACGCTTCACACCAGATTAGCGGATTGAGCGTCCTACTCACAGAAGCGACCCGGCATATGACGATATCACCGTCGGTAGTTAACAACTGCTCCACGCTCCGTCAGGTCCCGCGGCGCGGTCCGGATTGAAGCGCCCGGGCAATGACTTGAGCCCGTTCACGAAGTTGCTTTCCAACCGTACGACCGGTCCGGTCACCTCGAAGCGAGCCAGATGCGGCACCAGTTCCCGCAGCATCGCCTGCGCCTCCAGCCTCGCCAGGTGCGCCCCCAGACAGAAATGCGGCCCCATGCCGAACGACAGGTGCGGGTTCGGATTCCGGTCCAGACGCAGCACGTCCGGGTCTGCGAAGACGGCGCCGTCGCGGTTGGCCGAGACGTACCACAGCACCACCTTGTCGCCCTCGGCGACGGCCTGGCCGCACAACTCGGTGTCCTCAGTGGCGGTACGCCGGAATTGCATGATCGGAGTCACCCACCGCAACAGCTCCTCCGTCGCCGTGGGCAACAGCGACATGTCGCCCGCCAGCCGGTCCCGCTGAGCCGGCTCGGCCAGCAACGCCGACACGCCACCGGAGATGAGGTGTCGGGTCGTCTCGTTGCCGGCCACCACGAGCAACAGCCAGAAGCTACAGAACTCACGGTCGGTCAGGCGACGGCCGTCCACCTCGCTCGTCGCCAACAGGGTCATCAGGTCGTCCCGGGGTGAGCGACGACGCTCTCCGGCCACGGTGAGCGCGTACTGGAACGCCTCCACGAAGGTCGTGCGGTACGCCTCCACGTCGCCGCCGCCGTACTCCGGGTCGTCGAAGCCGACCAGGTTGTTGCTCCACCGGTAGAGCAGATGCCGGTCCTCGCGGGGCAGCCCGAGCAGGTCGGCGAGGACCAGCAGGGGCAGTTCGGCGGCGAGATCGGCGACCACGTCGCACTCCTCCAGCCGGACCGCCCGCCGCACCAGTTCGTGGGCGTGGGCGGCGACGCTGTCGTGCAGCTCCCGGACCGCCCGTGGGGTGAACACCGAGGTCACCAGCCGGCGGATCCGCGAGTGCTGCGGGGCGTCCATGTTGACCAGTAGCTGCCGGGCCTGCTCCAGGTCGGCGGAGGTACGCGGATCGGGCAGGAACGCGCCCTTGCGCCCGGAGGAGAACAACTCCGGCTGCCGGGACGCGGCGACCACCGCCTCGTGACTGGTGGCCGCCCAGAAGCCCGATCCCTGGCTGAGCATCCGGCCGCCGCCGCCCCGTCGCCACAGCGCCGGCTCGGGCACCCAGGACACCGGCGCCTCGCGGCGCATCCGGGCGAACTCGACGTGCGGCACCCCCGCGCCGTACGTGGCCGGGTGCGCCACGTCCGGACGCTGCGCCACCGGGCTCACGAACGCCCCACCGTGGTCTGCGGACGCAGCAGCTCGCGCAGCACGTCGTGACGGAGCTTGCCGGTGCCGTCACGCGGCAGCTCGGCGACGAACCGCCACCGTCGCGGCACCTTGAACCCGGCCAGCGAGCGCCGGCAGAACGCCTCCAGCACCTGCGGGGCGGCGGCCGGGTCGAGCCGGTGCGGATCGAGCTCGACGACGGCCACCACCCGCTCGCCGTACTCGTCGTCGGGTTCCCCGGTCACCGCCACGTCCCGCACCGCCGGGTGCTCCTGCAGGACCGCCTGCACCTCAACCGGGTAGATGTTCACCCCGCCGGAGATGATCAGGTCACGGGCCCGTCCGGTCAGATAGAGGTAACCCTCCTCGTCCAGATGGCCGGTCTCGCCGTAAGTGAAGACACCCGGACCCAGATGCGCGTCGCGGGTCTTCTCCGGGGCGTTGTGGTATTCGAACGTCTTCCCGGCCCGGCGCACGAAGACCCGACCCGGCCGGCCGGGCGGCAGCGCCGCGCCGTCCGGATCGACGATGACCACCTCGTTGGGGGGTACCGCCCGACCGACACTGCCCGGCCGCCGCAGCCAGTCCTCGGCCCCGATCAGCGTGACCACCCCCGCCTCGGTGGCCGCGTAGTACTCGACCACCACCGGTCCCCACCACTCGATCATCTGTCGTTTCACCTCGACCGGGCAGGGCCCACCGCCGTGCCACACCACCCGCAGGCTCCGCACGTCGGCGGCGGCCCGGACGGCGTCGTCCAGCCGCAGCAGCCGCACGAACTGGGTCGGCACCAGGTGGCAGGCGGTGATCCGGTGCGCGGCCACCGCAGCCAGGAACACCTGCGGATCGAAACGCTCGTGCAGCACCAGCCGGCTGCCGCGCAGCAGCGGCAACAGCGCGAAGAACAGCTGCGCGGAGTGGTACCACGGACCGACCAGCAGCACCGCGCCCCGCGCCGGCACGGACAGGACGTGCCCGGCGTACGCCAGCAGCCGTTCCACCCGCCCGAACGGCGCGCCGGTGCGGAACAGCCCGTTGCGTACGCCCTTGGGCGCTCCGGTGGTGCCCGAGGTGTAGAGCATGGTGGAACCGCAGACCTGCTCCGGCGGCTCGTCGGCGGGCAGACCGGACAGCAGCGGCTCGACCGCGACCGCGTCGCCGACGTCACGCTCCCCCGTCACGAGCTGCCGCACCCGCACCACGGCGGTCCGCACCGCCTCGTCGACCACCGGCGCGTAGGCCGGCTCGGTCAGCACCAGCCGGCTCTCCGAGTCCGCCAGCAGGTACGCGATCTCCGGCGCGGTCAGGTGCCAGTTGACCGGTACCACCGTCACCCCGGTGTGCAGGGCGGCGAGCAGCGCCTCGAACGTCTCCCGCCGGTTGCCGCAGACCACCGCCATGGTGTCGCCGACCCGCAGCCCCTCGGCGCGCAGCAACCGGATCCACCGGTTGACCCGCGCGTCGAGGTCGGTCCAGTCGAGCTCACCGTCGGCGTCGGACAGTGCCGGCGCACCGGAGGCCCCGGCCAGGTCCCTCAGCAGTACGGCCATCCCGTTCCCTCCGGCTCAGTCCAGCAGGTCCGGCTGGGCCCGCACGATGTCGGCGTACAGCGGCCGGAAGTTCAGCCGGGCGATCCCCGGGGTGCCGATGACGCGCCGGGTCTCGGCGGCCTCGTCCGGGCCGATCAGGATCGGCCGGCCCGCCGCCTCGGCCAGCAGCTGCACCTGGGCGCTGCGGTCCATGGCGATGAACCACCAGGCCGCCTCCGCCACCGAACCGCCGACGGTCAGCAGGCCGTGGTTGCGCAGCACCACCGCCTTGGTGTCGCCGAGGGCGTCGGCGATCCGCTTGCCCTCCTCGTCGGCGAGCACCACCCCGGTGTAGTCGGCGAACACGGTGTGGTCCTGGTAGAAGGCGCAGGCGTCCTGGGTGATCGGGTCCAGCGGACGGCCCAGCGCCGACCAGGCCCGCCCGTGGGTGGAGTGGGTGTGCGCGGCGGCGACCACGTCGGGACGCGCGGCGTGCACGTGCGAGTGGATGACGTACCCGGCCGGGTTGATCCGCCCGGTGCCCTCCAGCACCTCCCCGCCCGCGTCCACCAGCAGCAGGTCGCTGACCCGGACGTGTCCGAAGTGCATGCCGAACGGGTTGATCCAGAACCGGTCCGGGTCCTCCGGGTCGCGGGCCGTGACGTGGCCCCCGGCTCCCTCGTCGAACCCGTACCGGGCGAAGAGCCGACAGGTCGCCGCCAGTTGCCGCTGCCGACGCAGACGCTCCTCGGCCGGCGTACGTCCGGTCATCCGCAACCTCCCGCGGTGTCGGTGTCGAAGGCGGCACCCGCCAGCACCGCCGCCGGTACGGCGGGACTCGGGTCCGCCGTGGGCGCGGTCTCCGGTCGCCACGCGGCCAGGAAGTGGTCCACCCGGTCCAGACCCCAGAAGCGGTGCCGGCCGAAGCGCAGGTACGGGATGCCGAAGATGTCGTCGTCGTACGCGGCGGCCAGGCAGTCGACCCCCTCCGCGCGCAGCGTCTCGTCCTGCGGGGCGCTCTGTGCGGCCACCGGGTCGATGCCCGCCTCGGCGGCGGCCCGGGCGATGACCTCCGGGGTGCAGATGTCCTCGCCACGCTCCCAGCGGGCCGCCACCAGCGCGTCGTAGAAGGGCACCGCCCGACCGGCGCGGCGGGCCAGCAGCCAGGCCAGGTGCGGCAGGTCCCACCACGGGTCCACGTCGATCGGCCAGGCCATCGGCAGACCGGCGCGCTGCGCCAGCCGCTTGGTGTCCACCAGCAGGTAGCGGTGCTTGGCCCGACTCATCTGCACGTAGTGCAGCTCGGCGCCCCGCTCGGCCAGTGCCGCGTTGGTCTTCTCGTCCGGGTCCCAGTACGGGTACCAGTCGACGTGGGCGAACAGGTCCGGCACCTCGGTGCGCAGCCGGTGCACCGCCAGCCAGCTGTACGGGCTGCGGAAGGAGAAGTACAGCCGGGGCCGTCGCTTCATGCCACACCACCGGCGAGCGCACGCAACACCTCGTCGTCGAACTCGGCCAGCTCGCCGGCCTGCGGGCCGGCGCTGATCGCGTACCCGTGCAGGATGCTCGCGGTGGCGGTGTGCACGAGCCGCTCGCCGCGCCGGACGTAGCAGTCCATCCGCGCGTCGAACATGACCCCGCGCAGCACGTCGGTGACGGTCAGGACGGTGTGCACGTCCTCCTCCATCCGCGCCGCCTCGACCATCCGGACCCGGGCCCGGGAGACCACCGGGATCCAGGAGCGCTCACGGACCAGCCGGCCCACCGAGATGCCCCGGGCGGCCAGGAACCGGTCCACCACCTCCTCCAGCGCGCGGACGTAGCCGGAGTGCTGCACCCGGTCGGAGAAGTGGCAGTAGAAGTAGGGCGCCCGCCAGGTCCACAGAAAGGACCGGGATCCGACCGGGGTGAGCACGTCCGCGACGGTCTCGCCGGGGCGGATCGGCCGGTGGTCGGGGCGGGCCACCGTCGCGGCGGCGCCGAGGGTGGGCACCACCAGGTCCGCCAGGTGCGCGGGGGCGGGCGCGGAGGTGGTGGCGGCGGGCTCCACGACCAGCGCCACCCGGACCTTGCCGCGCAGCACCACCTGCTCGCGGCCGTCGCGGAACACCGTCATCCGCACCGTCAGCCGACCGGCGGACTCCCCGTCCACCTCCACCCGCACCTCGTCGTCGACCTCCAGGACCGCCGGCAACTGCACCGAGCAGTCGACGATCTCGACGCCCAGGCCGTGGGAGTGGAAGAGGTCGCGGGCACCGGGGCCACGGTCCCGCAGCCACTGCAGCACCGCCTCCTCGACGAGGTAGATGAAGTGCTTGAAACCGATCCAGGTGCGGATGTTGGCCCCCTCGTACCGGGGCCGCCCGACCAGGACGGTCAGCGGGGCGGTGGGCGCACTGGTCATGGTGGCTGCTCCTGTCGTCAGGGACGTACCGTCACCCGGTTCGCCTCACCGACGAACCGGGCGGCCTGCTCCGCGACCTCGTCGGCGTGGCGGACGTGGCAGAAGTGGTCGTAGTGCTCGTGCACCAGCAGGGTGGCCCGGGGCATGTCCCGGCCCAGCGTGGCGGCGGCGGCCGGGGACAGGGTCGGGTCGGCCCCGCCGGCGAGGATCAACGTCGGGATGTCCACCGTGGTCAGCGCCAGCCCGCCGCTGCTGACGAACTGGTCGAAGACGGTGAGGAAGCCGGCCGGCCCGATCCGGTCGATGGCCTTGGCGAACATCGCGTCCAGCAACGCGGCGTCCAGCTTGCGCAGCCGCGCGCCGACGCGCAGCCGCAGCCCGTCGCGGACGTGCCGGTCGAAGGTACGCCGTGCCCGGTCGAAGACCTGCCAGGTGATCGGCTGCTCGGGCGGGCAGTACAGCGGGCAGATCAGCACCGTCGCGCGGGCCGCCGGCTGGCCGCCGGCCAGCAGCTCCAGCGTCGCGTTCGCGCCGAAGGAGTGCGCGACGACGGTGTCCGCCGGTCGGGGCAGCCCGGCCAGCCCGGCGGCCAGCCACTGCGCCGGGCTGCCCTGGCGACGCCACCGGTAGTCGTTGCCGGCCCGCCACGGCAGGTCCAGGGCGACCACGTGCCAGCGGGGGTCGAAGGCCCGGGCGAGGGGACGCCACGACTCCCAGGAGTCCTCCAGGCCGTGGGCGAGCACCACCAGGTCTCCCCCGGGCGCTCCGGGGGTCAGCTCGTGCACCGTCGGGGCCGTGATCATCGTCCAGCTCCGGGGGCGGCGTCGAGGAGCAGTTCGCGCCGACCGTCGGTGTCGTCGCCGCAGGCGACCGCGACCGGGCCGGGCAGTCCGGCGTCCAGCAGCGTCGCGGCCAGCGCCAGGTTCACCACGCCGGCCGCACCGTAGCAGTCCCCCCAGCGGGCCGCCGGGTCGAAGCCGCCCGGCCCGATCCGGCGGTACGCGGCCCGCCCGTCGGACGGCCCGAGCACGGGTCCCGTGCCGGGTACGGCGGTGGTGGTGAGCACCAGGCAGGCGGCACCGGCGCGCAGCGGGAAAGCCGGGCGACCCGCCTGGTGCAGTTCAGTGGCCACCTCGTCGGCCGGTTCGGCGCCCACCACCAGCACCCGATCGGCCCGTCCGGCGCGCAGCAGCAGCATCGCCGCGCGGACCGCGTCCAGGCCGGCGGTGGCGCCGGAGCAGACCATCAGGTTCGCCGCGCCGAGACCGAACCAGAGCGCCACGGTGCTGGCCACCACGTTGCTGGACGCGTTCGGGGCGGCCAGCGGGCTGACCGCGCGACCGCCCTCAGCGTGCACGGTGCGGGCCAGGTCGGCGACGGTGGCGACGTTGCCGAGGTTGCCGGCGACCACCACCGCGGTCCGGGGGTCGACGCCGTCGGGCAGGTGGCGGCCGGGCGGCAGGCCGAGCGCGCGATGCACCGCGCAGAGCGCGAGCCGGGTGGCGGGTTCCTTGTACAACAGGCCCTTGCGGCCGAGCACCTGGTGGGCGCGGTCGGCGGGCACCGCGTCGGCCAAGGTGGCGGTCAGCCGCGACGCCGACGTGTCGGACCACGCGGCCAGGTCGGCGGCGAGACCGTCCGCCTCGGGCAGGTGCAGGCTCCACCCGGCCACCCGCACCGTCACCGGGGCGGTGGTGCCCGTGGACCGGGTCGGGCCGGGGGCGGTCAGTGGGCTGGTCACGGGGCCTCCACCAGGGTGACGGCGTTGACGCCGCCGAAGCCGAACGCGTCGGACTGGACCAGCCGGGCCGTGTGCCCGGTCGCCACGGTGGGGAACCGCAGTCCGGTGCCCTCGGGCAGCGGCTGGCGAAGCCCCACCACCGGCGGCACCCGGCGCTGGCTCAGGCAGCGCCGTGCCACGTCGAGGTTGACCAGCGCGGCCGCCCCGGAGGTGTGCCCGGTGGCGCCCTTCACGGCGGTCACCAGCGGGTCCGCTCCGCCGGCCACCAGCACCTGGCGCAGCGCCTCACACTCGGCGGGGTCGTTGAGCGCGGTGCCGGTGCCGTGTGCCACGACCAGGTCGACCTCGGCCGGTTCCCGGCCGGCGCGGGCCAGCGCGTCCCGCATCGCCCGGGTGATCCCGGCCACCGACGGGGCGGTCTCGTGGTGGGCGTCGCAGGACAGGCCGGTGGCCACGACCCGGGCCAGGGCGGGACGGGTGTCGTCGTCGGGTACCAGCACCGCCGCGGCGGCACCGTCGCCGAGCAGCACACCCTGCCGGTCGGCGTCGAACGGCCGGACCGCCTCGGTGGGATGGTCGACGACCCGGCCGATCATCGCCAGCATCGACTCGGTGGTCGCGTCGACGCCGCAGACCAGCACGGCGTCGGCGTCGGCGAGCATGAGCAGGTCCTCGGCGAGGGCCAGGACGTGTCCGCCGGCGCTGCACGCGTTGCTGACGGTCACCACCTCCCGCAGGCCGGGTACGGCCGCGTGCACCGCGTCGCCGAAGTGCAGCCGGTGGGCGCCGAACGCGTCACCGCCGGTGGCGTACGCCTCCACCGCCGCCAACTCCCGCAGGCCGGTGCCGACCAGGGCGATCACGCGGCGACGCCGGGGGTCCAACCCACCGGCGGCGACCGCCCGGGCGGCGCAGTCGGCCACCCAGCGGCTGGCCGCGAAGGCCCGGTCCGCGCCGTCGTCGATGTGGTAGCCGTGGGCGACGTTGAGGGCGGTCGGGTCGCCGTGCCGCAGCGGACCGATCCCGCTGGCCCCGGCCAGCAGGCCGGCGAAGGTCCGGTCCCCGTCGCCGAGGCAGGTGCGCAGCTCGCTAGCGGTCAGACGCGCCGGCACCCGGCCACCCCCTGACGATGGCGGCAGCGGTGCCGCCTTCCGGGCTGCGCGAGGTGATCAGCGCCAGTCGCGGCGTGTCGCCGGCCGGCGCCGAGGCGAGGAAGGTGGCCAGCGCGAGTCCGCCGGTGGCGGCGTCGCAGCGCCCGAACAACCGGCTGGCCCGGATCCGGGTCGGCACCTGGCCGAGCGCCGCGCAGGCGGGGTCGAACTCGTCGGTGTCGTCCTCGCCGGTCTCGCCGGTCAGGACGCAGTCCACCTCGGCCGGATCGACGCCGGCCCGGCGGACCGCCCGCACGACGCATCCGGTCAGCGCACGGTCGGCGGCCGGACCGCCACCCGGGCCGTACGCGGTGGCCAGCGCGAGCACCTCCGCCTCCCGGCGTACGCCGGCCCAGGCGGGCTGTTCGGCACGGGTGAGCACGAAGACCACGGCGGCCTCCCCGGTCGGCACCGGCTGGTCGGGGCGCCCGGTCAGCCAGGTGGTCCAGGCCCGGTGCGGGCTGAACTCCTCCACCGCGCCGACCAGCATCGCGTCGACGTAGCCCCGGGCGATGGCGTTGCTGCCGTAGCGCAGCGCGTCGAGGAAGGCCAGCGAGCCGGTCGCCACCGTGGCGTTGACCCCGCGCAGGCCGTGCCGGATCGCGGCCTGACCGGCCGCGCAGTTCATCACGGTGTTGGGAAACAGCACCGGGTTGACCAGGTACGGCTTGTCCTGGACCAGCGTCTCCCGGGTGTAGTCGCTGGTGGAGCGGAAGCTGCCCAGCGAGGTGCCCAGCACCAGGCCGAGCCGGGCGCGGTTGGTGTCGTCCAGGTCGACACCCGCGTCGCGCAGCGCGTCGCCGCAGGCCACCACCGACAGCGCGGTGGCCCGGTCGTAGAAGCTGGTGCCCTTGCGGCCCAGGTGGCTGCGGACGTCGAAGTCGACCAGCGCGTGTCCGGTCGGCGTGGGCAGCGGCTCGTCGCTCAGCGCGGCCACGTCGACCGGCTCGGCCCGGGGCGGTTCGACCGGGCCCGATGCGCCGGCGCGGACGCCCGGCGCGACCGCAGCCAGTCGCTCGGCCAGCGCGGTACGGCCCACCCCGGCCGGGCTGACCGTGCTCCATCCGGTGATCACGACTCCGCTCATTCGACGGCTCCGATCAGGACGATGGCGTTGTTGCCGCCGAAGGCGAACCCGTTGTTCTGCACCACCCGGACACGCGCCTGCCGGGCGGTGTTCGGCACCGGGTCCAGCCCGGACAGGGCCGGATCCGGATTGGCCCAGTTGATCGTCGGCGGCAGGAACCCGTGCGCGATGGCGAGGGTCCCGGCGATCGCGCCGAAGCCGCTCGCCGCGCCCATGGTGTGCCCCATCATCGACTTGATCGAGCTGACCGGGGGCACCCGGTCACCGAAGACGTCAAAGATGGCCTGGGCCTCCACCGAGTCGTTGGCCGGGGTGCCGGTGCCGTGGGCGCAGATGTAGTCCACGTCGGCCGGCTTGACCGAGGCGTTGCGGTGGGCGGCACGCATGCAGGCGGCGATGCTGCCCCGGTCCGGCGCGACGGGGTGGTTGGCGTCGCAGTTGACGCCGTACCCGAGGACCTCGGCGTAGACGCGCGCCCCTCGGGCGCGGGCGTGGTCGAGGGTCTCCAACATCAGGATGGCGCCGCCCTCGCCGGTGAGGATGCCGGAGCGGTCCCGGTCGAACGGGGAACAGGCGTCGGCGGTGAGCGCCCCCAGCCGGTAGAAGCCGGCGTGGGCCCAGCGGCAGACCGAGTCGGCGCCGCCGGCGAACATCACCTCCGCCTCACCGGTGGCCAGCATGTCGTACGCGTAGCCGATCGCGTAGTTGCTGGCCGAACAGGCGGTGGCCAGGGTCAGCGACTCCCCCGCCAGGTCCAGTTCGGTGCTCACCGCGTGGGCGAGCCGACCCGCCGGCACCTGCCGGAGCAGGTCCGGATCCATCCCGCCGAAGCCGGACTCGACCTGTTGGGCGGTTACCGCCTCGACCACCACCGACTCGCCGCTGGTGGTGCCGACGACCACGCCGGCACGCTCCGGCGCGACCGCCGCCGGGTCGAGACCGGAGTCGGCCAGGGCCAGCCGGGCGGCGGCGGCCGCGAACTGCGCGGACCGCCCCCAGCACGCCACGTCGATCCGATCCAGCAGCGCCTCCGGGCGGAACCCGGGCACCTCACCGGCGTTGCGGTGGGGGAAGCCGCTGGCGTCGAAGCTGCGGATCGGTGAGATGCCGGATCGGCCTTCACGCAGGCCGTCGGTGAACGCGGAGACGCCGATCCCGATGCTGGACACCGGGCCGAGCCCGGTCACCACGACCCGGTTCATGCTCAGGCCTGGTCGGCTGAGTGACGCACCACCGCGTCGTAGACCGCTTTGAGGTTGTTGAGCTGCGGCAACTCCGACTGCGGGATCTCGATCTTGAACTTCTTGTCGATCCGCGCCAGGATCTCGATCGCCCGCAGCGAGTCGGCCTCGTAGTCCTCGGCGAAGTCGCCGGTCTCGGTGAGCTCCTCCGGCTCGAGCTCCAGCACCTCCGCCACGATCTCGCGGAGTTCGGCCATGCGGGGGTCGGTCTGCGTCATGACAGGTCAGCCTTTCCAGCGGAGGTTTGACGAAGCCGGCGGCACCCCAGGCCGGGACGAGTCCCGGCTGGTGGGGACGCCGACGGTTCCCGAGGTGGCGGTCTCGGCGCCGGCCGTGGCCGTGAGCGCCGTACGCGGGCGTCGGGCCGCCATCAGCGTCCCGACGCGGGCGATGCGGCGGTCGCCGACGTACGTCTCGCCGGTGGCGAAGGCGGTGTCGGCGATCACCCGTTCCAGGTGGACTACGTGACGCAGCACGTCGCCGGGGTAGGCGACGCCGTCGAAGGAGAAGTTCCGTGCGCCGACGAACATCAGCACGTGCTCGTCGCCGACCGGGCTGTCCGACCCGGCGAGCCAGAGCAGGGCGGCGGTCTGCCCGAGCGACTCCACCAGCAGCGACGCCGGGTACGCGTAGTCGCCGGGCGGCGCGTCGTCGGTCAGGGCCCGGTAGCAGGGCTCGGTGGCGGTGACCGTCTTGACCGCCTCGATCCGATCGCCGGGCGCGAGTCCCCGCACCCGGTCGACCAGCAGCAGCGGGTAACGCTGCGGCAGGATGGCCCGGACCTGGTGGTGCCCCAGCCCTCCCCCGGTGACGGTGGGCGAGCCCGACGGGTCGGACGCGGTGCCGGTCGCGTCGACGAGGTCGGCGCCGTCGAAGCGGGCCCGCATCGTCACGGTCACGGTGCCGTCGTCGCGGCGACCCGAGGCGACCACCGCCCAGCGGTCGGGCCCGTCGGCGGTGGCCACGATGTCCAGGGTCAACCGGTCCGGTGGCAGCAGCGGCGCCAGGAAGCGCACGGCCTCCACCGCGCACAGACGCAGCCGGGGTCGGCCGGTGCCCCGCAACGCGATGTCGACCGCCTGCGCGAGGGCCTCGATGACGAACACGCCCGGGAAGACCGGGAAGCCGGGGAAGTGGCCGCACAGGTTCGGGTCGTCCGGGCGGACCGGCACCGCGGCGATCACCTCGACGCGCTCGCCCACGGCGGTGACCTGGAGGTCGTCGACGGCGGCCAGCGGTGCGGCGCCGGGCGGGCAGCGGCGGGTGGTGACGGTGGGGGCGCTCACAACGTAATCCCCCCGTCGACCTGGAACACCTGGCCGGTGATGTACCCGGCGCGCGGCGAGCAGAGAAATTCGACCAGGTCGGCGACGTCCTCGGCGCGGCCGAAGCGGCGCAGGGCGATCTGTCCGAGGGCCTGCTCGCGCAGCTTGCCGGAGAGCGCGTCGGTCATGTCGGTCTCGATGAAGCCCGGGGCGACCACGTTGACCCGGATGTCGTACCGGGCCACCTCCTTGGCCAGCGAGCGGCTCAGCCCGATGATGCCGGCCTTGCTGGCGGCGTACGCGGTCTGGCCGGTGTTGCCGTACACGCCGGCCACCGAGGACATGTTGACCACCACGCCGGCCCGACGCTTCATGAAGCGGAAGGTCATCGCGCGGCAGAAGTTCCAGGTGCCGGTGAGGTTGGTCGAGATCACCGCCGACCAGTCCGCCTCGGTGGAGAGCACCAGGGGGCTGTCCCGGGTGATGCCGGCGTTGTTGACCAGACAGTCGATCGGGCCCACCGCCTCCTCGGCGGCGCCGACGAACGCCTCCACCGCGGCCAGGTCGGTCACGTCGCAGGGCGCGAAGTACACCGGCACGCCGAACGCCGCGACCTCGGCCCGGGTCTTGGCCGCCGCCTCACTGGCGCTGCTGTAGCAACCGGCCACCGCGTAGCCCTGTTCGGCGAGCCGTAGCGCCGTCGCACGCCCGATTCCCCGCGAGACGCCGGTCACCAGAGCTCGAAGCTGAGTGGTCAAGCCAACCTCCCCTGTCGGACGACTGCCGACCGAACGCGATACAACACTCCACTGACGCGTATGTTGTATCTGTTCCGCGCCAACATACTGACCCACCGGCGACGGGGTCAGCAAGTGGTGTCGTATGTTTTTTTTGCCACCTCGACGGGCACCAGACCGAGCTCGTCGAGCACCTGCGCGGTGTGCTGCCCGGGGGCCGGCGCACCATGCCGCACCCGCGTCGGGGTGCGGGAGAACTTCGCCGCCGGACCGACGATCGGGGCGGTGCTGCCGTCGCTGAGCACGGTGGGTTGCAGCATCGCCCGCTGCGCCAGGTACGGATCGGCGGCCACCTCGGCCACGGTGCGTACCCGGGAGACGGTCAGACCCCGCCCGACCAGCTCGGCGACCACGGCGTCCGCCGTCCGTCCCCGGCACCAGCCGGCCACCGCCGCGTCCACCTCGACCCGGTTGGCCAGCCGGTCGGCCGCGCGCCCGAGCCCGGGGGCACGGGCCAGCTCCGGGCGGCCCATCGCCTCGGCCAACTCCCGCCAGTGCCGGTCCAGCGCGACGGCGAGGTAGACCTGCCCGTCGGCGCAGTCGTAGACGTTGGCCGGCACCACGAAGTCGGTCTGGTTGCCCCACCTGTCGGGCGGACGTCCGGCCGCCGCGAGGGTGTGCAGGCCGGCGCTGCCGGCGAGCATGGCGTCGAACATCGCCACGTCCACGTGCTGTCCCTCACCGGTACGCGCCCGGTGCCAGAGAGCGGCCAGCGCGCCGATCGCCCCGTGCAGCCCGGCCAGCTCGTCGGCGAGGAACGTCGGCGCCCGGACCGGACCGGCCCCCGGCGGGCCGTTGAGCGACATCCAACCGCTGGCCGCCTGCACGATCGGGTCGTAGGCCGCCTCGGTACGCCGGTCGCCGTACTGGCCCCAGCCGGAGATCGAGACGAAGACCAGGTCGGGGCGGACGGCCCGGCACTGCGCCCAGCCCACCCCCCACCCGTCGAGCGTGCCGGGGCGGTAGTTCTCCACCACCACGTCGGCCGTGCTGACCAGCCGCAGGAAGGTCTCCCGCCCGGCCGGCTCCCGCAGGTCCAGCCCGGCGCTGCGTTTGTTGCGGTTGACCGTCTGTCGGAACCAGGACAGGCCGGTGCCCGGGATCCGGGGCGGCACCTCGCCGTCGCGTCCGTGCGGCAACTCCACCCGGATCACGTCGGCGCCCATGTCCGCGAGGATCGCGCTGGTCAGCGGACCGGACCAGACCTTCGTCACGTCCAGCACCCGGATGCCGTCCAGCGGGCCGGCCAGGTCATCGCGGGCCTCGCGGTAGAAGTCCCCGGCGTCGCGGTAGGACCCGTGCACCGCGATCACATCCTCTGCAGGATCGAGGCGGTGCCCAGCGCCCCGCCGCAGCACATCGTGACCAGAGCCAGTTCCCGGTCGGTGCGTTCCAGCTCGTGCAGGGCGCTGACCAGCAGTCGGGTGCCGGAGGCGCCCAGCGGGTGGCCCAGCGCGATGGCGCCACCGTTGACGTTGACCCGCTCCGGATCCGCGTCGTGGGACGCCATCCAGGCGAGCACGACGGCCGCGAACGCCTCGTTGACCTCGGCGACATCGATGTCGGACAGCCGCATCCCGGCCCGGTCGAGGATCTTGCGGGTGGCCACCACCGGCCCCTCCAGCAGCAGCGCCGGATCGGAGCCGGTCACCACCTGGTGCAACAGCCTAGCCCGGGGCCGCAGCCCGAGCGCGGCGGCCCGCTCGGCCGACATCCACAGGATCGCCGCCGCGCCGTCGGAGATCTGCGAGGTGGTGCCCGCGGTGTGTACGCCGCCCTCGACGGTGGGTTTCAACCCGGCCAACCCGTCCGGGGTGCTCTCGCGCAGCCCCTGGTCCCGGGTCACCTCGACGGTGCCGCCCCCGGGCGTGGGGGCACGCACCGCGACCACCTCGGTGTCGAAGCGTCCCTGCGCCCAGGCCGCCGCCGCGCGCCGCTGCGACCGCAGCCCGTACGCGTCGGCGCCGGCCCGGTCGACGCCGTACTTCGCGGCGATCCGCTCCGCGCCGCCGAACTGTGCCTTCGGCGGGTCGTCCCACGGGTAGTCGTCGGTCTTGTAGTGGCCGGGGCCCTGGTAGAGGTTGGTGCCCACCGGCACCCGGGACATCGACTCCACTCCGCAGGCGATCCCCACGTCGATCGCCCCGGCGCTGATCAGCGCGGCGATCAGATGGTTGGCCTGCTGCGCCGAGCCGCAGGAGACGTCCACGGTGGTACAGGCGACCTCCGGGTCCAGCCCGGTGCTCAGCCAGGCGTTGCGGGTGACGTTGAGACTCTGCTCGCCGACCTGGGTGACACAGCCACCGATGATCTGGTCCACCGCCGAGGCCGGCAGACCGGCCCGGTCCAGCACCTCCCGCTGCACGGTACGCAGCAGCTCGACCGCCTTGAGCCCGCGCAGCCACCCGTCCCGCCGGCCGATCGGGGTACGCGCCGCCGCGACGATCACCGCCTCCGCCACGACGCTCACTCCCCGCGCAACGACAGGGCGAGCTTCGGGCAGCCGCGTACCGCCGTCTCCACCTGCGGCAACTGCTCCGCCGACGGCTGCTCGGCCAGCACGTACATCAGGTCGTCGTCCCGGATCTCGAACACCTCCGGGGCGCTGTCGGCGCAGACCCCGTAGCTGTCACAGCGGTCGTAGTCCACGACTATCCACATCGTCTTCTCCCACGCTTCGGGTTTGCCGGGGCACGCCCACGATAGATGACGCATGTAGGATTCGCCGACCAGAAACAACAGACACTTGCGCGAGAGAAGAAACGTCGCATAGCGTCGGGCGGTCCGCTGCGGCGGGTAGCTTCCCCGATGGCACGTCCTGGAGGCCGAGCATGCTGACCGGATGCGTACCCTGGCCCGACGAGTTCGCCCAGCGCTACCGCCGGGACGGCATCTGGCGTGGCGAAGTGCTGGGTGACCTGCTGCGACCCTGGTCCGCCCGGGACCCGGACCGGATCGCGGTGGTCACCCGGCACGGCCGGCACACGTACCGCGAACTGGACACCCGGGCCGACCGGCTGGCCGCCGGGCTGGTCGCGCTCGGCGTCGGGCCCGGTGACCGGGTGGTCTTGCAACTGCCGAACACCCCCGACTTCGTGGTGACGTGTGTGGCGCTTTTTCGCCTCGGCGCGCTGCCGGTGTTGGCGCTGCCCGCGCACCGCCGGGCCGAGTTGGTCTACCTCGCCGAGTACGCCGACGCGGTGGCGCTCGTGGTGCCCGACGTGGTGGCCGGCACCGACCACCGGGACCTGGCCCGGGCGGTCCGTCAGGCGGTGCCGTCGGTCCGGCACGTCCTGGTGGCCGGTGAGGCGCAGGAGTTGACCGCGCTGCGCGACGTCGACGCCGAGCCGGTGGACCTGCCCGCACCCGACCCGTCGGACGTGGCGTTCTTCCTCCTCTCCGGCGGCACCACCGGGCTGCCCAAGCTGATCCCGCGCACCCACGACGACTACGCGTTCCAACTGCGCGCCACCGCCGAGGCGATGTGCTTCGACGAGCACGGCGCGTACCTGGCCGCGCTGCCGGTGGCGCACAACGCCGCGCTCGGCTGCCCCGGGGTGCTGGGGGCGCTGCGGGCCGGCGGACGGGCCGTGCTCGCCGCCAGCCCGGCCCCGGACGAGGTGTTCCCGCTGGTCGCAGCCGAGCAGGTCACGCTGACCACGCTGATGCCGGCGCTGCTGCCGGTGTGGACGGAGACGGCCGGGATCTTCGGCGCCGACCTGTCGAAGCTGGTCATCGAGGTGGGTGGCGCCACGCTCAGCCCGGAGGTGGCCCGCCGGGTGCGCCCGGCCACCGGCGCCACGCTGACGCACTGGTTCGGGATGGCCGAGGGGGTGCTCTGCTTCACCCGGCCGGACGAGGGCGACGAGGCCGCCGCCACCAGCCAGGGCACCCCGCTGAGCCCCGCCGACGAGCTGCGCGTGGTGGACGAGGCCGACCGCGACGTGCCCGACGGCGAGGTCGGCGAACTGCTCGCCCGAGGTCCGTGCACGCTGCGCGGCTACTACGCGGTGCCCGAGCACAACCGCACGGTCTTCACCGCCGACGGGTTCCTGCGCACCGGTGACCTGGTCCGCCGCGACGCCGCCGGGCGGCTGGTGGTGACCGGTCGGATCAAGGACGTGGTGAACCGGGGTGGCGAGAAGATCTCCGTCGACGAGGTCGAGGCCCACCTGATCGCGCATCCGGCGGTCCGCACCGCCGCCGTGGTGCCGGTGCCGGATGCCCGCCTCGGCGAGAAGACCTGCGCGGTGATCGTCGCCCGGGACACCCCGCCCGGCCTCGGGGACCTGCACGACTTCCTCCGTGAGCGCGGACTGGCCGACTTCAAGCTGCCCGACCGGCTGCACATCGCGCCCGCGCTGCCGTACACGCCGGTCGGGAAGATCGACCGGCGGGCGCTGGCCCGCGAGGTGGCGGCGGCGTGACCCGCCCACCGTCGGTCACCGGCACCGCCGACCGGGTGCTCTGGCTCGACGGGCTCCCCGCCGACCAGCTCGCTCCCCGACCGCCGCTGGACGGCGACACCACCGCTGACGTGGCGATCGCCGGCGCCGGCTACACCGGCCTGTGGACCGCCTACTACCTCAGCGTGCACCGTCCCGAGCTGTCCATCGTGGTGGTCGACTCCGGCCGGGCCGGGTTCGGGGCCTCCGGGCGCAACGGGGGCTGGTGCACCGCCGAGATGCCGGCGCTGCTGCCCGGCCTGATCCGCCGGCACGGGCCGATGGCCGCGATGCGGCTGTACCGGGCCGGTCAACGCACCCTCGACGAGCTACGCCGGGTGTTCGCCGCGGAGGACATCGACGCGCACTGGCGGCACGGCGGCTCGCTCTACGTCGCCCGCAGCGCGCCGCAGGTCGACCGGCTGCGCGGCTGGCAGGAGGTACGGGACAAGCTCGGCATCACCGGCCTCACGCTCACCGTCGGGCCGTCGGCCGCCGAGCAGATCGGACTGACCGGGGTACGCGCCACCGCGTACACGCCGCACTGCGCCGCCGTGCAGCCGGCCCGCATCGCACGCGGGCTGCTCGCCGCCGTCGAACGTCGCGGGGTCCGCGTCGCCGAACGGACCCGGGCCCTGCGGATCGCCCCGGGCCTGCTGGTCACCGACTCCGGCACGGTGCGCGCCCGGTCGGTGCTCTGCGCCACCGAGGGCTACACCGGTCGGCTGCCCGGACACGCCCGCCGGGTGCTGCCGCTGCACTCGTACGTGCTGGCCACCGAACCGTTGGACGACGCGACCTGGCAGCGGCTGGGCCTGACCGACCACCGGACCGTCGCCGACGGCCGCTACCAGTTCGGCTACCTGCAACGCACCCTCGACGACCGGCTGGTGCTCGGTGGTCGGGGCGCCTACTACCGGTTCGGGTCGGCCACCGACCGTGGCCGGGCCGCCGACCGCCGGGCCCACGACCGGCTCCGCCGCACCCTGGGCGAGCTGCTGCCCGACCTCGCCGACGTGCCGGTGTCACACCGCTGGAACGGCGTGTACGGGCTGCACCGGCACACCGAGCCCGAGGTGGTCTACGACCGGGACACCGGGCTCGGGCACGCGGGCGGCTACGGCGGCGAGGGCATCGCGCTGAGCAACCTGGCCGCCCGATCGCTGGCCGCGCTGGTGGCCGGGGTCAGCCGCCCGGAGACCCGGCTGTGCTGGGTGGACAACGCGTCCCGCCGGTGGGAGCCGGAACCGCTGCGGTTCGTCGGCGTCCGGGGTGTGAGCGCGGTCGCCACCGGAGCCGACCACTACGAGCACCGTACCGACCGGACGGCGCCCCTGGCCCGGCTCGCGCTACGCGCCATCGTGTGAGCCCCGGCCAGTTGTGCCCCCGACCAGCGACGAGGAGCCTGGCATGGACGACCTGCAGAGAATGCGCAAGGTCTGGGAGTTCATCTTCCAGCAGTCGGTCACCGACGACGCCGACTTCTTCACCGACCTCGACGGCGACTCGATGGCCGCCGCCGCCCTCGTGCACCACGTCGCCGAGGAATTCGGTGTCTCGCTGCCCCTGTTCGAGGTGTTCGACCGCCCGACGCCCGCGGAACTGCTCGTGGCCGTACGGGAACAGCTCACGGTCGGCTGAGCGCCGGCCACCCCAGCGAGGAGCACGATGGACCAGCTCACGGCAACCGGGTTCGGACTCAGCGACCTCCAGCAGGCGTACCTGATCGGCGAGTTGGGCGACTTCCAGCTCGGCGGCCCCGCGCTGTTCTACGAGGAGTACGCCGCACCACCCTTCGACACCGACGCGTTCGCCGCGGCCGTGCACACCCTGGTCGCCCGGCATCCCATGCTGCGCTGCGCGGTCGGCGAGGACGGCCAGGTGCGGATCCTGGACGACCCGCCCTCGCCGCTGGCCGTCCGCTCGCTGCGCGGTGAACCCGCCCACCGCCGCGCCGAACTGCTGGCCGCCGGCCGCCGGGAACTCTCCGGCGACGGACCGCCGCTGACCGGACCGGCGGCCTTCCGGATCCTCGTCTGGTGCGACGACGGGGAGTACCTGGTCCAGATGGCCGGACGGCTGATCGTCTTCGACGGCCAGTCCGGCGAGGTCTTCGCCCAGGAGCTGCGCACCCTGCTCGCCGGTGGGGACCTCGCGCCGCTGGACTTCACCTACGAGCGGTACCGCCGGGAGCTGGACCAGCGCCGGGACGGCCCGGAGTACGCGGCGGCCCGCCGGTACTGGTCCGACCGGCTCGACGACCTGCCCGGCGCGCCGGAGCTGCCACTGCGCCGGGGCGGGCGGCACGACGGCCCGCTGGTACGGCGCGTCTTCACGTTGCCGGTCGCGGCGACCGACGCGTTCAGCGCCGCGCTGCGCCGACGCCGGCTCACCCCGACGATGGCCGTCGCCGCCGCGTTCGCCCGGGTGCTGCGGCACTGGGGCCGCCAGGACCGGTTCACCGTCAACATCATGTACGGCGAGCGGCTCAACCTGCACCCGGACGTGTCCCAGCTGATCGGCAGCTTCGCCAGCACCCTGCTGCTGGAGTGCTCGCCGGCCGGTGGGGAGAGCGACTTCGCCGCCGACGCCGCCGCGCTGCGCGGCCGGATGCTGCGCGACATGGCGCACGGCGCGTTCAGCGGGGTGTCGGTCATCCGGGAGTTGAACCGGCGTTCCGGGACGGTCTCGGGTGCCCGGATGCCGGTGGTGTTCACCAGCATGCTCGGGCTCGGCTCCGACACCGACCCGGTCTTCCTGGAACTGCTCGGCTGGCAGCGCCGCGAGTCGCTGGTCCGGACCCCGCAGGTCGCCTTCGACCACCAGGTGTTCATGCGCTCCGGCGAGATGGTGTTCAGCTGGGACACCGCCGACGGGCTCTACCCGCCCGGCATGATCGACGACATGTTCGCCGCGTACCGGGCCCTGCTGGCCGACCTGGCCGGCGACGACGCGGCCTGGTCGGCGGCGCGGGGCGACCGGCTGACCCCCGAGCGACAGCTCGCGGTCCGGACGCAGGCCAACGACACCGCCGGCGAGGTGGCCACGCAGACCCTGCACGGCGGTTTCCTGGCCCGGGCCCGTCGCACCCCGGACGCCGACGCGGTGGTCACCTCCGCCGGCACCGTGACCTATGGACAGCTACGGGCGCGGGCCGGTGCGGTGGCCGCCGCGCTGCGGGCCGCCGGACGCGGCCCGGGTGACCTGGTCGCGGTCGTCGCCGACCGGGGCGTGGACCAGATCGCCGCGCTGCTCGGGGTGCTGATGAGCGGCGCGGCCTACGTGCCGGTGGCGCCGGCCTGGCCGCTGCCGCGCCGCGCGCAGATCCTCGCCGGAGCGGGTGTCCGTGCGGTGCTCGGCGAGACCGACGACGATCTCGACGGGGCGCCGTCCGACGCGGTCCGCTGGCGGTTGGCGGACCTGCCACCGGGCGACCTGCCCGACGCCGAGGTCGCCGACGAGGCGGAGGCGCTGGCGTACGTGATCTTCACGTCCGGCACCACCGGTACGCCGAAGGGCGTGACGATCCGCCACCAGAGCGCGGCCAACACCATCGTGGACGTGAACACCCGCTTCGGTGTCGGGGCCGACGACCGGGTGCTGGCCGTCTCGGAGTTCACCTTCGACCTGTCCGTGTACGACGTCTTCGGCCTGCTGGCCGTCGGCGGCGCCGTGGTCGTCCCCGATCCGGGTCAGGCCCGCGAGGTGGTGCACCTGCACGAGCTGGCCGTCCGGGCGGGCGTGACGGTGTGGAACTCGGTGCCGGCCTACCTGGCGATGTTCGTCGACTACGTCCGGGCGGCGGCGGACCGGGAGCGCCCGGCGGCGCTGCGGGTGGCGATGGTCAGCGGCGACTGGGTGCCGTTGTCGCTCGGCCGCGAGCTGGCCGAGATCGCCCCGAGGGCGCGGTGCGTGGCGCTCGGCGGGGCCACCGAGGCGTCGATCTGGTCGAACTGGTTCGACGTCCCCGCCCGGGTGCCCCCGGAGTGGACCAGCGTGCCGTACGGCTGGCCGCTGCGGAACCAGCGCTTCCACGTCCTCGACTCGCGGCTCGCCCACCGGCCCGACTGGGTGCCCGGGGACCTGTACATCGCCGGGCGGGGGCTGGCCGACGGGTACCTGCACGCGCCGGAACTCACCGCCGCCGCGTTCGTCACCCACCCGGTCACCGGTGAGCGGCTCTACCGCACCGGCGACCTGGGCCGGTACCGCCCGGACGGGGTGATCGAGTTCCTCGGCCGCGACGACCCGCAGGTGAAGATAAACGGCTTCCGGGTGGAGCTGGGCGAGATCGAGGCGGCGCTGGTCGGGCAGCCGGGGGTGACCGACGCGGTGGTGGTCGCCCGCCGGGGCGAGCAGGGTGCGTCACTGGTCGCCTTCGTGGCCGCCGAGGCGGCGAAGCCGGACTTCGCCGACGAGGTGCGGGCGGCGCTCGGCGCGACGCTGCCCGGGTACCTGGTGCCGCCGGTGATCGAGGTGCGGGAGACGTTGCCGCTGACCGGCAACGGCAAGGTGGACCGGGCCGCCCTGGTCGCGGCCGCGGCCGCTCTGGCCCCGAGCGGCGGGCGGTTCCGCGCCCCGCACACGGCCACCCAGCGGCGGCTGGCCACGCTCTGGTCGGACCTGCTCGACCTGCCCTCGGTCGGCGTAGACGACCCGTTCTTCGCCCTCGGTGGCAGCTCGTTGCAGGCGGCGCAGCTGATGAACCGGGTCGAGCGGGAGTTCGGCAGCCGGCTCCCGCTGGCCGCCCTCTACCAGCACCGTACGGTCGCCGAACTGGCCCGCCTGTTGGACGAGCGGGACGGGGCCGCCGGCACGTCGGTGGTGCAGTCGCTGGCGCCCGGCGACGGTGCCCCGGTCGTGCTGATCCACCCGGTCGGCGGCGACCTGCTCTGCTACCGCGAACTGGTCGCGCGGCTGCCGGACGGCTGGCCGGTGCTGGGGATCGCGTCGCCCGCGCTGGACGGCACGGCCCCCGTGCCGCCGACCCTGACCGAGCTGGCCCGCCACTACCGCGACGAGGTGACCGCCGCACTGCCGGCGGACGCCCCGGTACGCCTGGTCGGCTGGTCCCTCGGCGCGGTGCTGGCCTACGAGCTGGGTCGGCAGTTGACCGAGGCGGGGCGCACCTGCACGGCGGTGCTGATCGACCCCTGGGTCGGCCCGCCCGGGACGACCGCCGAGCCGAGCGCGGTCGAACTGGTCCGGGCGTTCCTGACCGACGTGACCCGGGGCGAGGTGTCCGACGACACGCCGGTGGGCGCGGACGCCTCCGGGGTGGAGGCGTTGCGGGCGGCCTGGCCGCGGGTGGCCGCCGCCCGGCCCGAGCTGGCGTCGCTGGGCCTGGACTCGGCCGAGCGGTTGTTCGAGGTCTTCGCCGCGCACACCCGGGCGCTGGTGCGCTATCCGGTCCCGGCGGCGCCCGGCCTCACCGTGCACCTGTTGGAGGCCCGGACCACGCTGGGCGGGGCGGCCGGCGGCTATCTGGTGCCGCTGGGCGAGCGGCTGCCCGACGGTGCCGTGACCACCCGCCGGCAGGTGTCCGGCGACCACTTCGCGGTGACCGATCCGGCGGCGGTGGCACCGACCGCCGCCGTGGTGACCGACGTCCTCATCGCACCCTGACCGACCACGGGCCCGGGGTACGCGTACCCCGGGCCCGTGGTCGGCGGGTGGCTCAGCCCCGGTGCAGCCGGTCGATCAGGTCGGCGCGGATGCCCGGGCGGGTGCCGAAGACGAGCAGGAACAGCGCCTCGCGCATCAGCCGCTCGGCCGGGCGATGCCGCAGCACAGCCGCGCTGCCCGTGGTGGTGGCCAGCAGTCCGGCGGCGCGCAGGGCGAGGGCGGCGGCCGCGCCCCGGGCCGAGGGCAGTTCGTCCGGGCCGGCGGCGTCGAGGGTGGCCCGGCACTCGTCGATCGCCGCGTCCAGCGGGCTCGGCCCGATCAGCCGGGCGCAGCGGGTCGCCACACCCAGCGGCAACGACCCGTTGAACCGCAGGGTCGCCGGGTCGCGTTGCAGGTAGACCTCGTGCGGGACGGTGCCGGTGACCCGCTGCTCGGGCACGAAGTGGCCGGTGAAGGTGACCTGCACGGTGCGGCTCGCCGCCACCGCGACCATGTCGACCGGCGTGACGCTGAGGGTGTCGCTCTCGGTGGCGTCCAGCAACGACCAGACCAGCGTGTCCGAGGCGTCCCGGGCCGCGGTGAACAGCGTGTCGACCAGGCCCCAACCGGTCACCCAGGAGGTGGCGCCGTGCAGCAGCCAGCCGCCGTCGACCGCCTCGGCGCGGACCGCCGGGGGGCCGGGCCGGGTGGCGGAGAGGATGGCCAGCCCGGCACGCCGCTCGCCCCGGCACAGCGGCTCCAGCCACTGGTCGGTGATGCCCGGCCGCTGGCTGTGCGTCGCCGCCATCACCGCGCTGTGGTGTTGTGCCCAGACGAACGCCGTGGTGAGGCATCCGCTGGCGATGATCTCCAACGCGCGGGCCGCGGTGGCGGTCTCCTCTGCGGCCATCTCGCTGAACTGCGGCGGGCCGGCCAGGCCGTAGAAGCCTTCGGCGGCGAGCAGGTCGAGGTGGGTGCCCGGGACAGTGTCGGCGGCGTCGACCTCCTCCGCCACCGGGAACAGCACCTCCTCGGCGATGCGCTCCGCGCGATCCAGCACCTTGGCAGAGTTGCTCATCAGTCGGTCCACCGTCCGTTCCGTCGTCAGTCGGTGTGGGTTCTGCGCACAGCCTAACGAAGACGTCACCGACAGCCTAGAAGCTACATGAAGACAGTGTTGTGTTTGCGGCGACCGACCGACACTATGCTGAGAAACGCCAACCCACGGGGGAGATCGCAGGTGACCGAAGATCCAGCAACTCGGGCCGAACGGGTCGCCATGTTCTACGACCTGATGGGCACGTTCCTCGACGCCGTCTACGGCGACAACCTGCACTACGGGTACTGGTCCGACGAGCACGACCCGGCCACCCTCGCGCAGGCACAGACACGACTCAACGACGAACTCGCCGGTCGGCTCGCGGTCGGGCCCGGCGACCACGTCCTGGACGTCGGCTGCGGCACGGGCGGACCGACCCGCCACGTCGCCCGGGTGACCGGCGCCGAGGTCAGCGGCGTCTCGCTCAGCGGCCGGCAGGTCGAGCGCGCCGGAGAGCTCGCGGTGAAGGAAGGTCTGGCCGACCGGGTCCGCTTCGCCCGGGCCGACGCCACCGCCCTGCCGTACCCGGACCGGTGCTTCGACGCGGCGCTGGCGCTGGAGGTGCTGGTACACGTGCCGGACAAGGCCGCCGCGCTGGACCAGGTGCACCGGGTACTGCGCCCCGGCGGGCGGCTCGTCCTCGCCGAGCTCACCCTGGTCCGGCCGATGGACGACGCGCAGGCGCGGATCTGGTCGACGATGCCGATGTCGACGCCGCCGGCCGCGCCGGCCTACGTCGAGCTGGTCCGCACGGCCGGTTTCGAGGTGGTCGACGTCGTCGACGCCGGGCCCCACGTACGCCGCTCCCACCAGGCCACCCGGGAGGCGGTGGCGCGCGAACGCGAGCGCCTCGCCGGCACGTACGGGCCCCGGGTGCTGCGCCAGGTCAGCGAAGCGGTCCTGGACCTCCAGGCGGTCGCCGAGTCCTGCCTGGGTTACCTACTGCTCACCGCGCACAAGCCAGGGTGACACCGGCATGCCCTGGCCCGGCGTCCGGTGCCGACCCCACTACCCGAGGAGGAACCCGTGTACCGACCACGCGCCGTGCACCGTGCTCTGGCCCGGCTCACCGGGGCGCCCCGCGGGCGCACCTGGCCCGGTGGCTTCACCGACCGGCTCACCCACCCGGTGCCCGGCCCGGCGGCGGTGCTGCGGCTGATGCGCGAGCGCGGCACCCGCCCGGTCGGCGCGACCGGTGGCCGGGTGCCGGTGGTGGACGAGGCGGCGCCCCGGGTCGGTGCCGGGCAGGCCGCGGTGACCTGGATCGGTCACGCCACCTGCCTGGTCCAGCTCGGCGGCCGGGTGGTCCTGACCGATCCGGTCTTCGCCGACAAGATCCCGGGTACGCCGCGCCGGTACACCCCACCCGGCGTGCGCTGGGAGTCGCTGCCGCCGATCGACGTGGTGGTGATCAGCCACAACCACTTCGACCACCTCGACGAGCCCACCGTGCGCCGGCTGCCCCGGGACACGCCGGTGCTGGTGCCGGCCGGGCTGGCCTGGTGGTTCCAGACGCGCGGTTTCCGCCGGGTGGTCGAGCTGGACTGGTGGGAGTCGACCACGGTCGGCGGCGTACGGTTCGACTTCACCCCGGCGCACCACTGGAGCCGTCGGGGTCTCTTCGACACCTGCCAGAGCCTGTGGGGCGGGTGGTTGATGACCTCGGAGGACACCCCGGCCCACCGGGTCTTCTTCGCCGGTGACTCGGCGTACGGGCCGGCCTTCGCCGAGATCGGCGCGCGTTTCCCCGGCATCGACGTGGCGTTGCTGCCGGTCGGCGCGTTCCGTCCGCGCTGGTTCATGAAGCCGCTGCACATGGACCCGGCCGAGGCGGTCCGTGCCTGCGGCGACCTGGGCGCGGAACGGATGGTCACCATCCACTGGGGCACGTTCGCGCTCTCCGCCGAGCCGGTGCTGGCCCCGGTCGAGCTGGCGCGCAAGGCGTGGGCCGAGTCGGGCCGCCCGGCGGACGCCCTCTGGGACCTCGCGGTCGGGCAGAGCCGCCTCTTCGGCAGCAGCGACCCGAACTGAGCAGGCGGCCCGGCCGGTGGTGGCCGGCCGGGCCGCCTGCCCGCTGTGGTTCCCGGCCGTCGGCCGGTCCGCTGCGCGGTGCGACGGGTCAGCGGTTGGCGCCGGCTGCCCGACGCGCGGCGCGGCCGGCGAAGAAGGACCGGGGCGCCAGCGCGGCCGGGTGCGGCAGCAGCAACGGCAGCCGGTCACCGGTCTCCTGCCGCCAGATGAACAGGTGCGCGCCCTTGTCGCCCATCGCGCCCTTGGCGAACTTCGGCTGGTTCACCGTCACGTACGCCAGGTCGGTGTACTCGGTGTCCCGCCGCAGCACCAGGTCCCGCAGGATCTTGCCGCCGGTGTGGCTGGGCGCGATCCCGTTGCCGGTGTAGCCGTGCCCGTACACCAGGCCGTCGTCGGTGCGGCCGAACTGCGGGATGAAGGTGCGGCTCCAGCCGATCGGGCCGCCGAAGGCGTGGCTGAACCGCACGTCCCGCCAGGCCGGGAAGAAGCGGGCGAAGGACTCCCGCAGCTCGGCGTGGGCGGCGTCGTTGCGCAGGTGCGACCGGTCGGTGTCCCGCTGGTCGTAGTAGTACCACCGGCCGCCGGACCAGACCACCCGGTTGTCGGCGGTGAGCCGGGCCGCGTGGGCGAAGGACAGCGAGTTGCTGACCCCCTCCCGGCCGGGCCAGGCGACCCGGGACAACTGCGCGTCGGTCAGCGGTTCGGTCACCATCAGGTAGTTCCACACCGGCATGACCTTGGTGTGGGTCTGGGCGAAGCTGTGCTGCCAGGCGTTGGTCGCCAGGACGACCTCGTTGGCGGTGACCGTGCCGGTGGGGGTGGTCACCCGGTACCGTCCGCCGACCTTGCGGACCTCGGTGACCGGGGTCCGCTCGTGGATGTCGACGCTCTGTTCCCGGACGACCCGGGCCAGCCCCTGCACCAGCCGGTGCGGGTTGACCAGCGCGCCGGTGGTGCGCAACGCGCCGAGCACCTGCGGGGAGCCGATGCGCTGCTGCGCCTCGTCGCGGTCCAGCAGCTTGAACGACCCGCGCAGGCCGGTGCGTTCGCTGCGCTTGACCTGGAGTTCGAGCCGGGCCAGTTGTTTGCGGTCGGTGACCACCTGGAGAACACCGTTCATCGCGAAGTCGGCGTCGATGCCGTACTGGCGGCAGAACCGCCCGATGTCGATGATCGACCGGGCGCCGCTGCGGTAGACGCCGGCGGCCTTCTCCCGGCCGTAGTACCACAGCAGCCGCCGCAGCACCTTGCCCGCGGTCAGGCCGACGAAACCGCCGTTGGCGCTGGACGCGCCGCTGCCCACCGTCTCGGCCTCCAGCACCTTGATGTCGGCCGCGGGCTCGGCCTCGGCCAGGAAGTGCGCCGCCCACAGGCCGGTGTATCCGGCGCCGACGATGCAGATGTCGCAGCTCGCGTCACCATCGAGGGGCTCGCCGACCTCGACCGGCTCGGTGTCGTGCCAGTAGACGCTGTTCCGGGTCTCTTCCACGTCGTTCTCCAAGTCGTCGGGCGGGGAGTCCGCGCCGGTACGGGACACCGCTCGACGCGCTCCGGCCGGGAGCCGCCGGTGGTCCGCACCCACTATCCATAGTGTGTGTCGTGTTCGGCAAGACCCGACAGTCAATGCCGGTCGGTGGTCGCCCGCGCCGCCCGCTCGGCCCGGCGCTGCTGGCGCAGCCGGTCCATGAAGTAGTCGGCGTTGAGCCAGTAGAACTCCAGCCAGATGTTGTCCGGGTCGCGCAGCCAGATGCCGTAGCCGGCCTCCAGGAACAGCTCGCGGACGCCGGAGTGCTCGGCGCCGACGGCGTCCAGGTGCGCGGCCCACTCGTCCAGGTCGGCCAGTTCGGGCACGTGATAGCCCAGGTGGTGCAGGCCCACCCGGCGTTCGTCGAAGGGGGCCGGATCGGGCTCGACGGCCTGACCGAGCACGATCGAGGAGAGCGAGCCCCGGTGCACCAACGTGCGGAAGGTGAACCCGGACTCGGCCGGCGTCGCGTCGCGTACCGGCGTGAAGTCCATGACCCGGCAGTACCACTCGGTGCTGCGGTCCAGGTCGCGGACGGTCAGGTTGACGTGGTTCCTGCCATTGAGTTTAGGCACATGACGCATCATAGATGCTTCACTTGTATCTTGGGTGTGGCGTGTTGTCGCCGACAACCGGTAGCGTGTCGTCACCTGGCAGCGCGCTGCCCGTACCGGGCCGGAACGGATGTGAGGAACCGGGCATGCATCTGAACGTGTTCACCCAGTGCTCGCCGTCACCGCAGTTCAAGGGCATGTGGCGGGTCCCCGGCGACCGTACGGCCACCGGATACCGGTCACTGGAGTACTGGATCTCCCGCGCCCGCCAACTGGAGGCGGCCTGCGTCGACGCGTTGTTCTTCGCCGACATCCACGGCGTCTACGACGTCTACCGGGGCTCCTGGGCACCTGCGGTGCGGCACGCGGTGCAGATCCCCTCGATCGACCCGGCACTGCTGCTGTCGGCCGCCGCGGCGGCGACCCGGCACCTCGGCTTCGCCATCACCTACTCCACCACCTACCACTCCCCCTACGAGTGCGCCCGGCTGTTCTCCTCGCTGGACCACCTCACCGGTGGCCGGGTCGGCTGGAACATCGTCACCTCCTACCTGCGCTCGGCCACCGCCAACGGCCTCGGCGAGTACCTCGACCACGACGAGCGCTACGAGCGCGCCGACGAGTACGTCCAGGTCGCCCGGGCCCTGTGGGAGGACAGCTGGGACGCCGACGCGGTGGTCCGCGACGCCGAACGCGACATCTTCACCGACCCCGACCGGGTACGCCAGATCGACCACGAGGGCCGCTGGTTCACCGTTCGCGGCCCGCACCAGTGCGAGCCGTCACCGCAGCGCACCCCGGTGCTCTACCAGGCCGGTTCCTCGCCCCGGGGCATCGAGTTCGCCGCCCGGCACGCCGAGGTGGTCTTCCTGACGCTGGCCGACCCCGCCTCGGGCGCGGAGCCGGTGGCGGCCCTGCGCGCGGCGGCGGCCCGGCACGGCCGGGACCCGGGCATGGTCAAGGCGTTGCAGGGCGGCATGGTGATGATCGGGCGGGACCGGGCCGAGGCGAAGGCGAAGGCCGAGGCGTACAACACGCTGTGGAGCAGCGAGGGGCAGCTCGCCAAGTGGTGCGGCTGGATGGACATCGACCTCGCGGCCTTCCCCGACGAGACCCCAGTCGACCAGATCCGCAGCCAGGCCAGCCACTCCTTCCTCGGCTTCCTGCGCAAGCTCAGCCCGGACCGCACCTGGACGGTCGGGGACGTGAAGTATCTGGTGTCCCGCCCCCGCCGGCCCCGGGTGGACGCCCCGGTGACGTTGTTCGGCACGGCCGAGCAGGTCGCCGACCGGATGGAGCAGTGGCTGACCGTCGCCGACGTGGACGGCTTCAACCTGATCCCCTGCCCGCCCTCGGACGGCATCGACGACATCTGCGACCTGCTCGTGCCGGAGCTGCAACGGCGGGGCCTGTTCCGGACCGCCTACGACCCGGCGGAGACCACGCTGCGCGAGCGGTACTTCGGCGCCGGGGTGAGCACCTACCGCGACCCGGCCCGCGCCGTGACCGCGCGGGAGGGCTGAGCGATGCACCTGCGCGACACCCCGCAGGAGGCCGCGTTCCGCCGTGACCTGCGCGCCTGGCTGGCCGAGCACGTGCCCCGGCACCGCAGCGACGGCGCACCCGGTGACTGGACCAAGGCGTTGCACACGGCCGGCTACACCGGACTGACCTGGCCGGCCGCCTACGGCGGGCGCGGACTGCCCCCGACCTACCAGGGCATCTACGCCGAGGAGAGCGCCCTGGCCGAGGCGCCGGACCACAGCAACGTGATCGGCCTGGGCATGGTGGGGCCGACCATCGTCTCGCACGGCAGCCCCGAGCAGCAGAGACGCTTCCTGGAACCGATCCTCTCCGGCGCGTACGTCTTCTGCCAGGGCTTCTCCGAGCCGGACGCGGGCAGCGACCTGGCCGCCGTGCGTACCCGGGCGACCGCCACCGCCGACGGCTGGCGGGTCACCGGCGAGAAGGTCTGGTCGTCCTACGCCCACCAGGCCGACTGGTGCCTGCTGCTGGCCCGTAGCCAGCCCGACTCCACCGCGCACACCGGCCTGACCTGCCTGCTGGTCGACATGCGCAGCCCCGGGGTGCAGGTGCTGCCGCTGCGGCAGAGCACCGGTGAGGCCGACTTCAACCAGATCGTGCTCGACGACGTGCTGGTGCCCCGCGACTGCGTGCTGGGGCCGGTCGGCGAGGGCTGGCGGATCGCGATGACCACCCTCGCCCACGAACGCGGCACCTTCGGCATCACCCTCACCGCCCGGCTGACCGTCGAGTTCGACCGGCTGCTGCGCACCGTACGCGACCTCGGGCTGGCCGACGACCCGGCGGTCCGTGCCGAGGTGGCCGAGCTGCACGTGCAGTTGCAGGGACTGCGCTGGACCGGCCACCGGACGATGGCCACGCTGGCGCGGACCGGCAAGCCCGGCCCGGAGAGCTCGGTGCTCAAGCTGCATTGGTCGGTCACCAACCAGCGGCTGGCCGCGTTCGCGCTGCGCCTGCTCGGTCCGGCGGCCGTGCTCGACGGCCCGGACAGCCACGTCGCCGGCCACTGGCAGCGCCTGCGGCTGCGCAGCCGCGCCAACTCGATCGAGGGCGGCACCTCCGAGATCCTGCGCGGCATCATCGCCGAGCGCGTGCTCGGCCTGCCCCGCACCCGGTGACCCGGAGAGGATGACCATGGACTTCGCCCTCACCGACGACCAGCGCGACCTGGCCGAGGCCGCCGCCCGGCTGCTCGCCGACCGGTACCCGACCGACCGGGTCGCCGCGCTCGCCGAGGCGGGCGACGCCGACCCGGACGGGTGGCCGCACCTGCGCCGGCAGGGCTGGTGCGACCCGGAGCTTCCGGTGGTGGAGAAGGGCCTGCTGGCCCAGGAGGCCGGCTATGCGCTGGCCGCCACCGCCTGGTGGAGCACGGTCGGCCTGGCCCATCCGGCGCTTGCGGCGGCCGGGCGTGAGCTGCCCCCCGGCCCGCTCACCCTGGCCTGGCACAACGACCCGGACACCGGGGACGGCTGCCGCGCCGAACGGCACCACGACACCTGGCGGTTGACCGGCCGGCGCGGCCTGGTCACCGACGCACCGGCGGCCACCGCGCTGGTGGTCGCCGCCGACACCGGCACCGGCCTGGCCCTGTTCCTGGTGAGCCCCGCAGCCGACGGGCTCACCGTCGCGCCGCAGCCCGCCCTGGACCGGCTACGCGGCGCCGCCCTTCTGCGCCTCGCCGACACCCCGGCTGAGCTGCTGATCGGGCCGGAGCACGCCGAGCGGGTGCTGGCCGACGCGCGCCGGCACGGCGGCACGTTGCTGGCCTGCGAGGCCGTCGGGGTCGCCCGCCGGGCCCTCGACCTGGCCCGTCGGCACGCGCTGGACCGGGTGCAGTTCGGTCGGCCGATCGGGGCGTACCAGGCGGTGGCGCACCGGCTGGCCGACGGCTACGTGGCCCTGGAACTGGCCACCTCGCTCGCCCTGCGGGCCTGCTGGCTGGTCGGCGCCGGACCGGACGACGCGGCGCCGGACGAGATCACCCAGGCGTACGCCGAAGCCGTCGTCGCCGCCCGCCGGGCTGCCGTACGCGCCTGCGAGGACGCCCTCCAGGTGACCGGCGGGCTCGGCGCGACCTGGGAGTACCCGCTGCACTGGTGGTACCGCCGCGCGCTCTGGCTGGACAGCTTCGACACGCCCACCGACCACCACCTCGCCACCCTCGCCGGTCACCTGCTGCAACCGCGGGCGCAACCGGCACGGCCGGCCGCGTGACCCCACCGGCCGACGGCGCACCGACCGAGACTGACAAGGAGCAGCGATGCTGACGAGACGACGTCCCCGGATCGACGTACCGGCCATCCTGCGGCTGATGGAGGTGGGCGACTACCTGCTGCCGTACACGATCCGGGCGGTCTGCCTGCTGCGGGTGGCCGACCAGCTCGCCGACGGGCCGATGGCCGCCGCCGACCTGGCCCGCGCCTGCGACGCCCACGAGCCCTCGCTGACCAAGGCGCTGCGGTACCTGGCCACCCGGGACCTGTTCGCCGAGGTCGCGCCGGGCGAGTTCGGGCTGACCCCGATGGCCGACCTGCTGCGCGCCGACCACCCCTTCTCGGCCCGGGACATCTTCCTCTCCCCTGTGGTGTGCACCCGGGCGATGGAGGGCCTGGACCACACCCTGCGTACCGGCGAAGGCGCCTACGACGCGGTGCACGGCATCGGCATGTGGGACCACTTCGGGCAGCACCCCACCGACGGCGAGGCGTTCGACAAGGTGATGAGCGGGGTCACCGGGATGGAGCTGATGGCCATCCTGCGCGCCTCGGACTGGTCCCGGTTCGGCACGGTGGTCGACGTCGGCGGCGGCAACGGCCGTTTCCTCGCCGACCTGTTGGGCCGCTTCCCCCGGATGCGCGGCGTGCTGTTCGACAAGCCCGGCGTGGTGGCGAACGCGCCGGAGACGTTCACCTCGGCCGGTGTCACCGACCGGGTACGGGTGGTGCCGGGCAGCTTCCTCACCGACGACATCCCGTCCGGTGGCGACGCGTACGTGCTCAAGCGGATCCTCTACAGCTGGAGCGACGAGGAGGCGACCGGGGTGCTGCGCCGCATCCGGGCCGCGATGTCCCCGCAGGGCCGGGTGTTCATCCTCGAGGCCGGACGGCAGTCCGAGGCGGAGAGCACCCCGCTGGCCCGCCGGATGGACATGCTGATGCTGACCTTGAGCGCGGGCGGCGCGCGCAGCCTGGACGAGCAACGCGCGATCCTGGCCGGGGCCGGGCTGGAACTGGTCGAGGCGACGCAGACCCCGATGTTCCCGGTGATCGAGGCCCGACCGGTATGACCGGTCTGCTGTCCTGGCTGGCGCAGCCGCGCGCCGACCGGGGCATCCGGTTCTCCCGCCCGGACGGCGACTGGGACCGGTGGTCGTACGCGCGACTGGCCCGGCTGGCCCACGGACACGCCGCCGGGCTGACCGAGCGCGGCGTACGCCCCGGCGACCTGGTCGGGGTGGTGCTGCCCTCCGGGCCCGGATTCGTCGGCACCCTGTTCGGCGCGCTGCTGGCCGGGGCGACGGTGTCCCCGCTCGCCCCGGCCGTGGCCTTCGGCGACTCCGACCGGTACGCCGAGCACCTGGCCTCGGCCCTGGCGGCGATGCGGCCCCGGCTGCTGGTGGTCGACGGCGCGTCTGCGCCCTCGGTGGCCCGGACGGCGGCGGACGCCGGGGTGTCCACCGTCGACGTCGCGGACCTGCCCGCCGAGGCGGCGACCCCGGTGATGGTCGCGCCGGCCACGGTGGCGCTGCTGCAGTTCACCTCCGGCACCACCGGCGCGGTACGCGGGGTGCGGGTGCCGCGGACCGCCCTGGAGGCCAACATCGCGGCCGTGCGGGACTGGTTGGAGATGACACCCGACGACGCGACCGCCTCGTGGCTGCCGGTGCACCACGACATGGGCCTGGTCGGGTGCCTGCTGGCACCGGTCGTCACCGGCGCCGACCTGTGGCTGCTCACCCCGGCGGAGTTCGTCCGCCGGCCCAGCCGCTACCTGGAGTGCTTCGGCCGCGCGGGGGCCCGGCTGACCGCGATGCCCGGCTTCGGGCTGGCCCACGTGCTGCGTCGGGTCCGCCCCGAGCAGTTGGATGGGCTGGACTTCCGGCAGTGGCGGGCGGTCATCGTCGGTGCCGAACGGATCCCACCGGCCACCCTGGACGCCTTCGCCGCGCTGCTCGCCCCGCATGGACTGCGTCGGGAGGCGTTGCTGCCCGCGTACGGGCTGGCCGAGGCGACGCTGGCGGTGACCGGGCTGCCGCTGCGTACCGGCTGGCGGCAGGTGTCCGGCCCGGACGGCGTACCCGTGGTGGGCTGCGGCGGACCGGTCGCCGGGGCCCGGATCACGGTGGTGGACGACGACGCCCGGCCGGTCGGCGACGGGGTGGTCGGCGAGATCGTGGTCGGCGGCGCCTCGGTCGCCGACGGCTACGCGGGCGGCCCGCTCTTCGACGGCACGGTCCGCACCGGCGACGCCGGTTTCCTCGCGGACGGGCAGCTGTTCGTGCTGGGCCGCCTCGGCGACAGCCTCAAGGTCCACGGCCGGACGGTCTTCGCCGAGGACGTGGACGCGGTGCTCGGCACGGCCCTGAACGCGCCGCCCGGACGGCTGGCCACCGTGCTCGGCCTGGTGGCGGGTGCCCCGACCGTGGTGGTCCACCTGGAACATCCCCGGCCGGAATGGCTGCCCCGGATCCCCGGCCTGGTCGCGCCGCTGGTGCCGGAGGCCGACGTGCACGTGGTGCCGGTGCCGTCGGGCACGATCCCGCGTACCACCAGCGGCAAGCCGAGACGGCGTCAGTTGTGGCGGCGTCACCTGGACGGATCCGCGCACCCGCCGCGCGGGACGGCGGGCCCGGTCACGTCAGGCCGAGGCTCCGGATGACGCCGGCCAGCACCTTCGTCCGGTGCGGCACCAGATAGAAGTGGTCGCCGTCGAAGACGGTCAGGTCGAAGGCGGCCCGGGTGTAGCCGGCCCAGGCCGCCACCTCGTCCACCGCCGCCTCGGTGTCCACGTCGCCGACCAACGCCGAGATCGGCGTGGCCAGCGGCTCGGCGTCGACCGGGCGGTAGCTCTCGATCAGCCGGTAGTCCGCCCGCAGCGTCGGCAGCAACGCCGACCGGAGCTGCGGGTTCTCCAGCGCCGCCGGGTCGGTGCCGCCCAACCGGCGCAACTCGTCCCAGAGGTCGTCGTCGGGGCCGAGGTGTTTGCTGCCCGGCCGGTGGTGACACGGCGCGGGACGTCCCGAGACGAACAGGTGCGCCAACGGCGCGGCGTGCCGCCGCTCCAGCCGGCGTGCCACCTCGTACGCCACCGCGGCGCCCATGCTGTGCCCGAACAGGGCCACCGGCAGGTCACGCCGGGGCGCGAGCACGTCGGTGACCATGTCCGCCAGCACCGGCATGGCGGTCAGCGCGGGCTCGGCGATCCGGTCCAGCCGTCCCGGGTACTGCACCGCCAGCACCTCGACGTCGTCCGGCAGCTCCCGGGCCCAGCTCCGGTAGAACGGCGCGCTGCCGGTGGCATGCGGGAAGCAGACCAGGCGCACGGTGGCCGCCGGCCGGGGCCGGTAGCAGCGCAGCCACCGTCGCGCGCTGGTCTCCACCGAGGTCACCCGCCCACCCCCGCAGGCTCCCGCGTCTGCGCCGGGTCGGCCACCGCCGCCGCACCGGCCGCCGCCAGGGCCGCCAGGTCCTCCGCGCCGAGCATCCGGGGCGGCTCGGCGGAGACCAGCTCCGGCGGACCGAGGATCGCGGTCAGCTCCTGCCACAGCTGGCACAGCGTCAGGTGGTACTGCCCCTGCCGCAACGGGTCCTCGCCGCGCTCGACGGTGTCCCGCAGGGTCCACAGTGCCCGGCGTACCCCCTGCGGCCACGTGGTGCCGAAGACCGTGTCGTAGTGCGGCACCTCGCTCGGACCGAAGGTGACCGCGCTGGGCGTGCTGGTGTCACGGTCGGCGGCGAAGTGCGGGTCGGCGCCGATGCCGGCGACCTCGCGGGGAAAGTCCGGGCGGGCGGTCCACACCGTCGGGCCGTGCGTACCGACCAGCGTGAGGTTGCCGGCCTCGGTGCCGATGGTGATCCGGTGCATCAGGTGGGCGTAGTTGTCCGGGTCGGCCGGGTCCATCTGGTTCTGCACTCGCAGCGTGACCGGCACCCCGGCCAGCACCCCGTCCAGGCTGCGGAACGGCAGGTCCAGCTCGGTCGCCGAGGTGACCGTCGCGGGCAGCGCCGGCAGCTCGGTGAACCGCCACGGTCGCACCCCGCCGAGCGCCTGACCGAGCAGGTCCAGCAACGAGTACGCCAACTGGAAGCCGCAGGCCACGTCGAGATAGCGCGCTGGCTGGCGGCGCAGCAGCTCGCCCGCCGCGCCGAGGAACCGGCGGACCGGCGTGATGTGCCGGTAGAACGGATTGAGCTGGTACACCACCTTGTGCCGGCGTGCCTGGCGCAGGCAGCGGGCCAGCTCGTCGTGGTGCAGCGGGTGCTCCTGGAGCACGTGTACGCCGCGCGCCATCAACTCCATGGCCAGCTCGGAGCCACGGCCACCGAGCAGCCCGCCCCGGATGACCACGCAGGCGATGTCGATGTCGTCGGGGAACTGGTCCACCGCCGTGTACAGCGGCACCCCGTAGTGCGCGGCGCAGGCCCGGGACCGGTCGCTGCCGCCGGCGAGGACCCCGGCGAGCTGGAAGCTCGGGTCCGCCTCGCGGAAGGACTCCAGATAGACCTGGCCGAACCGGGTGCCGCAGACGACCACCCGGGTGGGTCGCTTCATATCACGTCCTCCTCGTACTGCTCGACGGCGGAGACGTCCGCCACCACGGTGGCCAGCGGCACCGTCGGCACCGCCGCCAACTCGGTGACGGTGGCGATCGGGTCGAGGACCTCGTCGGCGTGCCAGACGCCCGGCGGCACCGCGCCGGCCAGCACCGCCCGGGCCGTCAGCGCGGCCATGCTGCCGGTGAGTTCGCTGGCGCCGGTGCTGCGGACCACGGCGGCCCGTTCCCCGCCCGGCCCGGAGAGGGTGACCACCAGGTTCTGGTACGCCTGGTGGCCGAACAGGTCCAGCTCCGCCGCCCGGCACAGTCGCGCGCCGGCCTCCCGGTGCCCACCCTCGGGCGCCCCGGGCACGGCGCGCAGCGCGGCCAGCACCCGCTCACCGGCGAAGACCGAGTACCAGTCGACCTGCCGCAGCCCCAGCGCGGCGGCCACCCGGGCGGTCTCGGTGCCCAGGTAGGGCTGCGCGGTGACCGGCTCGGGGAACCACGGCAGGGTCAGCTCCGGCACCGGGCGCAGCGCGTTGCGCGCCACCCGGCCGTCCCGCCAGGCTGCGGCGGGCCAGCCGAAACTCTCGTCGGCGGCGACGTAGTCCACGGCGGCGGTCAGCGTGAACCGGTCCCGCCCACCGACGTACCCGGTCAGCCGCTCGCCGTCGGGCAGGTGGGCGGCGAGCAGCCGGGGCAGCAGCCCGGTCAGTCCGGGCATCATGCCCGCCGACACCACCGTGGCCCGGCCGCTGCCGTCGGCCACCGCCGTCACCGCGGCGTGCAGCGCGTCGTCGCCGGCCGCGTCGACGTAGTCGGCACCGGCCGCCACCGCCACCCGGGCCACCCCGTCGACCAGCTCGACGGCCGGGCCGGCGCAGTTGAGCACCACCCGGGCGCCGGCGCAGAACCGGGCCAGGTCGGCCGGATCGCGGGCGTCGACGACCATCCGTTCGACGCCGTCGACCTGCGGGGGACGCCGGGCGCCGGCCCGCAGCGGGCCGACGTCCCAGGACCGCAACAGCTCCAGCGCCGCCCGCCCGACCGCCCCGGAGGCGCCGAGCACGGCGACCGCGGTCACCGCGCCGGCTCCGGGTCGAGGGCCGCCAGTGCCGTACCGGCCGCCGGGCCCAGCACCGTCAGGTGGTCGGCGTCCACATCGACCGTACGGACGTCGCCCAGGCACAGGTCGGCCCAGAACTCCAGGTCCTGCGCGTCGTAGGGCACCGCGCCGGTGGGCCGCAGCACGGTGAGGTCACCGGCGTACAGCGTCGGCTCGTGCCGGGTGACGGCTGCCAGCCGCGCGGCGAAGTCCTCGCCGGGCTCCCCGGCGCCGGTCTCCGCCCGGTAGACCGCCGCCGGGTCACCCGTGGCCGCCGGTCGCCACGGCGAGATCAGCACCACCGCGTCGACCTGCCCGCCGGCCTCGATCAGCGACCGGGCCACCTCCAGCGTGGACGTGGCGCCGAGGCCGTACCCGACCAGCCGTACCGCCGGGTGTCCGGCCGCCGTGACCAGGCGGGCCTGCGCGGCGGCGACCCGGAGCAGGTCGTCGGCCGCGCCCGGGGCCAACCCGAGCACCGGACCGGTCGCCGCCAGGTGCGGCACCAGCTCGGCGTACGGGTCGACACCGGCGCCGCCGGGCACCAGCACCCAGGGCGCTCCCTCGACGCCCTCGTGCAGCAGGGACAGCCCGTCCCCACTCGACGTGGCCTCGACCGACGGCGACGCGGTGACCGCGGTGGCCGACTCGGCCTCGATGTGCCCGGCGAGCGCGGCCACCGTGGGCTGCTCCAGCACCTGCCGCAGCAGCTGGTCGAAGAAGAGACCGGCGGCCTGCGGGACCTCCTCCAGGATCCGGCCGGTGATCTGGGCCGCGACCAGGGAATCCCCGCCGAGTTCGAAGAGGTTCTCGTCCCGGCCGACCCGGGGCAGCCGCAGCGCCTCGGCCCAGACCGCCGCGATCCGGCGTTCCAGGTCGCTGCCGAGGGCGCCGGACCCGGCGACGGTGGTCGTGCCCCGCCGGGGCAGCCGGCGACGCAGCGCCGCCCGGTCGACCTTGCCGTTGGCGTTGAGCGGCAGGGCGTCGACGACCTGGACCACCGCCGGCACCATGTACTGCGGCAGCCGCCCGGCCAGGTGTTCGGTCAGGTCGTCCCGGGAGATCCGCACCCGGTCGGTCTTGAACCGGGCGGCCAGCACGCACATGCCCAGCTCGGCGATGAAGCCGTCCGGCTCGGGCAGGCACAGCGGCTGCGCCGCGCCGGCCGCACCCAGCACCTGAAGCCAGGACCGGCGGTCGAGGAAGACCTGCTCGGTGCCCTGGCGCAGGTCGGTGAAGTCGGCCGTGGCCTCGTCGACCCGTACCAGCAGTTCCAGCGACGTCATGATCTGGTGGTGGTCGCGGGTCATCTCGCAGGCGACCAGCCAGCCCTGCGGGGCGAGCACCTCGCGCAGCCGGTCCAGCGCGCGGCCCACGTCGGCGCTGGCGTGCAGCACGTCGCCGGCCACGATCACGTCGAAGGAGTTCGGGGACAGCCCCTGCCCGGCCAGGTCCCGGTCGATGTCGACCGCCTCCAGGCGCAGGCCGGGCCGCTCACCGAACCGGGTCCGCAGCTCGCCCAGGAAGAACGGGGACAGGTCGGTGGCCAGGTAGTCCACCTCGTACCCGTCGAGCGCGGCGAGCACGGCGGCGGTGGTGCCACCGGCCCCGGCGCCGACCTCCAGCACCCGCAGCGACCCGGGTTCGATCCGCTGCTCGGCGATCCGCCGCACCAGGGCCGCCGCCGCCTCGTTGGCCCACCGGTTGAACAGCGTCCGCTCGTAGAGCCCCTGTGAGACGTCCACCCGGCCCTGCGGGAACAGCAGCGCCAGCGGGTCGTCCTCGCCCCGCAGCAGGGCGGGCAGTTGTCCGGTGCTGGCCCGGAAGTAGTCCAGCAGTTCCCGGTCCTCAGCGTCGGCGAGCTGCTCGACCTCCCGCCACCCGGCGTCGGTGTCGGCCGCCGCGCCCGCCGGGGTCAGCCCGTACCGGCCGTCGGTGTCCTGGTCGAGCAGGCCGGCGCCGGTGAGCGCGCGCAGCCAGCGCCGGACCAGCCGGTGGTGGCGGGGTGCGACGCGCGCGGTGTCGAGCAGGTCCGCCGTCGTGTGCCGGCTGCCGACGGCGAACAGCCCGGCGGCGCGGAACGCGTCCACCATGGCCGGCAGCGCGACGTCGTCCAGCCGGTGCGCGTACGTCAGGTAGCGGTCCCGGTCGACACCGTCGAGCGTGGTGTCCGCGTCGCGGCAGGCGTCCACGCCGAGCTGCTGGACGGCCGTCTGGTCGTGCTCGGCCTGCGTGGCGGTGACCGGCCGGCCGGCCGGCTCGACGAACGCGGCCAGCCTCCGCTCCAGCGGAGCGTCCCCGTCGACCACCACGACCGCCCCGGCGACCGCCGGGTGCCCGCCCAGCGCCGCCTCGATCTCGGCCAACTCGATCCGGTAGCCCCGGATCTTGACCTGGAGGTCCTCCCGGCCGAGGAACTCGATGGTGCCGTCGGGCAGGTACCGGCCCAGGTCACCGGTGCGGTACAACCGCTCACCGGTCTGCGGGTGCACGACGAACCGCTCGGCGGTGCGCTCGTGGTCGTTGAGGTAGCCCAGCGCCAGCCCCACGCCGCCGATGTACAACTCGCCGGTGACCAGGTCCGGGCGTGGTCGCAGGGCCGCGTCGAGCACGTGGAAGCTCTGGTTGGTCAGCGGGCGACCGTACGGGATGCTGCGCCAGTCCGGGTCGACCTGCTCGATCGGGTACCAGATCGACCAGATGGACGCCTCGGTCGCCCCGCCGAGGCTGACCATCCGCAGGCCGGGCACCCGGGCGTGGATCTGGTCCGGCAGCGGCACCGGGATCCAGTCGCCGGAGAGCATCGCCAGCCGCAGCCCGTCCGGCACGGTGACCGTGGCGGAGACGAGGTAGTCGTGCAGCATCTGCAACTGGGCGGGCACCGAGTTCCACACCGTGACGCCGTGCGTGGTGACCAGGTCGGCCCAGTGCGACGGGTCGCCGCGGCGCCGCGGGTCGGGCAGCACCACCGCGCCGCCCACCGACAGCGGCCCGAAGATGTCGTACACCGACAGGTCGAAGCCGAGGTTGGACAGGCCGAGCACCCGGTCGTCGGGTCCGACGCCGAAGCGGTCGTTGATGTCGAGCACCGTGTTCACCGCGCCACGGTGATTGATCATGACGCCCTTGGGGGTGCCGGTGGAGCCGGAGGTGTGGATGACGTACGCCAGCTCCTCCGGGTCGCCGGAGCCCTCGACCGGCTGCGGCTGCCCGGTGCCCAACAGGTCGACGTCGAGCAGGCGCAGCCCCTCGGCCCAGCCGTCCCGGTCCACCCCGGACTGGGTCAGCGCGCAGCGGATCCCGGCGTTGGTCAGGATGGTCCGGCGGCGCGCCGCCGGCTGCGAGGTGTCCACCGGTACGTACACACAGCCGGCCAGCAACGCGCCGAGCACCCCGACGACCTGCTCCCAGCCGCGATCCATGACCACCGCGACCAGTTCCTGGCGGCGGCAGCCGGCGGCGGTCAGCGCCTCGGCCACCCCGGCCGCCCGGCCGAGCAGTTCGGCGTAGTCCAGCGTGCGGTCGGCGGCGACGACGGCGGGCCGGTCCGGGGTGCTCAGCGCCTGCAACACCACCCGGTCGTGCAGCATCCCGGCGGGGACCGACGCCTGGGTCCGGTTGGTCTCGACACGGCGCGCAAGCGTCGCGCCGGGCGGCTCCGGGTGCCCGGTCCCGGTCCAGGCCGCGTCGTCACCGGCGAGCCGGTGCAGCAACGCGTCGTACGCGGCGAACATGTCGTCGACCACGCCGTCCGGGAAGACCTCCTCCCGGACGTCCCAGTTGGACACCAGGCCACCGTCGCGCTCGATGTTCTGGCAGTCGATCCAGACCTGCGGCGTCTGGCTGATCCCGTAGCCCAGCTCCCCGAGCGGCGCGCCGTCGGCGGCGGCTCCGGCGGAGGTGATGCCGATGGCGCTGGTGAACACCACCGGGAACATCGCCGCCTCGGCGCCCTGCCGGCGGGCGATCTCCCGCATCACCTCGATGCCGCTGAACGAGCGGTGGTCCAGGTCCTCCCAGAGCTGCGCCTGCAGGTCCCGGGCCCGCTCGTCGAACCGGCGGGTCGGGTCGGCGTCCACGGCCAGCAGGTCCACCGAGGTGAAGTCACCGACCAGGGCGTTGACCTGCTCGTGCACCGGTGCCCGGTTGAGCAGGGTGATGTCCAGGGTGAACCGGGACCGCCGGCTGTACGCCGCGATGGTGTCCGCGAACGCGGCCAGCACCGCGCCGGACGGGCTGACCCCGTGCCGGCCGGCGCGCTGCCGCAGCCCCTCCCAGACCTGCGGCGACAGCCGGGTCTCCCAGCGACGGAACCGGCCCTCGCTGTCCGCGGGACGGGCCACCGTCGGCAGTTCCGGCGCGGCCGGCAGGTCGTCGACCCGGGCCAGCCACCACTGCCGGTCCCGCTCGTGGCGCGGGCTGTCCCGCACCGCGCGCTCGGCGAGCTGGTAGTCCCGGAAGGTGATCTCCAGCGGCGGCAGCGGCTCGTCCGGTCGGTGGTAGAGCCGGTGCAGCTCGTCGAGCACCACCTGGACGCTGATGAAGTCGGCGATCAGGAAGTCGATCGACACGTGCAGCACGGTCCGCCGGTCGGCCCGGGTGATCCGGGCGGCGAACAGGGGCCACCGGTCGGGGGTGTGCACCAGGTGGTCCATCTCGGCGCGGACCGCGCTGATCCCCGCCTCGACCACCGCGTCGGCGCGTCCGGTCAGGTCGATCACCGGCACCTCGAACGGCGGCACCTCGGCGAGGACGCGCTGCGCGCCGTCGGCCTCCACCACCGCGCGGAGCATGTCGTGCCGGGCGATCAGCGCCCGCCAGGCGGTGGTCATCCGGTCCGGGTCCAGCTCGGGATAGACCAGCTCGCCGTAGCCGTGACAGGCGACGCCGCCGTACGCGAACGTCTCCCCCCGCCCGAGCAGGTACGCCGCCTGCACGTCGGTGACCGGGAACGGGTCGTGCCGGTGCGCCCGGTCGGGGACCAGGGTGCCGGTGCCGGCGGCGTGGTCGAGGTGCGCGACGATCTCGTCGCGGCGGGCGCGCAGCGCCTCGCGGCGATCCGGCGTCATCGCCCCCTGCGGTGCCCGGAAGCGCAGTTGACCGGCCTCCAACCAGACCCGCACCCCTACGCTCTCCAACTCGGCGAGCAGGTCACCGGCGGACGACTGACTCATATCGTGCCCTCCTCGAAGTCACCGGGTTCCACCGCGCCGCGGTGGGCGTCGAAGACGTCTGCCAACTGCGCCACGGTCGGCGCCAGGAACAGCTGCCGCAGCGACAACTCCACACCGTGGCGCAGCCGCAGCGTCTCCACCAGCCGGGTGGCCAGCAGGCTGTCCCCACCCAGGGCGAAGAAGCTCTGCTGCCGGCCGATCCGCTCGCAGTCGAGCACCTCGGCCCAGATCTCGGCGATCAGCTTCTCGCTGTCCCCACGCGGGCTCTCGTCGGCCGCGTCATCGGGTTCGGTGTCCACCTCGGCGGTCAACGCCCGGCGGTCCACCTTGCCGTTGGCGGTCAGCGGCAGCCCGGGTACGCCGACCACCCGCTCCGGCACCATGTAGCTGGGCAGCCGAGACCCCAGGAAGCCGACCAGCGCCACCTCGTCGACCGGCTCGTCGGCGGCGACCACGGCCAGCGCCAGCCGCCGGTGCGTACCCTCGCCGACGGTCAGCCCGACGGCGCGGGCCACCCCCGGGTACGCCTCCGCCGCCGCCTCGATCTCCCCCAGCTCGATCCGGTGTCCACGGATCTTGACCTGGAAGTCGACCCGGCCGAGGAACTCCAGCGTGCCGTCGGGCCAGTACCGGCCGAGGTCCCCGGTGCGGTACCACCGCTGCCCGTCCACGGTGACGAACTGCCGCGCGGTGGTCTCCGGGTCGCCCCGGTAGCCCCGGGCCACCCCGACGCCGCCGATCCACAGCTCACCGGGCACCCAGTCGGGGCAGTCCCGGCCGCGTGGGTCCACCACCCGGTAGCGCTGGTTGCGCAGCGGCAGCCCGTACGGCACGGACCGCCAGTGCGCGGGCACCACGTCGACGTCGCAGGCGTTGGACCAGATGGCCGCCTCGGTGGCGCCGCCCATGGCGACGAACCGGGCCTCGGGGCACCGGTCACGCAGCCGGCCGGGCAGGTCGAGCCCGACCCAGTCGCCGGAGAGCAGGGCCAGCCGCAGCCCGTCGGGCAGGCCGTCGGCGTCCGCCGCGACCAGCAGCATGTCCAGCAGCGCGGGCACCGAGTTCCAGACCGTGACACCGGCTTGCCGGGCGGCGGCGGCCCAGCTGCGCGCCTCCCGCCGGTCCTCGTCAGCGACGCAGACCACCGCGCCGCCCGCGCCGAGCAGCCCGAAGACGTCGTACACGGACAGGTCGAAGTCGAGGGCCGAGATGGCCAGGACCCGGTCGTCGGGGCCGACGCCGTAGCGGGTGTTGATGTCGTCGACGGTGTTCAGCGCCGCCCGGTGGGTGATCTCCACGCCCTTCGGCTCGCCGGTGGAGCCGGAGGTGAAGATGATGTAGGCGAGCCCGTCCGGGTCCACCTCGACCGGTGCGGTCAGCGCGATGGCGGGCGTGTCCGGCGCCACCACCGGATGCCCGGTGGGAAGGTCGGGCCGGGCGACGACGGCCCGTACCCCGGCCCGGGAGTAGATCCGGTCGCGGCGCTCGGCCGGTTGGTCGACGCCGACCGGGACGTAGTGGCCGCCCGCCGCGAGCACGGCGAGCACCGCGGCGACCTGGTCGACGCCGCGCGGCAGGGTGACCGCGACGGCGTCGCCCGGCTGGACGCCGTGCGCGCGCAACGCCCCGCCGAGACGCAGCGCCCGCACGGCGAGTTCGCGGTAGTCGACCGGCACGCCGTCGGCGGTGACCACGGCCGTGGCGTCGGGCGTGGCGGCGGCGTGCGTGAAGAAGCCGGTGTGCAGCAGCCCGGTCGGCAGCGGGCCGGCGGTGTCGTTGACCGCGTCCCGGACCCGCCGCTGCGCGGTCGGCAGCGGCACCGGGAGCACCGCCGCCCAGTCCGCCGTGGTCAGCCGCAGCAGCAGCGCCCGGTACGCGTCGAACATGGCGTCGAGCAGTCCGGCCGGGAACAGTTCGTCGACCGAGTCCCAGTTGTAGACCAGTCCGCCGTCGCGTTCCATCACCTGGTTGTCGAGCCAGACCTGCGGGGTCTGCGAGATGCCCCAGACCAGCTCGCCGAAGGGGAACGACATCTCGTTCATGCCGCCGGCGACGCCGAGCGCGCTGGTGAACACCACCGGCATGCTCACCGCGCCGCCCTGCTGGCGGCGGGCGAGTTCACGCAGCACCCACAGCGCGGAGACCGAGTCGTGGGCCATCCCCTCCCAGACCTGCTCCTGCGTCCGCCGGACCACGTCCAGCCAGGTGTCCCCCTCCCCCGCCCGGTGGGCCAGCAGCAGCAGGGAGGTGAAGTCGCCGAGGATGTTGTTGATGTCGGGGTGCACGTCACGGCGGTTGAACAGGGTGAGGTTGAGGGTCAGCTCCCCGCGACCGCACCAGGCCGACAGCACCTCGGCGAAGGCGGCGGCCAGGACGCTGGCCGGGGTCACCCCGTGCCGGCGGGCCTGCTCGGTCAGCCGTGCCCACTGGGTCGGGTCGAGGCGGTCCTCCCGGCGTACGAAGCGCGGGGCGACCACGGTGTCCGGGTCCACGGCCAGCGGCAGCGGTGGCGCGGGCGGGAGGTCGTCCAGCCGCTCCCGCCAGTACCGCTGGTCCTCCTCCACGGTCTCCGAGTCGGCCAGCACGTAGTCGCGGAAGGTCACCCCGACCGGGCGCAGCGACGCCGCCGGGTCGGCGTAGAGGGTGGTCAGCTCGTCGAAGAAGATCACGATGCTGAGCGCGTCGAGCACGATGTAGTCGAAGCTGAACCCGATGCGGACCCGGCCGTCGGCGTACCGGACGGCGGCGATCTCCAGCAGCGGCCAGCGGCCCGGGTCGGGAACCCGGTGGGCCATCCGCTCCCGCAGGTCGCGCAGCTCCTCGTCGCCGCCGTCGCCGACGGTGATCCGGAACCGGTCCACCTCGGCCAGCACCCGCTGGTCGCCGTCGTCGTCGAAGACCGCGCGGAGCATGTCGTGCCGGGTGACCAGCAGGTTGACCGCGTCCTCCAGGCGGTCGAGGTCGACGTCGGCGCCGTCGAACTCCCAGTACCAGTGCGAGCCGACGCCGCCGAGGGCGAACTCGCTGCTGCGTCCCAGCCAGTACGCCCGCTGCACGTCGGTGGGTGCGAAGGGCGCGTACCGGTTGGCCGGGTCGGCCCGCAGTTCGGCGGCGACCGGGCGGTCCCCCTCGGCGCGGCGCAGGGTCGCGGCGAAGTCGGCCAGCACCGGGGTGGCGAACAACTGGCGCAGGTTCGCGCCGTCCAGCCCGGTGGCGCTGAGCAGGGCCATCGACCGGGTGGCGACCAGGCTGTCGCCGCCGGCGGCGAAGAAGCTCTGCCGCCGCCCGACGGCGGGAACCCCGAGCAGGTCGGCCCAGATCCGGGCCACCTCGCGCTCGACGTCGCCGACCGGCGGTTCGAGCTGCGCGGGTCCGGGTCGGGCGGCTTCGACGAGGTGGGTCACCGCCCGCCGGTCGATCTTGGCGTTGGCCGACAGCGGCAGGTCGTCGGTGAGCACCACCCGCTCGGGCACCATGTACCCGGGCACCTGCTCGGCCAGCCAGTCGCGCAGCGCGGCCGGGTCCAGGTCGGTCTCGGTGGTGACGGCGACGGCGAGCTGTCGGGGCGTACCGAGGGCGACCGCGACCGCCCGGCGGACGGCGGGGTGCCGTTCCAGCGCGGTCTCGATCTCCCCCAGCTCGATCCGGTGGCCCCGGATCTTGACCTGGGCGTCGGCCCGGCCGAGGAACTCGACCGTGCCGTCCGGGTGGTAGCGGGCCAGGTCACCGGTGCGGTACCAGCGCACCCCGTCGATCTCGCGGAACTGTGCGGCGGTGCGGTCGGGGTCGCCACGGTAGCCGTCGGCCACCGACCGGCCGCCGATCCAGAGTTCACCGGTGACCCAGTCGGGCCGGTCCCGGCCCGCCGGGTCGGCCACCCGCATGAGCTGGTTGGCCAGGGGTACGCCGTAGGGCACCGAGCGCCAGTCGTCGGGCACCGGCACCGGCACCACCTGGACGGTGGAGTGGATCGCGGTCTCCGTGGTGCCGCCGAGCGCCACCAGGGTCGCGCCCGGTGCCTGGGCGGCCAGCCGTCCGGCCAGGTCGAGCCCGACCCAGTCGCCGCCGAGCAGGGCCAGCCGTAGCGGCAGGTCGCCGTCGGTGCCGGCGGTCAGCAGCATGTCCAGCAACGCCGGCACGGACTGCCAGATCGTCACCCGGTGCCGCCGGACCAGCTCCACCCACCGGTCGGCGTCGCGCCGCTCGTCCTCGCCGACGCAGACCAGCGCCGCACCGACGCTCAGCATGCCGAACATGTCGTACACGGAGAGGTCGAAGTCGAGGGCCGAGACCGCGAGCACCCGGTCGTCCGGGCCGATGTCGAAGCGCCGGTCGATGTCGTCGATCGTGTTGACCGCGGCCCGGTGCGGCACCTGCACGCCCTTCGGCTCACCCGTGGAGCCGGAGGTGAACAGCAGGTAGGCCGGGTCGTCGTCGCTGCCGGGAACCGGTCCGGCCGGCGGGTGGGAGCGGTCTGCCACGTCGATCACGCACACGTCCGCGGGCAGCTCCGGCAGGGGTACGCCGGCCACCACGTGCCGTACGCCGGCCACCGTGTGGATCCGCTCCCGGCGGGCGGCCGGCTGGTCGACGCCGACCGGCACGTACACGCCGCCGGCCCGCAGCACGCCGAGCACCGCGACGACCTGCCGCGGTCCCTTCTCGACGGTGACCGCCACCGGGTCGCCGGGGCGCAGCCCGTTGGCGACCAGCGCCCCGGCGACGCGGTCGGCCTGCGCGGCCAGGTCGCCGTAGCCGAGCCGGCCGTCGGTGCCCCAGAGCAGCGCCGGGCGGGCCGGTTCGGCGGCGGCCCGGGCGAAGAAGTCGTCGTGCAGCCGCCGACGGCGGACCGGGCGGGCCGTGTCGTTGGCCGCCGCGCGCACCTGCCGGGTCCGCTCCGGCAGCAGCTCCGGCGGGTACGCGGCCCAGTCCGCGTCGTCGTCGAGCAGCCAGTCGAGGATCCGCAGGTACGCGGCGAACATCTGGGCGACCAGCCCGGCCGGGAAGAGTTCCTCGACGCAGTCCCAGTTGACGAACAGTCCGTGCTCGCGCTCGGTGACCTGCACGTCCAGCCACACCTGCGGGGTCTGCGACATGGTCCAGCCGGGCGCGCCGAAGCTCTCGCGCACCTCGGTGTCGAACAGTTCGCCGAGGCTGAGCGCGCTGGTGAAGACGACCGGGGCGCCGACGGGCGTGCCGCCGCGCAGCCGGGTCAGGTCCCGGAGCACGTCCACTCCGGTGTAGCCGGGGTGGGCGGCGTCGGCGCGCAGCCGCTCCTGCACCGCCCGCGCGAAGGCCGCGAAGTCGCGCTCCGTGCTGGTGTCGACCTCCAGCAGAAGCAGGTTGGTGAAGTCGCCGACCAGGTGCGCCACGTCGGGGTGCACCGGCTGCCGGTCGTAGAGAGGCAGGTTGAGCAGGAACCGGCCGGCGGCGCTCCACCGGCCGAGCACGTGACCGAAGGCGGCCAGGAACAGCACCGGCAGGGTCAGCCCGTACGCGCGGGCGCGGCGGGTCAGCCGGTCGACCTGGTCGGCGGCGACCCAGTGGTGGTGTCGGGCCACCCGCTGGCCGCTGACCTGTTGCGGATCGACGGCGAGCGGCAGCTCCGGCGGGCCGGGCAGCTCGGGCAGGCGCGCCTGCCAGTACGCCTGGTCCGCGTCGCGCTCGCCGACCCGGCGTTCGCGCAGGGTCGCCAGGTAGCTCGGGTAGTCCAGCCCGATCGGCGCCAGCTCGGCGTCCGGGTCCCGGTAGAGGCGGGCGAGTTCCGACATCAGGATCCGGAAGCTGTGCGCGTCGGCCACCAGCATCTCGATGTGCACGTGGGCGCGCGTACCGCCGTCGGGCAGCAGGGAGAGCTGCACGTCGAAGACCTCGCCACGGGCCACGTCCAGCCGCCGGTGCGACAGTCGGTCGCGCAGGTCGAGCAGGATCCGCTCGGCGTGGTCGTGGTCGTGGGCCCGCAGGTCGTGCACGGTCAGTCCGGGCCAGGGGCTCTCGGGGAGGATGCGCTGCCGACCGTCGTCGTCGAAGCGGGCGCGCAGCATCCCGTGCCGGCGCAGCAGCGCCCGGACCGCGACGTCGAGCCGGGCCGGGTCCACGCCGCTGCCGTCGAACTCGTTGTAGAAGTGCGCGCCGACCCCGCCGAGGGCCTGGCCGTCGCCCCGCCCCACCCAGTACGCGTGTTGCATCGCGGCGAGGTCGAAGGGTTCGCCCGCGTCCACGACGGCCAGCGGCGGCTCGTCGGGGGCCGCCGCGTCGCCGGGCACCCGGCCGGCGACCATCCGCCACCAGTCGTCCAGGGTGCGTCCCTCGACCAGCTCCGCGAAACTCACCGCCACGCCACGCTGGTGCCAGCGGGCGACCAGTCGCATCACGCCGATCGAGTCGAGACCGAGCTGGAGCAGGTCGGCGTCGTCCGCGACCGTGCCGGGTGGCTCACCGAGGACGGCGGCGATGTCGTCCCGCATGCCGTCCCGGGTGAAGGGTCGTGTGTGTTCGGCCTCAACGCCCAATCTGGGTCTCCCCTGTTCGACGGAGTTGTCCGGCACCGCCACACGAGTCCGTGCCGACGCCAACGTAACAAGCCGACACGGATACGTACAGTAGAAAGAACATGCTACTTGCAATAGGCTCCACATACGACGGCATGACGGCCGGTCAGACCCCGGTGGTCACCGGCGGAGAGGTGGCTCCCGCGATGGCGACCGGTCCACCCGTGGAGGGCACCTGCCAGGTCTGGTGGGCCGAGGTCGGTCCACCCGACGACGAGCTTCTGCTCGACCTGCTGTCCGCGTCGGAACGCCACCGGCACGCCGGGTTCACCGACCCGCAATCGCGGGCGACACACCTCACCGCCCGGGCGCTGACCCGGCTGGTGCTCGCCGGGATGCTCGGCACCCCGGCGACCGGACTGCGTTTCGAGGCGGTGTGCCGGCAGTGCGGCGGACCGCACGGCAAGCCGGTGCTGCGCACGCCCGCCGCACCGGTGCGGTTCTCCGTCGCGCACTCCGGGCGGTGGTGCGCGGTGGCGTTCGCCACCCGGACCGAGGTCGGCGTGGACGTCGAGCGGATCGCGCTGCGCGGGCGGACCCTCCCGTCGCGCGCCCTGTCCCCGGCCGAGCGCGCGGTGCTCGCCGGCACCGGCGACCGGGACCGCACGACCGCCTTCATTCGCTACTGGACCAGGAAGGAGGCACTGCTCAAATCGACCGGCGACGGCCTGACCCTCGACCCGGCCACGATCACGGTGACCGCGCCGGACCGGCCGGCCGCCGTGCTGTGCTGGGCGGGCGCGTCTGCCCCCGTCGCGTGGCCGCACCTCGTCGACCTGGCGGCTCCCACCGGGTACGCCGCCGCGCTGGCGAGCCTCGACGGTGCGCTTGTCGTGTCCAGTCACGACGGCACACCCCTGCTCGACCGGATCCGCTCCGGTGTGGCGGGTTTCGCATCGACACACATTTCCAATAAGTTGCTGACCTAGCGCGACCGGGTGATCTCCTTCCGTTGCCGGACATCAGGGGGCACACCCGTCACCGCCATGTTCACCGCACCCCAGGAGAGGGATCTGATGTCTGACGACACTCGCACGTCGGCGGGTGCCGACACCGACACGGTGTCGGCACCCGCGCCGGCCGCGACTCCACCCGACGAGTTCGTTCCTCCGGTCACCGGTCGCAAGCGCACCCTCGCCCTGATCGTGGTGCTCACCGGGTTCGTGCTGGACCTGCTCGACATCACCATCGTCAACGTGGCGCTGCCGTCGATCCGGGACGGCATCAACGCCACCGCCTCCACGATGCAGTGGCTGGTGGCCGGCTACGCGCTCGCCTTCGCCTCGATGCTGATCATTTCCGGTCGGCTCGGCGACATCGTCGGCGTACGCCGGATGTTCCTGATCGGTGTCGCCGGCTTCACCTTCACCTCGCTGCTCGCCGGCATGGCCCAGTCGCCCGAGCAGCTCATCGTGCTGCGCTTCCTCCAGGGCGCGATGGGCGCGGTGATGGTGCCGCAGGTCTACACGCTGATCCAGTTGCTCTACGCCCCCAAGGAACGCGGCCGGGCGTTCGCCGCGCTCAGCGCCGCGCTCGCCTTCGGTACGGTCGGCGGTCCGCTGGTCGGCGCGCTGCTGACCACCGCGAACGTGGGCGGCCTCGGCTGGCGCATGATCTTCCTGGTCAACGTCCCGATCGGCATCGCGGCGTTCTTCGCCGCCCGGGCGCTGCTGCCCGAGTCCGAGCGCAAGCGCGGGGACCGGCTCGACGTGGTCGGCGCGACGCTGATCACGGCCGCGGTGATGCTGATCGTGTTCCCGCTGGTGCAGGGCCGCGAGCACGGCTGGCCGCTGTGGACGTACGCCATGATGGTCGCCGGACTCGTCGTCTTCGCGTTGTTCGTGCTGCACCAGCGCTCCCGCACCGAGTCGCCGCTGGTGCCGCTGTCGCTGTTCCGGCACCGCTCGTTCAGCTCCGGCCTGGTGGTGGTCTTCCTCTTCCAGGGCGCGGTGATGTCGTTCTTCCTGGTCATCACGATCTACGTGCAGATCGGGGTGGGCTACAGCATCCTGCGCGCCGGGCTGGCCGGGCTGCCCTGGGACATCGCCGTGCCGCTGCTCGGCTGGCTCTCCGCCCGCTGGATCACGCCCAAGCTCGGCCGGGTGGGCCTGCAGATCGGGTTGCTGCTGCTGATCGCCAGCATGTTCTGGTTCATGTGGGTCATCGACAGCACCCCGCAGGTGACCATCTGGCAGTTGCTCGTGCCGATGTTCATCGGCGGCGCCGGGATGGGCATGACCTTCCCGCCGCTGATGGGGTACTCCCTGCACGACGTGCCCGGCCATCAGGCCGGATCGGCCTCCGGCGTGGTGAACGCCAACTACCAGATCGGCGTGACGCTCGGCATCGCCGCCTGCGGCACGCTCTTCTTCAGCCTGATCGCCACCAACGCGGCCACCGCCACCGACGACGTGGGACCGCGTCTGCGCGCTGACCTGGTCGCCGTCGGTGTCGCCGAAGGTCAGGCCGAGCAGATCGGACAACGCTTCCGGGACTGCGTGACCACCCAGCTCGGCGCCGCCGACCCGACGCTGCCGCCGGCCGGTTGCGACAGCGCGACCGTGGCTGCCGGCGGCGGTGACCGGGCCGTCGAGGTGATCGAGCAGCGGTCGTTCGAGGCCAGCCAGATCAGTTTCCAACGGGCCATGGTCGGCACGCTCTGGTTCAGCGTGATCAGCTTCGCGCTGGCCCTGCTGGGTAGCTTCCTGCTGCCCCGCCGCTGATCAGGTTCGGCCGACACGAACCGCGGCCCCGGCGCCTCCGCGCGACGGAGGTACCGGGGCCGCGGTGTGTCGCGGTCGGGCTCGGGTCAGCCGAGCGCGGTCCGGTAGGTCGCGATGGTCCACACGTGGCCCTGCGGGTCCTGGCAGGTGAACTCGTACGAGTCGTGCGGCTTGCTCTCCGGCGGGAGCAGGATCTCGGCGCCGCCGGCGACCGCGCGGGCGTGCAGGGCGTCCACCTCGGTGTCGGTCTCGACCCGGACGAACGTGCCGGCGGTGGCGGCGCCGAGCGCCCGCGGCTCGCCGAGCCGCAGTCCGGCGTTGGCCGGGTTGATCATGATCAGACCGTGGTCACCGATCTTGAGCTCGGCGTGGTAGACGTTGCCCTGCCCGTCGTCGAAGAGACCGAGCGTGGTGAAACCGAAGGTGTTCACCAGCCATTCGATGGCTTTTGCCGGGTTCTCGTAGGCGATGTAGGGGGCGACGGTGGGCGGCACGGAGGAATCGGCCATGAGTCACTCCTCGGAGTCGATAGGGCGAGTCTGTCAGGACGAACAATCACTCTATGTGCTCTTTGCGTCCGGCGGACGACAAGAAGCCGACGTTGCGCGGTCGGTGGTCAGTCGAGCTTCGGCGCGTAGCTGCCGAAGCTCGACAGGTGACCTTCGAGGTCGCGGACCAGGTACTCCCGCGAGCCGTAGTCGGTGTCGGTGAGCGGCATGACCACCTCGGCGCCCGCCGCCACCGCCCGGTCGTGGTGGGCGTCGACGGTGTCGCCGACGTAGACGTAAACCCGAAGGCGGAGCAGAGCCAGTCGATCGCGGCACCCGGATCCCGGTAGCGCAGGAGAGGGATCACCGGTGCGACCACATCGGACATGCGTGGATCCTCCTGATGTCGACAGACGACATCCACCCTACCCAGCCACGTCCGACCGACACAGCCGACACACCCGGGGTCAGCGCGGTCGGACCAACAGCGGCAACTGGTCGTACGAGCGCAGGCTGGCGTGCCGGCGTCGGACCGGTGGCGCCGCCGGACCCAGGAACTCCACCGTCCGCACCAACCGCTCGAAGACGATCACCGACATCAGTCGGGCCATCGCGGTGCCGAGACAGTGGTGCAACCCGCCCCCGAAGCCGAGATGCGGGTTGGGGTCCCGACCGACGTCCAGACGCTCGGCGTCGGCGAACACGGTGGCGTCCCGGTTGGCGGCCCCGAGCAGCAGCAGGACGGTCCGGCCCGCCCGGATCTTCACACCGTTCACCTCGACCGGTTCGCGGGCCACCCGGATGACGTTCTGGATCGGCGCGTCGTACCGCAGGAACTCCTCCACCGCCGACGGCACCAGGGTCGGGTCGGCGCGCAGCCGGCGCAGTTGGTCCGGGTGCGCGAGCAGCGCCGCGACGCCGTTGGAGACCAGACCCATGGTGGTCTCGAAACCGGCGTGGAACAGGAAGAGCATGTTGTCCACGAAGTCGGCCACGGCCAGCCGGTCGGTGGCGGACTCCTCCCAGTACATGCCGGCCAGCGTCGGCCCGCCGGGCTCGTCCTGCCGGGCGGAGAGCAAACCGCCCAGGTAGTCGTGCAGCCAGGGCAGCGCGGCGTTGATGTCGTGCAGGTCGGCCGGCGTGAGGTTCGCCGCGTCGAAGACCTTGGCCAGCGAGATCACCCGGATCAGCACCTCCGGCCGGTCCTCGGCCGGGATCCCGATCAGGTCGCACACCACCCCGACCGGCAACGGCACCGCGAGGTCGGTCACCACGTCGAGGGTGCCGCGTTGCAGGGCGGGGTCGAGCAGCGCGTCGGCCGCCGCACCGATGTGTCCGGTCAGCCGGCGGGCCACCGGGGTGCCGAGCGCCCGGCCGATGAAGCGTCGCAGTCGGGTGTGGTCCGGCGGGGTACGGGTCAGCACGATCCGGTTCAGGAACTCCGCGCCCGGGCCGTCGCCGAGGGTGATCCGCATGTACTCCGGCGGCATCCGGCTCTCCAGCCGGCCCTCACGCAGCAGCGTGGACACCAGGGAGTGCCCGGTGACCAGCCACTGACCCAGTTCGGCCCGGGACAGCGGGCCACGGTCCCGCAGTTGCGCGTACGCCGGGTACGGGTCGTCCTGGGTCGCCAGGAACGCCGCGGACAGGTGAGGACGCGCGGTCTCGGCTCGCATACAGAGCACTATCCGGGAGTGCCCGCCGAGCGGCAAGACCCTACATACATCTATCGACACAGTCGACACGATCCACCGGCTGCTCTAGGCTCGGCTCGTGGCTGAGCTCGTGCGTGAGGAACCCGCTTCCGTCGGTCAACGCCTCCTGGCCCTGATGGACCACTACCGGGGACGGGACAGCGCCCTCAACGAACAGGTGCTGTGGCGCCTGCGTGGTCCGTACGACCACGAGGCGATGACCCGGGCGGTGGCCGCCCTGACGGCCCGGCACGAGCCACTGCGGACCACCTATCCACGGGGTCGCCGGCTGCGCCAGCAGATCCACGAGCCACGCCCGGTGCCGGTGCCGGTGACCGACGTGTCGGCCGAGGCCGACCCGGCCGCCGCCGCCCGGGAGATCGTGGCCACCGAGGTGGCAGGCGGGGTCGACGCCTCGGTGTGGCCGTTGCGACCACGGGTGGTCCGACTCGACCCGGAGCACCACCTGGTGGTGCTCACCCTGCACCACTACTGCTCTGACGACTACTCCAACGCGTTGCTGGCCCGCGACCTGCGCGCCCTGTACGCGGCCGAGACGGGCGAGACCGCCGACCTGCCGGCCCCGCAGTGGCAGTACGCGCAGTGGGCTCGCTGGCAGGCCGACCAGCTCTCCGGCCCGAACCTGGAGCGGCTCACCGACTATTGGACCGGCAAGCTGACCGGTGCACGCCTGGTGGAGGTGCCCGCCCGCCGACGGCGTCCGGTGCCCGACGGCGAACCTCCGTGGATCTCGGTGGAGCACTACGTGGACGCCGAGACCACCGCCGCGCTGCGGCAGCTCGCCCGCCGGCACCGCACCACGCTGTTCCCGGTCACCCTGGCCGTGTTCTACGCCCTGCTGTACGCCGAGACCGGCGCCGACGACCTGACGGTGGCCTCGCTGTTCGCCAACCGGGGGCAGCCGCAGGTCCGCGACACCGTGGGCTTCTTCGCCAGCATGGTGTTGCTTCGGGAGCGCTTCACACCGGAGACCACGCTGAGCGAGCTGATCGCCCAGGCCCGGACCACGGTGATGGACGCGATGCGGCACCAGGACCTGCCGCACCAGCTGCTCCCGCCGGACACCGTGGCGGGCGGCACCGGGCGCACCGACGACGTGCTGTTCCAGTTGCTCGGCAGCCTGATGACCCGGGCGGACATGGCCGGCGAGGAGCTCGACGACATGGAGGTACAGCTCGAACGGCGGCGCTTCGCGCTGGAGTTCGTGGTGGTGCCGCAGGGCGACCAGCTCTCCGCCCTGCTGTTGTGTTCGCGGGCGGAGTTCGACCCGCTGTGGGCGGACACCTTCGTCCGCGACTATGTGACCCTGGTGCGACGCGCGGTCGCCGACGCCGACGTCCCGCTCGCCCGGCTGCGCGGCGCACCGGTGACCTGAGCACGCCGGCCCTGTCCGGGCCGGCACGACCCGGAAAGGGCTGAGATGATCACTGAGGACGAGGTCCGGCGGATGGCGCTGGGTCTGCCCGAGGCGCAGGCCAGCGCCCACTTCGACAACGCCGACCTGCGGGTCCGCAACAAGATCTTCGCCGCCTTCCCGGCCGGCGCGGGCACCGTCATGCTGCGGCTCGACCCGCAGGAACAGGCGGCGCTGCTCGCCGAGGACCCGGCGACCTTCAGCGCGCCGGACAACCACTGGGGACGGCAGGGCTGGACCAGCGCCCGGCTGGACCGGGTCGATCCCGGGCAGCTGTCCGAACTGCTCACCGAGGCCTGGCGGCGCCGGGCACCGCGACGGCTGGTGGCGGCGTTCGACGCGGCGCGTCCGGACGGTGGTGGTGGTGTCGGGTAGGTCGGGCCCGTCCGGTCGGACGGGACGAGCGGCACTTGACAACACAATTGATTGAGCCTGCAATTATCCACGTGGCACGAAGCAAGCCATTCCCACCCGCCGCGATGCTATCGGCCGAGAATGCAAATTGCAGATCTCGGTGCGCGGATGATCCGGTTAAGTCTTTCTGAATCGGGCTGAAACGGCACACATAATTCTATCGGACCGATCGGTCCGCACCGTAACAGATACCGTCAACCCCGATGACGTCCGGCGAGCGGACCGGGGCACCACCGCACCACCCGCGCCTCGGCCACCGCCGGGCGCGACCTGCGCCGACGCACCAGGAACTTGAGGTGCAGCCGCAGCATGCGCCCGATCTGCTCGGACGCCACGCCGCGTCCGCCACGCCGCCCCTCCAGCATGGCCCGCTCCGCCCCGCAGCGCACGACCACCGCAGCCCCCGCCGCGCTCGCCCCGGCCGCGACGTCGACGAGCGAGGTGAAGCCCACCTCGTCGACGCCGGTGACGTCGGTCAGGTCCAGTTCCACCTGGTCGGGCAGCAGGTCACCGTGGTCCAACATGTACGCCGCGACGCGGGTCACGTACCCCGCCGTGCTCCGGTCCACGCTGCCACTGACGGAAATCGCTACGGCGGTTCGACTCACCCTCCGGGCCTTGACCATAGGCAACACAATTCCCCCCTCCTGCTGATCTCACACCATAGAGCGCACTCGCGCGACATGGGAATAACCAATCGGCTTCAATACTGGGACGTCCGCGCACTATCTCCGGCTGATGATTTCGATAGAGCACAATGTATGTCACTTTCCGTGCTTACACGGGAAGATCTCCGGTCGCCGCGCTCCGGCCCCGGTCGCCGGGCCGACGCCTCGACGGTGAGCAGCGTCTTCGACCTGGACGCCGGGACACCCGAACCGCGGCCGCGGCGCGGCGTCGGGCAGAACCCCCGATGCCCGTTCGGGCGTACCGGTCACCGGACGTGATCGGCCACCGGCCGTCGGCCGAACATCCGACAAAAGTCGACGGAGCCCCTGACCCGCACGGATCGGACGTCCCGACGGGCCGACGGAGTGTGTGGTGTGTCGTCATCGCTCTTGCCGGGCGGCGGTAAACCGACAGACACTAGGCGGATGAGCGCACCGACCCTCGCACCCCGGTTCGACGCCCTCGACCCGAACGTCGTCGAGGATCCCTACCCCGAGTACGCCCGGCTGCGCGCCGCCGGCCCGCTGTGCCGGATCGGGCCGGGCAGTTGGGGCGTCACCCGCTTCGCCGACGTGGTGGCCCTGCAGCACGACCCCCGGCTGGGCAGCGAGTTCCCCGCCGGCTACCACGAGGTGTCCGTGGGCGACGGCCCCGCCAGTGCCTTCTTCCAGCGCATCATGCTCTACCGCGACCCACCGGACCACGTCCGGCTACGCCGGCTGATGAGCCGCGCGTTCAGCCCTGCGGTCGTCCGCCAACTGCGGTCCTACGTCGAGGAACTGGTCGACGAGATGCTCACACCGGCCGTGGCGGCGGGCCGGATGGATCTGGTCCCCGAGCTGGCCTACCCGCTGCCGGTCCGGGTGGTCTGCCGACTGATGGGTATCCCACCGGAGTCCACCGAGGACGTCCGCCGGCACGCGATGAACCTCGGTCGCGCCTTCACCGCCGTGGTCCCCGAGCACGCCCGCGCCGACGCCGACGTGGCCGTACGCTGGCTGCGCGAGCACATCGGCGACCTGCTCGACCAGCGCCGGTCCCGCCGGGGCGACGACCTGCTCTCCCGGCTGCTCGACGTCGAGGAGTCCGGCGACAGCCTGAGCCACGACGAGATCGTGGACAACACCGTCTTCTCGTTCTTCGCGGGCTTCGAGACCACCGTGCACATGATCACCACCGGCACCGCCGCCCTACTGGCGCACCCCGACCAGCTCGACCGGCTGCGGGCCGACCCGTCGCTGGCCGGTACCGCCGTGGACGAGTTCCTGCGGTGGGACGCCCCGATCCAGGGCACGGCCCGCTACGTGCACGAGCCGATCGAGATCGGCGGACGCACCGTACGCAAGGGGCGGGTCCTGGTGCTGATGATCGGCTCAGCGAACCACGACGAGCGCCGTTTCACCCGGCCGGACCGCCTCGACGTGGGCCGGACCGACAACCCGCACGTCGCCTTCGGTGGGGGCGCCCACCTGTGCCTCGGCGCCTTCCTGGCCCGGATGGAGGGTGCCGTGGTGTTCGACCGCCTGGCCCGCCTCGCCGTGCTCGAACCCGACGGCCCCACCGTTCGCGAACGCGACACCCCGTTCCGGGCGTACGCCTCGGTGCCGGTCCGGCTCGGTTGACGACCCGCTGGAGCGGGCGGGCTCAGTCGGCCGGCAGCGCCTCGATCACGGTCAGCGTGGGCGTGCCGACGACCTGGGTCAGCCGCAGCCCGGCCCGCTCCAGCAGCCGACCGGTCTCCTCGGTGCTGCGGTGCGCGCCACCGGTGAGCACCATCGCGTGCACGTCGAAGAGTTTCGCCATGTCGAAGGCGTCCCCCGGCGGCAGCACCGCCTCCAGCAGCACCAGCCGCGAGTCGGGCCGCATCGCGGCGCGCACGTTACCGAGGATGCGCGTCGCGTCGTCGTCGTCGAAGCCCGGCAGCACCGTCTTGAGCAGGTACCCGTCCCCACCGGCGGGCACCGCGCCGAAGGCGTCACCGGGCACCACCTCACAGCGGTCGGCCACGCCTGCCTCGGCCAGCACCTTCGGCGCTCCCGACACCACGTGCGGCAGGTCGAACAGCACCCCGCGCACCCCGGGGAAGCGGGTGAGCAGACCGGCCAGAAAGCCACCGGTCCCGCCGCCGACGTCCACCAGCGTGCCGAACCGACGCCACGGGTACGCCCCGAGCACGGTCCGCAGGTGCAGGTGGTTCACGCTGCGCATCCAGTCGTCGACCCGGGCGCTCTCCTGCGGGTGGTCGGCGAGGTAGCTCCAGTAGTCCTGGCCGTGCACGTGCCCGAAAGCCGGTTCCCCGGTACGCAGCGTGTGCCCGATCGCGGCCCAGGCCCGTACGTCGGAGTCGAGCAGGGTGAAGCTGTCGCGCAGCGACATCGGGTGGTCGCCCCGCAACGGCTCGGCCAGCGGGGTGAGCGCGAACGTGGCGTCGGCGACCTCGGTGAACACGCCCCGGGCGGCCAGCGCCCGCAGCAGGCGCAGCAGCGCCCCGGGATGCGCGCCGGCCGAGACGGCCAACTCCGACACCGGTCGCGGACCGTCGGCCAGCAGGTCGGCGATGCGCAGGTCGCAGGCGGCCCGCAGGGCGAACGGGGTGATCTGGTCCCCCAACTCGCCGAGCCGGACCACGGCGGTCAGGTCGAGATTGCGTCGGGTGGCCGTCATGCCAGTCTCCCCCTTCGGATACGCAGCCGCTCACCGGCGAACTGCAGCAGGCCCAGTTTGTCCAGTCCGGTGCGTACCTGGTCGGTCATCAGGCCGATCTGCCCGAGCGCCACGGCGACCCGCGAGAACACCGCCTGCCGGTACTTGATCATCAGGTCGTGGTTGGTGGCGAAGGCGACGCCCTCGGCGCGGTCGACCTCAAGGCGCTCCCAGATGTCGTCGAGCAGGAACCGCCGGCGGATCAGCGCCGCGGCGTCCAGCACCAACTCCTCCCGCTCGGCCCGCTCAGCCGTGGTGAGCTGGTCGTAGAGCCCCGAGAGGGAGAGCACGCCGAAGGTGACGTGCCGGGCTTCGTCCCGGGCCACGAGGTGGGTCAGTTCCTTGATCAGCGGGTCGTGGAAGCTGCTGTTGGACAGCCGGAACGAGGCCATCGCGATCGCCTCGACCATGATCTGCATCCCGAGCGCGGTGACGTCCCAGCGCGAGTCGGACAGGATGTCGGTGAGCAGTTCCCGCAACGGCTCGGAGACCGGGTACGGCTCGGGGATCTTCTCCCGCAGGTACCTGGAGAAGACCTCGACGTGCCGGGCCTCGTCCACGGCCTGGGTGGCGGCGTAGAACTTGCTGTCCAGGTCCGGCACGGTCTCCACCAGCCGGGCCGCGACGATCATCGCGGCCTGCTCGCCGTGCAGGAACTGGCTGACCATCCAGGACTGGAACTCCCACCGGAACGCGTCCCAGGCCCGGGGGCCGCGCGGCGCGAGCGGCGAGTCGGCGAACGCGGCCATGGCGAAGGCGGAGTCGTCCGGCAGCGGCTCACCGAACGGCACCGGCACCGACCAGTCGACGTCGGAGACCTTCCACTGGGCCTCCTTGGCTCGCTCGTAGAGCGCCACGAGCCGTGGATCTGAGGCTTCGTAGTCCCAGGTGAGTGTGGTGTCGACGTGGGCCGGCACAACAAAGCTCATACGACACAAGGTACCCACAGACCTCACCGATGCCAATGCGTGACGCTATGGTCCGTGCGTGGACACCCAACAGACACCAGCTTCCGTGGCCCAACGTCTCCTCTGGATGATCAAGCACTACCGCACCGACTTCGGCGCCCTGAGCTGCCCGCTGCTGTGTCGGCTCACCGGTCGGGTCGACGCCGACGCGCTGGACGCCGCGCTGTCCGCCCTCACCGCCCGGCACGAGTCGTTGCGGACCACCTTCACCGGTCGGGGCGCACGGTTGGCCCAGGTGGTGCACCCGCCGGCACCGACCACCGCCCGCCGGGTGGACCTGTCCGACCGGCCGGACCCGGCCGCCGCCGTCGACCAGGCGGTACGCGCCGAGCTGCGGACCGCGATCGACCCGACCGAGTGGCCGTCACGCAGCACGCTGTTGCGGCTCGGGCCGGACGAGCACGTCCTCTGCCTGAACCTGCACCACCTGGTCACCGACGCCTGGTCCACCGGCATCCTCTTCCGGGATCTCGGTGTGCTCTACGCGCAGGCCAACGGGGTGCCGGCGCGGCTGCCCGATCCCGGCTGGCAGTACGCGACCTGCGTCCGCTGGCAGCAGGAGCTGCTCGACGGCGACGGGCTGCGCCGGCACCGGGAGTACTGGCGGCGGCAGCTGGCCGGCAGCGAACTGCCGGCGGTGGGCACCTCCGCCGTCGCCGCGCCGCCGTCGGACGGGCCGTCCACCTCGGACGCGGCGGTCGACCTCGACCGGGAGGCGGTGGCCCGGCTGCGCGCGTTGGCCCGTACCCAGCGGACCACCCTGTTCGCGGTGCTGCTGGCGGTGTTCTACCACCACCTGCACCGCATCACCGGCCAGGACGACCTCGCGGTGGCCTCGATGTTCGCCAACCGGTCGCGTCCCGAGCTGCGGGAGACCGTCGGCCTGCTGGCCAACATGGTGCTGCTGCGCGCCCGGGTCGGGCAGGCCGAGACCTTCGCCGACCTGATCGGGCAGGCCCACGCGGCGGCCATCGGCGCCTTCACCTACCAGGATCTGCCCTATCAGATGTTGCCGCTGGACGTGGTGCAGACCGGCGGGCGGCGGGCCGACGACGTGCTGTTCAACGTGATGGCCGAGGTGCAGCACCGGACGGCGTCGGCGGGCGTCGGATTCGAACTGCTGGTGCCGCCCGGGCTGGGCAGTCGGTTCCAGTTCGAGCTGGCCGTGGCCCCGGTCGGCGCGGCGGACCTGCGCGCGGTCTTCTACCACAGCACCGCCGCGTACCCGCCTGCCGAGGCGACCGCCTTCCTGGCCGGCTACGCGGATCTGGCCGCCCGACTGGCCGCCGAGCCGACCGCACCGCTGCGGACCAGGCGCGGCGGCTGACGGCACCACGAACAAGCGCCACACAACACGACACTGGCGTCACACACTCTTGACACCGCATCCGGGTGCTGAGAGGCTTCGACCAGCCCTACCTGGTAGCGCGCAGGAAGCGGGGGTGCCTGTACCCGCCGGACGCGACCGCTCACACGACCACTGCTGTGACAGGAAGGTCCACATGCCACTTCACCTGCACTGGTTCCTCCCGTCCCACGGTGACGGCCGTGAGGTGGCGAAGACCCCGCAGGGCGCGCCCGTCGACCCGGCGGACAACGTCCGGCGCGCGCCGGACATCGACTACCTGGCGCAGGTGGCGGCGGCCGCCGACCGGTTCGGTTTCACCGGCGCCCTGGTGCCGACCGGGCTGTTCTGCGAGGACCCCTGGCTGGTGTCGGCCGCCCTGGCGGACCGGACCCGCCGGCTGAAGTTCATGGTCGCGGTACGCCCCGGCTCGGTGGCCCCGACGATCGCCGCGCAGATGGCCGCCACCCTGCAACGCCTCTCCGGCGGCCGGTTGCTGCTCAACGTGGTCACCGGCGGCGACCGCGACGAGCAGTTGCGTTACGGCGACTGGCTCGACCACGACCAACGCTACGCCCGGGCCGAGGAGTTCCTCGACGTGTTCGGCCGCGCCTGGTCCGGCGGCACGTACGACTTCGAGGGCAGCCACTACCGGGTCCGCGCCGGTCGACTGACCCGGGGACACCCGGTCACCCCGCCCGTCTTCCTCGGCGGCTCCTCGGCCGCCGCGCACGACGTGGCCGCCCGGCACGCCGACGTCTACCTGGCCTGGGGCGAACCACCCGAGCAACTGGCCGCCCTGGTGAAGAAGGTCCGGGACCGGGCCGACGCGCAGGGCCGCGAGCTGTCCTACGGATCCCGGTTCCACGTGATCAGCCGGGACACCGCCGAGGAGGCGTGGGACGTCGCGCACCGCCTGGTGGCCGGGATGCACCCGGACACCATCGCCGCCGCGCAGCGGCGCTTCGCGCGCACCGAGTCCGAGGGACAACGCCGGATGGCAGCTCTGCACCAGGGCCGGACCGAGAGCCTCGAGGTCTACCCGAACGTGTGGGCCGGGTACGGGCTCGTCCGCCCGGGTGCCGGCGCCGCCCTGGTCGGCAGCCACGTCGAGGTGGCCGACCGGATCGAGGAGTACCACGCGCTCGGGCTGGACCATCTGATCCTCTCCGGCCAGCCGCACCTGGAGGAGGCGTACACCTTCGGTGAGGGTGTGCTGCCGCTCCTGCGCATGCGGGGACTGCTGGCCGAACCGGAAGGAGACCGGTGACCGACCTGCGGCAGCACGCGCCCGAGCGGATGATCCCGCCGACAGACCCCCCGTCCGTACCGGTCACCGTCCTGATCGGCAATCCGCGCCGGGGCTCGCGTACCGCCGCCGTGGCCCGGCACGTGACCGGCGCGCTGCGTACCGGTCTGGCCGAACTCGGCGTGCGCCTCGGCGAGCCGCACCCGGTCGACCTGGCCGAACTCGGCGCGGACCTGCCGTCCCGGTTGATCGCCGGCACCGCCGCGCACGCGCCCCTGGAGCAGGTGCTCGCCCGGGTCCGTGGCCCCGGTCTGCTGGTGGTGGTGAGCCCGACCTTCAAGGGTTCCTACACCGGCCTGCTGAAGCTCTTCCTCGACATGCTCCCCCGCGAGGGCCTGCTTCCGGGCACGGTCGCCGTACCGGTGATGACCGCCGGCTGGGCGCAGCACCGCTACGTCGCCGACGCCCAACTGCGGCCACTGCTGGTGGAGTTGGGCGCCGTGGTGCCGGTCCGCGGCCTGGCGGTGCTTGAGGAGGAGTTCGGCGACCTCGACGCGGCGGTCGCCGGTTGGACCACGGCCGCGGCGCCGGTGCTCGCCGCCGTGCTGCGCAGTTGCCAGACCCCGTCTGTGGGACCGCATCGACCCGCGGAACCCGTTCCCGTCCATCAACCCGCACAGCTCCGGTGAGCCGGGCGATCCGGAAGGAAGTAGCGACCATGAGTGAGCAGACCCCGACGGTCGTGGGGCCGAAGCAGTCCGACGAGCAGATCCGCGCTCAGGTCCAGGCCATCGTGCTCGACCTGGCGCCCAACCCCGACGGCCTGCGCGGGGAGGAGACGGCCCTGGTCCAGGACCTCGGCTTCCATTCGCTGGCCCTGATGGAACTCGCCTTCGCGCTGGAGGACGAGTTCGACCTCGAACCCATCGACGAGAAGACCGCCCGGTCGATCACCAACCTCGGCGCGGTGCAGGAGCACGTGCTGCGCCGTATCGCGGAGCGCGACGCCGGGGCCTGATCCTCGGACGCCACCGGCCGGCCACCCGTGGAGGGTGGCCGGCCGTTTCGTCGTCCTGCCCGCCGTGGCCGGACGCGCGGCGAGGTCAGCCGATCAGCCGGTAGAGCCGGTGGAAGCGGTCGTCGATGGGCAGCTGGGTGACCGCCGCGAAACCGGCCTCGGCCGCGAGGTCCCGGACGGCGTCCGGACGCAGCACCGTGCCGGTGCCGGCCGACGGCTGCTGGCTGCGGCACGCCGGCAGGCAGTGCAGCACGCTGGTCGCGTACTGGAAGCGTTCGATCTCGTCGGCCGGTGCGGCGAAGCGCTCCGCCACCCGGGCGTCCAGCACCAGGACGCTGCCGCCGTCGGCGCACAGCCGCCGGCAGGCCCGCAGCACCTCCACCGGGCGCGCGATCTCGTGCAACGCGTCGAAGAGGCAGACCAGGTCGTACGTGCCGGCCAGGTCGGGATCGGCGGCGTCCCGGGCGGCGAAGGAGACCCGGTCGCTCAGTCCCGCGTCGGCGGCGTGCCCGGTGGCGTCGGCGATCACCTCGGGGTCGATGTCGTACCCGTCGACGGCGATCCGGGGGAAGGCCCGGGCCAGGCCGATGCCCGCCCAGCCCGCGCCGCAGGCCACGTCCGCGACCCGGGCCGGGGTGCCGACCAGTCGGGTGTGGATGTCCGGGGCGTGCCGGCGCAGCCAGCCGGCCATCTGGTGGGTGAACATCGCGCGGTTCGCCCCGGCGTGCCCCTCCCGCCAGTCGACGCCGTAGACCGCGTCGGCCACCCCGTCGCCGCTGCGGTACGCCTCAAGCAGCGCCGGCAGCGCCGCCGCCACCCCGCCCAGCGGCAGGACGGCCAGCGCCGACATGGACAGCGGGCTGTCCGAGACGGTCAGCACCTCGGCGTGCGCGGCGGGCAGCGTGAACACCCGCTCGTCGGCCGGGGCCGACGCGTCGTCGACGGTCAGGACGCCCGCCACCGCCTGCTGTTCCAGCCACTCGCGGGCGTACCGGGGGTCGACCCCGACCCGCGCGGCGATCTCCCCCACCGTGCCGGGCCCCTTGGCCGCGAGGTCGTCGTAGAGCCCGAGGCGGACACCGAGGTACGTGGCGAGCAGTTCCTGGGTGGCCAGCAGCGAGGTCCACATGCGGACCGCGAAGACCCGGGCCTGCGGGTCGATGGGAGTCGTCATCGGTATCCCCTCCGGCGACACACGTGTGTGTTGTTTTCGCAACACACTCTATCCACGCGGGCGCGCCATGGACAGCACCCGGCGGCGAGAGATAGCGTCCGAACACGACACACCGAACACAGGAGGGGGCCGACGTGAACCCAACGCTGTCCCGGGTACGCGAGCTGGCGTCCCGAGTGGCGAAGCACGCCGAGGAGGTCGAGCAGCGACGCGGCCTCCCCGACGACCTCGTCGACGACCTCCGCGAGGCCGGCTGCTTCCGGATGTTCGCCCCCACCAGTCACGGCGGCGACCAGCTCGACCTGCCCGACGTACTCGCGGTGCTGGAGGAGCTCGCCCGCGCCGACGCGGCCACCTCGTGGACGGTGGGCCAGGTGGCCCTGTCGCACCTGATCGTCCGGTGCGGTCCGGTCGTCGCGCTGGACGAGGTCTTCGCTGACGGCGCGGACACCCTCGTCGCCGGCGCCGTGGCGCCCAAGGGTCGGGCCCGCACCGGCGAAGACGGGTGGCGGGTGACCGGCCGCTGGCCCTTCGTCACCGGGTGCCCCCGGGCCGCCTGGTTCTATCTGAACTGCGTGCTGGTGTCCGGTCGCAGCGTGCCGGTCGGGCCCGACGGCACACCGGCCACCCGCATCCTGTTCGTCCCGGCCCGCGACGTGCGGGTCCTCGACACCTGGCAGGTGTTGGGACTGCGCGGCACCGCCAGCCACGACGTGACGGTCGAGGACGCGCGGGTGCCGGAGCATCTCGCGGTCTCCCCGCAGGACGGTGACGCCGCCCACCGCATCGCGCAGTCCAGCCTGATCATCGGTGCGGTGGCGGTCGGTCTGGCCGACGGCGCGCTGACCGACCTGGTGCGCCTGGCCGCCGACGGCAAACGTCCGGCGCTGAGCGCGCGGCGGCTCGCCGACTCGCCGGTCTTCCAGGACCGGCTGGGCGAGGCGCAGACCATGCACCGCGCGGCCCGGGCGCTGCTGTACGCGGAGGCGGCCGAGTCCGCGACGGCACCCGACGCCGCGTCACCGGGTGGCCGGGCCCGTTTGCGCGCGGCGGCGGCGCAGGTGACCAGCCTCTGCGCGCAGGTCGTCGACGTCGCGTACACGCTGTCCGGCGGTACCGCGGTGTACGACACCTCGCCGCTGCAACGGCGGATGCGGGACATGCGTACCGCCACCCAGCACTTCGTGGCGGGCCGCGACTCGTACGCCACGCTGGGCGCGCTCGCGGTGGACGAGGAGACGTCCGCCGGGCCGCGCTGACCCGAGTCGTCGCGGGGCCGGCCGTGGACCGGCGCCGCACCGGAGCACATCATGTGGAGGTTCCAATGAGTGAGTTGTTCTCGGTCGCCGGAAAGACGGCACTGGTCACGGGCGGCACCCAGGGCATCGGCCGGATGATCGCGGAGGGTTTCGTCGCCGCCGGTGTGCGGGTCTACCTGACCGCGCGGACGAAGTCCGACTGCGAGGACGTGGCCCAGGAGCTCTCGGCCGGCGGTGGGACGTGCGTGGCGATCCCCGCCGACCTCTCCGACGAGTCCGAGTGCGTCCGGCTGGCGCGGGAGATCGGCGAACGCGAGTCCCAGCTGCACATCCTGGTGAACAACGCGGGTACCGCCTGGACCGCGCCGGTGGAGCAGTTTCCCGCCGATGCCTGGGACAGCGTGCTCGACCTGGGCCTGAAGGCACCGCTGTTCCTGGTGCGGGAGCTGGCCGGGCTGCTGCGGGCGGCGGGCACCGCCGAGGACCCGGCACGCATCGTCAACATCGGCAGCGCCGACGCCCAGCGGGTGCCGGAGATGCCGACCTACTCGGCCGCCGCGGCCAAGGCGGCGATCCACCACATCACCCGGATGCTGGCCCACGACTTCGCGCCGACGGTGACCGCGAACGTGATCGCGCCGGGCAGCTTCCCGTCGCGGATGATGGCCGGTGTGCTGGAGGCGATGGGTGAGGAGATCGCCGCGGTGACGCCGTTGCAGCGCATCGGTCGACCGGACGACATCGTCGGCACCGCCATCTACCTGTGCAGCCGCGCCGGGTCGTACGTGACCGGTGCGGTGGTCACGGTCGACGGCGGGCTCTCCACCGCCCGGACCGGCTTCGTACCGGGCCGGTTCCTCACCGAGGAGCAGTGACGTCGCGGGGTGACGCGCCCCGACGCGCGAGGGCCGGGTGTCCGATCGGACACCCGGCCCTCGCGCCGCGTTCAGTCCTTGGGCTTCGGCGGTACGTGCAGGCCGAAGGCGAGTCCCTGGTTGTCCCGGCACTCCGCGAACGCGCCCCACTCCTCGGTGGCCGGACGCATCGGCTCCACCTCGCCGCCGAGTTCCTGCACCCGCTTGATGGCGGCGTCGATGTCGTCCACCCGGAAGTAGAGGTAGTGCTGCGGCGGCCCGGGGTCGCGGTGGAAGCCGCCCGGCACCGCCGCCTCCCCGGTGTCGATCGACCCACCGTGTTCCTGCGCCTGCACCTTCCAGCCGAACAACTCGGCGTAGAAGCTGCTGGCCACCGCGACGTCCGGCACCCCGAACTCGAAGTACGACAGCTGTCCTGACACGACCGGCCTCCTCGGTCCAACGATCCGGTGCGCCACCCGACCGACCGTCCGGGCGGGGGGCTATCTAACGCAACAAACTACACTAGGATTCGACGCAACATACTCCGCTGACCGTCGCCATCGGATGGCGCACCGAGCCGGAAGAGGTGTCACCACGTGCCCGTCACCGCCGCTCCGACCGAACTGATCCCGGACACCGCCGCCCTGATCGGCGCCACCCGCACGGCCACCACCACCGGCGGCGTGCACGAGCACGTGTACGCCGCCGACGGACGCGTCACCGCGGCCGTGCCGCTGGGCGGCGCCGCCGAGATGGACGCGGCGGTCCGTGCCGCGGGTACCGCCCTCGACGGCTGGCGGGCCACCCCCGGCAACGTACGCCGGGACCTGCTGCTCGCCCTGGCCGAACTGGTCGAGCGGCACGCCACCGAGCTGAGCGGGTTGCAGACGCTGGAGAACGGCTGCCCCCGACAGTTCGCGTCGGTGATGCCCCGGGTCGCCGTGGACCACCTGCGATACAACGCCGGATGGGCGGACAAGGTCGGCGGGGAGGTCGTCCCGACGTGGCCGGTCCGCGCCGTCGACTACACCCTGGACGAGCCGTACGGCGTGGTGGCCCTGATCATCCCCTGGAACGGCCCGCTGGTGTCGGTCGCGCAGATGCTCGGACCGGCGCTCGCGGCCGGCAACACGATCGTGCTCAAGCCCTCCGAGCTGGCGCCGTTCACCGCGTTGCGCATCGGTGAGCTGGCCCTGGAGGCGGGTTTCCCGCCCGGCGTGATCAACGTGGTGCCCGGCGGGGCGTCCGGCGGCGAGGCGCTCGTCCGGCACCCGGGCGTGGACAAGGTGCACTTCACCGGCGGCGGGGCCACCGCCCGGCGGATCCTCGCCACCGCCGCCGAGCGGCTCCTGCCGGTGGGCCTGGAGCTGGGCGGCAAGTCGGCCCACGTCATCTTCGCCGACGCCGACGTACGGATGGCGGCCCGGCTGGCGATGAGCGGCGTCGTCGCGCTCAGCGGCCAGGGCTGCGCCAACGGCACCCGGGTGCTGGTGCACTCGTCCGTCTACGACGAGGTGCTGCGGACCGTCGCCGCCCGGCTGGCCCGGGTGCCGCTCGGTGACCCCGCCCAGGAGCGCACCATGATGGGTCCGGTCGTCAGCGAGCAGGCGTGCCACCGCATCCTGGGCGTGGTGGACCGGGCCCGGGACAAGGGACACGGGCGGCTGGTCACCGGCGGCGAACGGCTCGGCGGCGACCTCGGCGACGGGTACTTCATCGCGCCGACGGTGTTCGGGGAGGTCGACCCGGACAGCGAGCTGGCGCAGGAGGAGATCTTCGGGCCGGTGCTGGCGTTCACCTCCTTCGACACCGAGGAGGAGGTGATCCGGCTGGCCAACGGCACCCGCTACGGCCTCGGGGCGTACCTGCACACCACCGACCTGCGCACGGCGCACCGGGTGAGCCGCGCGGTGGCGGCGGGCAGCGTCTGGGTCAACGGGGTGCCCGGCGTGCTGCCGTCGGCCCCGTTCGGCGGGGTGCGGCAGAGCGGCTGGGGCCGGATCGGCGGCGAGGCCGGCGTCCGAGAGTTCCTGCGACCCAAGAACGTCTGGATCGCCGCCTGAGGCTGTCCCGGCCGCCGGCGGGGAGACGCGCCCGACCGGCGGCCGGCCCACCGGCCACCCCGGCTACAGCCGCCAGGACCGGGTCGCCTCCTGCTCGGCCCACATCCGCGCGTACCGGCCGTCGCGGGCCAGGAGTTCGTCGTGGCCTCCCACCTCGACGACCTCGCCGGCGTCGAGGACGACTATCCGGTCGGCGTGCCGCACCGTGCCCAGCCGGTGCGCCACCACCAGCACGGTACGGTCCCGGATCAGGCCGGACAGGGCCTGCTGCACGTGTCGCTCGTTGGTCGCGTCCATCGCCGCCGTCGGCTCGTCCAGCAGCACGATCGGGGCGTCCTTGAGGATGGCGCGGGCCAGCGACAGCCGCTGCCGCTCACCACCGGAGAGGGTGGCGCCGCCCTCGCCGACCAGGGTGTCCGCGCCCTGCGGCAGCCGGGCTACGATCTCGTCCACCCGGGCCTGCGCGGCGGCGCGGTCCACCTCGTCGTCGTCGGCCTCCGGCCGACCGAACCGGATGTTGTCCCGGACGGACTCGCTGAACAGGTAGCTGTCCTGGAAGACCACGGTCACCGCGTCGAAGAGGGTGCGGCTGTCCAACTCCCGGATGTCGACCCCACCGATCCGGATCGTCCCGGAGTCCGGCGCGAAGAACTGGGCCAGCAGGTGCAGGCAGGTCGTCTTGCCGGCGCCACTGCTGCCGACCAGCGCGGTCACCGTGCCGGCGGTGGCCCCGAAGCTGACCGACCGCAGCGCCGGGCGGGACGCCCCCGGATAGGTGTAGGAGACGCGGTCGAACTCGACATCGTGGCCCTGCGGCGCCGGTCCGGCGCGTACCTCCGCCGGCACCGGCTCGGCCAGCAGCGCGCCGAGCCGGTCCACGGCCGCCTCGCCGACCCGCAGGCTCTCGGTCTGCTCACCCATCGCCCGCAGCGGACCGTAGATCCGCAGCGACAGCACCGCGAACACCAGGAAGGTTGCCGGTGCCAGGTCACCGCCGATCAGCAGGAAGGCCCCGGCCAGGAGCACCACCGGCAGCCCCAGCTCGATCACGGTCAGGAAGAGCACCAGCGGGACGACCAGCTTGTTGACCAGCCCGATGCTCGCCTCCCGGTGCCGCACCAGGGCCTGCGCGAGGCGCCCGGCGCGCTCACCCGTGGCGCCGTGCGCGCGGGCCACCGCGATGCCCGAGACATACTCCTGGAAACGGGCGGCGGCCTGGCCGCTGGCCTGGGCGCGTTCCGCCGCGAGCCGGGCGAAGGTCCGCTGCGACCAGGCGTAGACCAGCATCGCCAGCGGGATGGTGGCCAGCGCGGCCAGGCCCATCCGCCAGTCCTCGAACAGCAGGCCCACCGCGATCACCAGCGGCAGCAGGGCCGCACCGATGATGGTGGGTACGGCGCCGAAGACCACCGGCTCCAGTTCGCTGAGGTGATGTGTGACCAGCGCGGTGAGGTCACCGGTCTGCCGCTTGGTGTGGTACCCGAGCGGCAGCCGCCGCAGGTGTTCCAGCGCCCGCAGTCGCAACTCGCCGAGGAGCTCGAAGGAGGCCACCCAGCTCTGCCTCTGCGCGAGCAGGTCGAAACCGAACTGGCCGACAGTCGCGGCCACCACGATGGCGCTCCACCAGAGCACCTCGCGTTGGCTGATCGGCGGTCCGCCGAGATTGGCCTCGCGGAGTCGTTGCAGGACCACGACGAGCAGCCAGATCGGCACCGCGATGCAGACCGCCGCCGCCATCCGGGCGACGATCCCCCACAGTTGCTGGCGACGCAGCCGGGGGTCGGACAGCTCCCACAGCCGGCGGATCAGCGCCACGGTGCGACCGGCGACCGTGCCGACCGGCGGGGCCTCCTGCTGGCCGGCAGGGGGTGAGGTCAGGGTGCTCATCCGCGCGCTCCGCTCCGCTCGTCGCTGGCGCCGAGACTCCATCGGGCGCTGGTGGTGGCGTCGGCCCAGAGCCGCGCGTACGTGCCGTCGGCGGTCACCAGGTCGTCGTGGCGGCCGGTCTCGACCACCTGGCCGTCGGTCAGCACCACGATCCGGTCGGCGTCGCGGATGGTGCTGAGCCGGTGCGCGATGACCAGCAGCGTGCGCCCGGTCGCCAGGTTCGCCACCGCCTGCTGGATGGCGATCTCGTTCTCCGGGTCGGTGGAGGCGGTCGCCTCGTCCAGCACCACCACCGGCGCGTCCTTGAGCAGGGCGCGGGCGATCGAGATGCGTTGCCGCTCGCCGCCGGAGAGGGTGGCGCCACGCTCACCGACCACCGTGTCGTAGCCCTGGGGCAGGGCGAGGATGAAGTCGTGGCAGCGCGCCGCGCGGGCGGCCCGGTGCACGGTCTCGTCGTCCAGGTCGGGTCGGCCCAGGGTCAGGTTGGCCCGGACCGTGTCGTGGAACAGGAACGGGTCCTGGAACACCACCGCGACCGTGTCCATGAGCTGGTCGACGGCCATGTCCCGGACGTCGACACCGCCCACCCGCACGCTGCCGGCGTCCACGTCGAAGAACCGGGAGACCAGCCGGGCGACGGTGCTCTTGCCCGAGCCGCTCGGGCCGACGACGGCGGTGACCCGGCCCGCCTCGGCGTGGATGCTCACCCCGTCGAGGGCGCGCCGGTCGGGGGTGTAGCCGAACGAGACGTCGGCCAGCTCGACCGAGGCCGGGCCGAGCGGCGCCCGGCGGGCGGTGTCCGGCAGCGCCGGGCTGTCCAGCAGGGCGGCGATCTCGTCGGCGCCGAACCGCACCTGGCGCAACTGCGAGCTGTAGCCGGTGAGTTTGGTCAGCGGCCCGGTGTAGCCGAGGGCGAGCAGCAGGAACAGCAGCAGGGTGGGCACGTCGACCGCGCCGTCGCGGTAGAGCCAGAGCCCCACCGGTACGACGACGGCCACGTTGGCCGCCATGATCGTGAAGTACGCGGCCCCGCCGGGCAGGAAGGCCAGCCCCCAGCGGGTCTCCGAGTCGACGTACCGGCGGACCGCGTCGGTGGCCCGGGCCACGGTGTCGGTCTGCCGGTTGAACACCTTGACGGCCTTGATGCCGTGCAGGAACTCGGTGACCGCCTGGTTCATGGCCATCCCGGCGCCGTGCCACTGCGCCACCCACGCGCCCGAGCCCCGGGTGGCGTGCCGCATCGCCAGCATGGCCAGCGGGACGACCGCCACCGCCGCCACCGCCAGCCGCCAGTCGATGACGAAGAGCCAGACGGTGGTGGCCGCGACCACGGTGAGGGCGGCGACCGCGTCGGGCAGCATGTGCGCGACGAAGACCTCGATGCGTTCGACGTCCTCCATGGCGAGTTTGCCGACCCCGCCGCTGCCGCGCCGGGTCACCTCGCCGAGCGGCAGCACCGAGACGCGTTCGGCGATACGCTGACGCAGCCGGTACAGCAACCAGTAGGCGCACACGTGGCTGATCGCCAGGGCCCCGCCCATCAGCGCGGTGCCGGCCGCGATGGCGACCAGCGCGACGACGGCGTACCGGATCAGGGAGCCGCCGTCGGGTGCCGCCTCGGTGACCAGTTCGACCGCGACCCGGTAGGCCATCAGGTAGGGCACGAGCTGGCACGCCACCGCCACGACGGCGAGCAGCACGGCCGAGGCGAGTCGTCCCCGTTGCGCCCGCACCAGTGATCGGAGCAGTTCGCGGCCGCCACCACCGGCGTCCGTGTCGGTACCGGCGGCCATCGCCCACCCCGTCTCGTCGGCGGTCGTCGGTCCCTTGAGGACCTCCACAGCGGAGTAATGGTAGTCGTTATCGGATTCGTCAGGCAGGCACCCCGCGCGCAAATATCGCCGACGGTGGGTCAACCGACCGCTCAGGGTGATCGACACCTGTCCGAACGGATCACCTCGGACACCGTTTCGGCCGCCCGGCAAAGGTTCTCCCGCGCCGATTGAACCGATACACCGCCGCCGCCCGTACGTCTGGGGCGAAGGGAGTGGCCCATGAAGCGCATGACCCCGTTGCTCACCCTCCTCTCGGGGGCGGTGACGGCCGCCGTGCTGTTCACGATGAGTGCGCAGGCATCCCCGCCGGGAACCCAGCCCGCCGCCGGGAACGGACCACCGGCCGCCGCGCCGGCACCGTCGACCGGGACCGAGGACGACGTCGCGGACGACGTGGACGACCCCGCCGAGCAGGAGGTGGACCCGGACGCCCCGGACGGCGCACGGCCCGGCGTGACCTCGCCACCGGCCGACCGGGATCCGTCGTCGGCCGGCACCGAGGTCAACTCGGTGGAGCAGAACTGGATCGGCGAGCTGGAGAACGGCGCCACCATCGCGATCACCGTCAAGAACGGCAAGGCGGAGGCGTACGTCTGCGACGGTCGGGAGATGGAGGTGTGGCTGTCCGGCACGGTCCGCGATGGCAAGATCGAGCTGACCGGCAAGGACGCCAAGCTGACCGGCGTGATCCGGGGCGACGTGGCCAGCGGTGAGATGATCGTCGGCGTACGCCGGTGGAAGTTCACCGCACGGCCCGAGGAGAAGACCGACGACAGCCCGGTGGTCAAGTCCGGCTCGGGCACCGCCCCGGCGATCTACCGGGCGACCGACGATATCCGCGCGGCCGGCATCGACGGCGGCTGGATCATGCTGCCGGACGGTACCCAGATCGGCATCGTCACCTGGAACGGCAAGCCCATCCCGGCGCCGCCGCTGGACCCGGCCTTCTTCACCACCAAGGTCGACGGAGTCACCATCACCGCCGCGCCGGTCGTCCCCGGGGCGCGGTGATGTCGCAGCACCGCCACAGCAGCGTCCGGACCGTGCCCCGCCGCCCCCGGGAGCCGTCGATGGAGGTGATGCGCGACCTCGACGACCCGCCGCCGAACACACCGGGGCCGCGTCCCTCGCTGGTGGTCCCGCTCCTGGTCGGGGCGGGGGTCGCGGTGGCGTTGGGCGTCTACGGCCGCACCCACACCCCGACCGGCATCGCGGTCAACGTGGCGGGGTTCTCCTCGCCGCTGACGGTGAAGGTGTGGCTGGGCACCGGCGCGGCGTTCTTCGCCGTGATCCAACTGCTCTCGGCACTGTCCATGTGGGGCCGGCTCGGCGGGTTCTCCCCGTCCTGGGCCGGCGCCGCGCACCGCTGGTCGGGACGGATCGCCTTCCTGCTCACCGTCCCGGTCGGGGTGCACTGCCTGTACGCGCTCGGCTTCGCCGACTTCGACACCCGGGTGCTGATGCACTCCCTGCTGGGCTGCTTCTTCTTCGGCGCGTTCGCCACGAAGATGCTGACCCTGCCCAAGCGCGGGCTCGCCGGCTGGGTGCTGCCCGTGGTCGGCGGGGTGGTGTTCGTCGCCCTGATCGGTGTCTTCCTGACCTCGTCGGTCTGGTACTTCACCACGTTCGGTTTCCAGCTCTGACCGAAAGGCACCTCGGATGAACCACGAGCAGGCCGGCTGCTGCCGGTCGCGACGGGCCATGCTGGCCGGGACCGGCGCGGTGGGCGTGGCCACGCTGACCGGCTGCGCGACGTACGGTCAGCCGACGTCGGCGCCCCCGCCACCTCCGCCGCCCGCCGCGAACCCCAGCGCCGACCCGTCCTCGTCGGGCGCACCGGACGCCGGTGGCGGGCCGTCGGCGCTGGCCACCCTGGCCGACATCCCGGTCGGTGGTGGACAGATCTACGCCGACGCCGGGGTGGTCATCACCCAGCCGACGGCGGGAACCATCAAGGCGTACTCGGCGACCTGCACCCACCAGGGCTGCACGGTCACCGCGGTGACCAACGGCACCATCGTCTGCGCCTGCCACAACAGTGTGTTCGACATCGCCGACGGTTCGGTGCGCAGCGGGCCGGCAGGGTCCCCGCTGCCCGCCGCGAACGTCTCCGTCGACGGCGACGCCATCCGGCTGGCCTGACACACCAGGACGCGGCCCACTCCAGGCCCGGGCCGCGCGGGGCCGTCCGGGGTGGCGTCGCGACACCGGACGGCCCCTGCCCCACCCGGGGGCGGGTGGGGCAGGGGTCCCCGGCGGCAAGGCGGACTCAGACCGCCAGTGCCTGCCGGACGGTACGCTCCACGGTGCTGGCGCCGTCGCCGGCCGAGGTGACCCGCCCCGACTCCAGCACGTGGTAGCGGTCGACCACCCGCCGCAGCGTGGACTTACCGGCACCGTTGTGCCCGAGCACCGCCGCGACCCCGTCGTCGCGCCCGCGTGAGGGTGGTCATAACGGGTGAACGCCGTGTCGGGCTCGACGTGCCAGCCGGTTCGACGCTGACCAGCTTCGACGAGTTGTCCGGCAAGCGGGTGATGGTCGTGCAGGGCACCGTCCAGGACGACCACGCCACCGGGCGCAGCCTCGACCCGGCTGCCCGAGATGATCACCGTCGGGTTGCCGAACACGCTGATCCTCGCGGTCACCGCCGCCCTGCTCGGCTCGGCCATGGGCATCGTGCTGGCCGTCGCGGGCATCTCGCGTACCCGCTGGTTGCGGTGGCCGGCCCGGGTCTACACCGACGTGTTCCGCGGCCTGCCGGCAGCGGCGACGATCCTGCTGATCGGGGTCGGTCTGGCGCCGCTGGGCATGCAGGTGTGGGGGCCGAGCACCCGCGTCTGCGCCGGTTCCTGTCCCAGGTGCTCTGAGGCGAACGCAAGCACCAGGATCGTGTCCAGCGCTTCGTTGACGACGGCGTCAATCGCATCCTCACCCGTCTCCTCGACACGGAAATGATCTCCATGGCGCTACCCATCTCGTGTGGACCGCCACCGACGACACGTCGACCATCTGGGAGATGAGGGATTCCCACGTCCGTACCGCTCATGGGCAATGATCTGCTTCTATCTCTTCCCGTTGCCGGAAGCTGCGCGTACCGTGAGGTACACGATGTACCCCAGGTAGTGAGGTGTGGTTCGTGACCACTGAACAGCAGCTCAAGCCGGGCCAGCGTGTCGAGCGGCTACGTCGTGCCGTCGGACTCTCCCGCGAACGCCTCGCCAACTTGAGCGGACTATCAGCGACCACCGTGAAGTTCATCGAGAACGGCCGCCGATCGCTGACCCTTCGTGCCGCGCAGCAGATGGCACCACACCTCGGGGTTCGGGATCTCGGTGACCTCTTCGGACCGTCCGTGGCGCTGTCTCTCGGCGGTCGGGCTAGCCATCCCGCAGTAGACGAGGTCCGCCGTGCGTTGACCGCCTGGCACCTTGCCCTCGACGGCGAACCGGAGAGCACCGACTATCTCCGAGGCGCGGTCGATTCCGCATGGCAGACCTGGCACACATCTCGACACCAGCGCACGGCGGCAGGGGAAATCCTGCCTGGCCTGCTGCTTGCCACCCAACGGGCGGCGCGGTTGCATTCCGGTGATGATCGACGCACAAGCCTCGCCCTACTCGCGCAGGCTTACCATCTCGCTCAGGCGTATCTGGCGTGGCATGGCGACCGTGAGCTGGTCTGGTTGACCGTTGATCGCGGAATGAACGCCGCCCTGGACGCGGACGACCCACTGGCTATCGCACAGGCGACCTGGTATGCCGCACACCTGCTACGCGCGGTCGGTCGCGGAGACGAAGCGTTGGAGCGACTTCGGGAGGCACGCAGCCTTATCGAACCACGCATAGCGGACGGCGGCCCCGAATGGGCGGAGATACTCGCTGATCTGCACCTCTGCGCGGCCCTGACGCGTTCTCGGACCGGTGACCAAGGCGCGTGGTCGGATTGGGACACCGCTCGGTCGATCGTCGACCGGGCGCTGCCCGAAGGGTTCGTAGGCTTGCGGACCCGCGTGTCGCGGCCCTTGGTCAACGTGTACGCAGTCATGTGCGCAGTAGACCTCGGTGATCCGGACGAGGCGCAGCGCCGCGCCCACGCCCTCGACCCGGCATCGATCCCCTCGACAGAGCGTCGGGGTCGGCATTACGTAGAACTGGCACGTTCGGCCGATCTGGAGGGCGCGAAGGAAGCGACCCTTCACTTGCTGGCGCGTGCCGAGGCGACGTCACCGGAGACGGTCCGTTACTCGCCTGCGGCGCAGGATCTGATCACCCGGCTGTCCCAAGAGTCGCCCGCCTCGATCCGCGCCGAGGCGGTTGACCTCGCCCGTCGAATGAATGCCACCGACCTTTAGGTACGCCACGTCACCGGGTACACCACGTACCCAGACTCGAACGCTCGATTCCTTAGCGTAGTCGAGCGGTGACAGGATGGCCTTGTCTGGACCTTTCCGCTGCCGCCTCTGGTGACGAAGGAGTCGGGAATGAGCGGCCAGAACGATGGCGGCACGCCGAGTAGGGGCGAGCAGATCCAGGCGAACGAACGGGAAGCGGCGAAGCGGCGGGTGCTCGCCCAGGCCGAGGCGGAGCGCGTACCGGTCGAGGAGACGACCCGGGCGGTACCGGATCGGCGGTGGCGGCGTGGGTGACGAGTTGTTGCCGATCGGTCGTCGGGTGGCTTACTGGCGAGGGCGGCGGCGCATGTCGCAGCAGGTGTTCGCCGACCGGATGGGCAAGTCGAAGAGTTGGGTCGACAAGGTCGAACGTGGTGCGCGGTCGCTGGACAAGGTGTCCACGATCGCGGAGATCGCCGCCGTGTTGCGAGTCGAGCAGTCGGTGCTGCTGGGCCGCCAGGTCCACACCGCTGCCGTCAACGAGCGGGCGGCGGGTGTGGAGCGGATCCGGGCGGCACTGTCCGCATACGACATCGTGGCAGGCCGGCGGGTGCCCGAGCGTGAGGTACCGGCGGCGGATCAACTGGCCGGTGGCGTGGCTTACGCCTGGAACACCTACCAGCATGCCCACTACCCCCAGTTGATCGACCTGCTGCCCGGGCTGATCAGCGGGGCGCAGCGCGGTTACGCCTGCGATCCGGGATCGGGGCGCGTACCGCTGGTGGAGGCGTACCGGGCCGGCTCGGCACTGCTGACGAAGCTCGGTGAGACCGAGCTTGCCTGGCTGGCCGCCGACCGGGCGATGGCGCTCGCCACCGGCGATGCGGTGCTGGTGGCGACGGCGGCGGTGCAGCTCGGGCCGGTGTTGCGCGCCACCGGGCAGGCGGGCGCTGCGGTGTCGACCATGCGGACCACCGCGTACCGGATCACCCCGCCGGACCTCGACGGCAGCCCGTCGGCGTACCTGTCCCTGTGCGGCACGCTGCTCGTGCAGGGCGCGTTGGCGGCGGCCGGCGACGGCCATGAGCGCGGCGCCGCCAACCTGCTCGATGAGGCCGCCGACCTGGCCGACCGGGTGGGCGACGGCCACGACTACCATCGCACCGCCTTCGGACCCACCGCCGTGGCCACAGCGCGCACTCTGGCGGCACTGGAGTTGGGCGATGCGGGTGAGGCGCTGGCCTGGCATCAGAGGGCCACCGTAGGCCTCGGCTGGCGGTGGCTGCCTGTCGAGCATCGCGCCGCACACCTGATCGACGCTGCTCGCGCGCACCTGCACGCTCACGATGCCACGAACGCCGCCCGGACCCTGCGGCAGGCACAGAGCATCGCACCCGCCGAGGTCCGGCACCGCCCCGCCGCCCGCGACCTGCTCGTCCAGGTGCTCCGGAGCCCGCACGCCCCGACGACGATCGTCCAGCTCGCTACCGCCCTTGGGGTTCCGGCGACATGACCGGGTGCGTGTAAGGAGGGGACCCCTGCTATGCACGAGGCGTTAGCAGGGGTCCCCTCCTTACACCTCAGGTCGGGGTGTCGCGCCGCCGGAACGCGCCCAGCCCGACCGCCAGCAGCACCGCGGCCACGGCGGTGAGCACCACCAGGGGCAGCACCGTGAGGTCGGCGGCGGGCACCGAGGGCACGTGGGTGAAGGGCGACAGGTTCAGCGCCGCCTGCGGCAACTCCAGCACCGCGCCCAACTGCCCGAGCAGCAGGAAGGCGATCAGCACCGTCCAGCTCAGCGCCACCGACCAGCGCGGCACCGCGCCGAACAGGGCGGTCACCACCCCGACGAGCACCAGCAGGGCGGGCAGCCGCAGCAGCGCCGCGCCGCCCAGTTCGATCGTCCAGCCGATCGCGTCACCGGCCGCCAGGCCGTACCCGAGGCCGGTGGTGAGTCCGGCCAGCAGCACCAGCCACACCGCGCCGAGCACGGCGCCGCACACCTGCGTGCCGAGCCACCGGGTCCGGCTCAACGCCGTGGCCAGCAGCGCCTCCAGGATGCCGTCGGACTCGTCATTGCGGGTCCGCAGCAGGGCCTGCACCACGTACGCGCCGATGGTCAGCGCGTACAGGCCGATGATCGCGGCCAGGTACGCGTCGACGAGTTCCGCCCCACCGCCGAGCTGGGCGATCACCTCGGCCGCCGCAGGGTTCTCGGCGATCATCGCGTCCACCTCGTGACCGGCCACCCCCATGGACAGGCCGAGCACCACCACCGCCACGGTCCAACCGGCCAGTGCGCCCCGCTGCAACCGCCAGGTCAGGCCGACCGGCCCGAGCAGCCCCGAGCCCGCGCGGGCCGGTCCACGCCGCGCGGCCAGCAGGCCGGCGCCGAGGTCCCGGCGCTCGGCCAGCAGGTAGGCCAGCGCGACTCCGGCCACCAGCAGGGCCAGCGGCAGCGCGAGGACCCACCATCGTTCGGTGCCGAAGGCGCGTACCTGGGTGCCCCAGCCGAGCGGCGAGAGCCAGGTCGGCCAGGCGCTGTCCAGCCGGGTGCCGTCGCCGCCACGCTCGCCGAGCACGTCACCGGCGGCGCGCAGCAGGAACGCGACGCCCACGGCGGCCGCGGCGAGCGCGTTTGCGCTCCGGGAGCTGACCGAGACCTGGGCGGTTACGGCCGCGACGCCGGTGAAGGCGACACCGACCCCGCCGATCGCGGCGGCGGCGGCCACCGAGCCGGCGACCGGGAGCCCGGTGCCGACGAAGACCAGGGCGAGCAGCGCGGCGGAGGCCAGGTTCGCGCCGACCACCACCAGCAGGGCGGCGGTCAGCAGGGCGTACCGGCCGACGACGGCGGCGCCGAGCAGTTCGGCGCGCCCGGTCTCCTCGTTCTGCCGGGTGTGCCGGACCACGGCGAAGGTGCTCAGCAGCGCGGCGAGCAGAGTGAGGGTGAGGTACGTCTCGGCGACCACCACCGCGCCGAGGTCGGCGCTCGCGATCGGGCCGTTGAAGGCGCGGGCGACCACGCTGGACAACGCGGTCTCGGCGTAGCCGAGGCGGGTCTGCTCGTCCGGGTAGAGGCTGGCGACGCTCTCGGCCAAGCCGTAGCCGATCAGGGGTGTGCCGAAGACCCAGATCGCCAGGCGGGTCCGGTCCCGACGCAGCGCGAGCCGGGCGAGCCGCCCGGTGCCGGTGAAGGCGCTCATCGAACACCTCCGGCGGTGCCCTGCCGCTCGGCGTCGCTGGTCTGCCGCTCGGCGTCGCCGCTGTCGCCGTAGTGCCGCAGGAACAGCTCCTCCAGCGTCGGCGGCGTGCTGGTCAGGGCGCGTACCTCGAACCGGACCAGGTGGCCGAGGAGGGCGTCCAGGTGCGCTGGCTCGATCTCCAGCTTGACCCGGCCGTCGACCGGCCGGACCTCGTGCACGCCGGGCAGTTCCTCCAACCCGGTCAGCGGCCGTGCGGTCTCGACGGTCACCGTGGTACGCGCCAGGTGGCGCAGCTCGGCGAGGCTGCCGGACTCCACGGTGCGCCCGTCCCGGATGATGCTGACGCGGTCGCAGAGCGCCTCCACCTCGGCGAGCACGTGGCTGGAGAGCAGCACGCTCGCGCCGGCCTGGGTGAGCGTGCGGACCTCCTCCTGGAAGACCGCCTCCATCAGCGGGTCCAGGCCGGACGTGGGTTCGTCCAGGACGTACAGCTCCACGGCGGAGGCGAAGGCGGCGACGATGGCGACCTTCTGTCGGTTGCCCTTGGAGTAGGTGCGGCACTTCTTCGTCGGGTCCAACTCGAAGCGTCGCAGCAGCTCGTCGCGGCGGCGTTCGTCGAGACCGCCGCGCAACGCGCCGAAGAGGTCGATCGCCTCCCCGCCGGTGAGGTTGGGCCAGAGGCTGACGTCACCGGGCACGTACGCCAGCCGCCGGTGCAGCGCGACCGCGTCCCGCCACGGGTCGCCGTCGAGGACGCGTGCCTGCCCGGAGTCGCGGCGCAGCAGGCCGAGCACGATCCGGATGGTGGTGGACTTGCCCGCGCCGTTGGGTCCCAGGAAACCGTGCACCTCCCCCGGTTCCACCGTCAGGTCGAGCCCGTCGAGGGCACGTACACCGCCGAAGGTCTTGACGAGGTTCTCGATCGAGATCACGGACATGGGTGCCTCCTGTCGCTCGGTGTGCCGACCACCCCACTGTACTGACCAGCGGTAAGTGGCTTCGCGCAGGTCCCCGTCCGGCGGTCAGGAGCCGCTAGGCTGAACGCCATGAGCTGGGAGGAAGTCGACGACACGCGCAGCCGGATCCTGCGTACAGCCCGGCAGATGTTCACCGAGCAGGGCTACCAACGCACCTCGCTACGCCAGATCGCCGAACGCCTGCGACTGACCAAGGCGGCGATCCTCTATCACTTCCCCAGCAAGGCGCACCTGCTCACCGACCTCGCCGAGCCGTTCGTGCGGGACCTGGAGAACGTGCTCGACCGTGCCGGGGCCCTGCCTGCGGGACAGGGCCGGTGGTCGCTCCTGGAGGGCTGGACGGACGTCATGCTCGCCCACCGGGACTCGCTGGGCATGCTCTACCACGATCTGGCACTGGTCGACCGGGGCACCAACTACCAGCGCCTGATGCGCATCGCCATGCGGGCCAACGAGATCGTGGCCGGGCCGAATCCGGGCGTACGGGAGCGGGTCCGGGCGGTGCAGGCGCTGGCCATGTGCGGCGACCCGGTGCTCTTCCTCACCGAGGTGCCCGAGCACGACCTGCGCGAGGACATGCTCGACGGCGTCCGCCGCCTGCTGGCGGACGGCCCGCCGGCCGAGCGGGCGACCGCCGCCGTCACCCGCACTGCCACCCGCACTGCCACCGGCACCACCGACGGTGCTGCCGACGATGGTGACGGCGGTGCTGCCGACGATGGTGACGCCGCAGGCACCGGCCCCGACAAGCCGTCCGTCCCGGCAGCCGTCGATCCGCGCCCACGCGGCGGCCGGCGGCGGCCGGGGCGGCCGCGTTCGATGAGTCCGGACCAGGTCTCGGCGGCCCGCCGGATGCACCTCGCCGGCACCCACTCAGCCAACGAGATCGCCGCCGAGTTCGGAGTCTCCCGGGCCACCGTCTACCGCCATCTCGAATCCAACCCCGATATTGAGACGATTTCGACCTAGTTACGAGACACTCCCCCACCCACCACCCACCCACCCACCCCAGGCCCCCACCACCACGCACCCCAGAGACCCGGGTTGATCAAGAGGTTTTGGCCGCCCACGGGCGCACGCACCGACCAGAACTTCTTGATCAACCGCTGCGGGGCGGGGGGTGGGGTGGGGGGGTGGGGGTGGGGGTGGGGGTGGGGGTCAGCGGAGTAGGCCTAGGTTTGGGTATGTGCGGGTGTGTGCGGGGAAGTCCTCGTCGGTGTACGGCGCGTGGATCCAGGTGCGCAGCGAGTTCGCGGCGGTGTCGATCTCCACCAGCCGGACCGGGTTGGTCCGGGGCGAGTGGAACGTCTGCAGGAACGAGTGGATGCGGTTGCCGTGCAGCCCGATGTCCACCCGGGACGCCGCGGTGCCGGTGTGTCCGGAGAAGACGAACCGGATGTTGGCGTACCGCCGGATCAGGTTGTCGAAGACGTACTGCGGGCTCGTCGATCCGAAGCCGGCACTCTGGCCGATGGTGGCGTCGCTCTCCAGGAAGTGGTGGGTCACCACGATCACGTTGTGCCGGGGGTGCGCCGCGACGACCCGCTGCGCCCAGGCGACCGCCGCCCGCCGGGGCCACAACTCCAGGGTCAGCACCAGCCACTGCACCCCACCGGCGCGGTAGGTGGCGTACACGTTGTCCACCTTGCCCGGCTCGAACCGCCCGCCGACCACCCCGAAGCGGTCGGCGGTGAAGTACCGGTTGAAGGTGGTGGTGTCCCGCAGCAAGGGCCCGGCCGGGCGGCGTTGCGCGCCGTCGGGGCCGAAGACCTGGGTGTCGTGGTTGCCGACCGCCAGCGTGTACGGCAGACCGGCCGCCTCCAGCGGGCGCAGGGCGGCGCTGGCGCGAGCGTACTGCACGTGGTCGGGGGTGTCGTAGTTGACCACGTCCCCGGAGTGGGTGACGAAGCGCAGGTCCAGGGCGGCGCGCTGGGCCACCAGCCAGTCGATGCGCTGCCGCATCCGGGTGTCGCCCGCGGTCAGCACCTCCTCCTGGGTGTCGGGCACCACCGCGAAGCCGAAGGTGGTGTCGACCGGACCGGCCGCCTGCGTCCGGGCGTACGCGACGTGCACGTTGCGGTCACACGTGGCGGTGTAGCGGTCGTTGACCAACTCGACGCGGACGGAGTGCCGCCCGTACGCCAACGGGGCGCCGACGAGGTAGCTGCCGTAGTCGGTGCCGCTGGTGACGGTCACCTCGCCGACGGGCTGGCCGCCCACGCTCACCCGGACGACCGGCCAGCCGTCGCACTCGTCGCCGATCGCGCCCACCACGAGTTGGCCGGAGCCCTGGAGGACGGTGGTGGCGTGGCTGCTGTTGCGCCACAGCGTGGCGTGGGTGCCCGACGGGGGCACGGGGGTGCCGGTCGCCGGGTTGATCGACCCGTTGACCACGGTGAACGGTGACGGTTCTGCCGCGTTCGCCGTGCCCGCCAGTACGCCCGCCGACAATACGACCACGATCGCCACGATCGCCCTGGTGATCCGCATGTTTGCCCCTCCCTGTCCCACACCGGCACCTGCCGGACATCGGGATGTTAAGGCAGACCGACCGGACATCCCGGGAACGCGACACCAACACGCGGTAATGACACATTCACGAAATGTCATCGAAACGCGCCCCCCACCGCCGCCCGGTCAGTCCATGTCGACCCAGTCGAGGGTGCGTCGTACCGCCTTCTGCCAACCGGCGTAGCCCGTCGCCCGCTGCTGTGGCGACCAGGTCGGCTGCCAGCGCCGGCTCTCGTTCCAGTTCTCCCGCAGCTCGTCGGTGTCGCGCCAGAAGCCGACCGCCAGGCCGGCGGCGTACGCGGCGCCGAGGGCGGTGGTCTCGGCGACCACCGGCCGGCTGACCGGCACCCCGAGGATGTCCGCCTGCAACTGCATGCACAGGTCGTTGACGGTGACACCGCCGTCGACCTTGAGGCTCTCCAGGGCCACGCCCGAGTCCTTGGCCATCGCCTCGGCCACGTCCCGGCTCTGGTAGCAGATGGCCTCCAGGGTGGCCCGCGCGACGTGGGCGTCGGTGTTGTAGCGGGACAGCCCGACGATGGCCCCCCGCGCGTCGGACCGCCAGTACGGGGCGAACAGTCCGGAGAAGGCGGGCACGAAGTACACCCCGCCGTTGTCGGAGACCTGGCGGGCCAGGTCCTCACTCTGCGCCGCGCTGTTGATGATCTTGAGCTGGTCGCGCAGCCACTGCACGGCCGAGCCGGTGACCGCGATCGACCCCTCCAACGCATAGACCGGGTCCGCTCCGGCGAACTGGTAGCACACGGTGGTGAGCAGGCCCGCCTTCGACCGGACCAGCTCCGTACCGGTGTTGAGCAGCATGAAGTTGCCCGTGCCGTAGGTGTTCTTCGCCTCGCCGGGCGCGAAGCAGACCTGCCCGACGGTGGCCGCCTGCTGGTCACCCAGGTCGCCGGTGATCCGGACCGGCCCGCCGAAGGGACCGTCGGGCCGGGTGCTGCCGTAGGCGTGCGGATCGGACGAGGGACGGATGGCCGGCAGCATGGCCCGGGGGATGTCGAAGAACGACAGCAGTTCGTCGTCCCAGTCCAGCGTCTCCAGGTCCATCAGCATGGTCCGGCTGGCGTTGGTGGGATCGGTCACGTGCACTCCGCCGTCGGTGCCGCCGGTGAGGTGCCAGAGCAGCCAGGTGTCGGTGTTGCCGAAGACCGCCTCGCCGCGACCGGCGGCGGCCCGCACACCGTCGACGTTCTCCAGGATCCACTGGATCTTGCCGGCGGAGAAGTAGGTCGCCGGAGGTAGGCCGGCCCGGCGGCGGATCACGTCGCCCCGGCCGTCGCGCGAAAGCGCCGCGGCGATCCGGTCGGTACGGGTGTCCTGCCAGACGATGGCGTTGTAGTACGGCTGGCCGGTGCGCGGGTTCCACACCACCGTCGTCTCCCGCTGGTTGGTGACGCCGAGCGCCGCGAGGTCGGCGGCGGCGAGGCCGTGCGTGTTCAGGGCGGTACGCACGACCGTCCGGGTCCGCTCCCAGATCTCCAGCGGGTTGTGCTCCACCCACCCGGCCCGGGGCAGGATCTGCTGATGTTCGAGCTGGTGACGGCCGATCTCGGTACCGCCGTGATCGAAGATCATGAAGCGGGTGCTGGTGGTGCCCTGGTCCACGGCGCCGACGAAGTCAGCCATGCGGGGGTCTCCTTCTCGTCGTGGTCGTCGGGCCGATCCTTCCCGATGTCCGCCCCGATGTCCGCAGCAGGACGACGTCGGCACGCGCCGCCGACAGCCCGGCCGGCGCCTCCGACGAGCTGCCGTCCGGGGTCGCGGTACGGTCTGGTTCCGTCCCGTCGCCCACCGCGCCACCACCACCGGCGGCGCCGACCGGGACAGGGAGCACGCCGATGCGGTACGACCTTCGCGACCGGACGGTCCTGATCACCGGAGCGGCCCGGGGCATCGGCGCCGCGCTGGCCCGGGGCGCCACCGCCCGAGGCGCCCGCGTCGCGCTGGTCGGCCTGGAGCCGGCGCTGCTGCGGCAGCTCGCCGCCGAGCTGAACGGACACTGGTACGAGGCGGACGTGACCGACCAGTCCGCGCTGGACGACGCCGTCACCTCCACCGTCGAGCGGTACGGCGGCATCGACGTGGTGGTGGCCAACGCCGGCATCGCGAACCTGGGGACCGTCGCGCTCGGGCCGGTCGACGCGCTCGTACGCACCATCGAGGTCAACCTCACCGGTGTGGTGCGTACCGTCAGCGCGGCCCTGCCGCAGGTGCTCGCCGCCCGGGGCCACGTGCTGATCGTCTCCTCGGCGGCGGCCTTCGGCGCCATGCCGGGGATGGCCGCGTACTGCGCGTCGAAGGCGGGGGCGGAGCAGTTCGGCAACGTCCTGCGCCTGGAGAACCGCCGGCACGGGCTCACCGTGGGCACCGCGCATCCCATCTGGATCGACACCGACCTGGTCCGCGACCTGCGCGACGATCTGGCCTCGTTCCGGCAGGCCCAACGCCGGCTGCCCTGGCCGCTGAACACCGTGGTCGGCGTCGAGCGGTGCGCCGAGGAACTGCTGCGCGGCATCGAGCGCCGCCGCCGCAAGGTGTACGTGCCGCGCTCGATCGGCCTGGTCCAGGCGCTGCGGCCGATCGCACAGAGCCGGATGTCCGATGCGCTGATCAGCCGCTTCGGCGGTACCACCATGGTCGCGCAGATGGAGGACGAGGTACGCCTGCTGGGTCGCTCCTTCGGGCGTACCTCGGTGGAGGGGGACGGCGCATGACGGTGCGTTTCCGGCGGGCCGGTACCGGCGAGCCGCTGCTGCTCGTGCACGGCATCGGGCACCGGCACCAGGCATGGGAGCCGGTCTTCGACCGGCTCGCCGCCCACCACGACGTGATCGCGATCGACCTGCCCGGCTTCGGTGAGTCCCCGGTGCCGCCGACGGGGATGCCCACCGACATGGCAGCCATCGTCGCGACCCTGCGGCCGGTACTCGCCGACTGGGGGCTGGACCGTCCGCACGTCGCCGGGTACAGCCTCGGCGGCGCGATCGGTCTGGAGTTGGCCGCGTCCGGCCTGGTCGCCTCGGCCACCGCGCTCTCCCCCGCCGGGTTCTTCACCGACGCCGAGCGACGCCGCGCGCTGCGCGCCCTGAGCTGGATGCGGGTCACCAGCCACCTGCCGACGCCGCTGATCCGGGCCGCGCTGCGCTCGCCGGGCCTGCGCGCATGGTGCTTCGGCCCGCTGGTGGCCCGCCCGGCGGCGCTGGACGCCGAACGTGCCCTGGCCGACGCCCTGGCCCTGCGCCGATGCGCGGGTTTCGGCACCGTCGCCCGCGCCGCCCGGGGCTACCGGGTCGACTGCGTCACACTCGGCGCGTGCGCGGTGCCGGTCACCATCGGCTGGGGTGACCGGGATCGCATCTTCGGCGTCCACCAGGCCGAACGGGCCCGCACCAAGCTACCGGGCGCCCGCGTGCAGACCCTGTCCGGCTGTGGACACGTACCGATGAGCGACGATCCCGAGGCGGTCGCCACGCTCATCCTGGAGACCACCGGCGCACTGCCGCGCCCGGTCGATCCGGCGGCCGGGCTCACCGGGAGGTCCGTGCGTGCGGAAGAGGCAGGACTCGTTGCCCCCGAGCAGCACCCCGACAGTAATACTTGCTCTCCTGCAAGAGTCGCAGATGCTGGCGGACGACGTAATCTGCCTGCATGAGCAACCTCGCCCACCCGGACGCCGGTGGCACCGGCGGCCGGTCGTCGGGGGCCGGCGAGGAGACCTGTCTGCTGTCCGAGTGGTTCACCGCACAGACGGTGACCCCGCTGCGGCACCTGCTCGCCGCGCAGATCGCCGCCGCCGGCCTGACCGGGGACCTGGCCGAGGATCTCGTCCTGGCCGTGCACGAGTTGGTCACCAACGCCGTGCTGCACGGCGGCGGCCAGGGACGTCTGGACCTGATCCGGCGGGCCGACCTGCTCGTCTGCGAGGTCTCCGACCACGGCGACCAGCCTGACGCCGACCTGCCGGCGCATCCGCCGGCCACCACCACCGCCGGTGGGCGCGGCCTCTGGTTGGCTCACCAGCTGACCGGTGCGCTGACCCTCACCCGTCGGCCCGACGGGATGACCGCCAGCGTCACCGCCAGCCTGATCGGCCAGCCGGCCGCGTTGCCGAGTCTGCCCCCCGGCCCGCCGCCCGTCGATCGGTTCGGCGACGGCGGGGCGCTGCCGCGCCGGTAGGCGCGGCAGCCGGCACCCGCGTCAGCCGTTGTGTTTCTGCTGGCAGGGCACGCAGAACCTGGCGTGCGGGAGGATTTCGAGACGCTCCCGGGGGATGGCGGTGCCGCACTTCTCGCAGGTGCCGTAGCTGCCGCTGGCCAGACGCCGCAGCGCCCCCGAGATCCGCTCCAGGCTCTGCCGGGTGGCGGCGATCAGCGCGGCGTTGGTGTGCGCCTCCGCCGGGTCGCCGGTGTCGGCCGTCAACTGGGTGAGCCGGGCCGTCTGGGCCTCGAACTCATGGGTCAACGTCGCCTGGAGTTCGGTGCGCCACTGCTGGTCGTATGTATCGATGCTCATCTGCATTCCCTCTTCCCGAAAATAGAAAAGGGCCGAAGCTGTCCGCTTCGCCCCTGGCCGTCCTGGTGGTGTGGACGCTATGCCGGGGGGCTCCGGCCGGCGGGGCGCGGCTGGTTGTGACCGGCCCGCGCGGCGGCCCACGCCGATCGGGTCGCGGTGCACCGCCCCAGCGCAGCCGCCAGTGGCACCGCCGTGGCGACGGCGGCGCGGACCAACAGCGCGGCGGGATGCATCGCACCACCATAGGTGCGCCGGTACGGGAATCCAATGGCAAATCCTGACGGTCGCGGCAGCAGACCCGCCCGTATGCGCATCAAAGCCGCTAAGGTGACAGATACCGCAGCGGCACGCCCGCCCGGCGGCGGCCCCGCCCGCCCGGCGCCGTCGATCACCAGGAGGTGGGGGGATGTCCGAGGCGGTACGCCACTTCTTCGACGATCTCGTTCGTGGCGGCGGTCGGATGCTGCGCCAGGTCTCCGGCACGCTCCGCTTCGACCTGCGCTACCCCGACCACGTCGATCACTGGCGGGTCCGCATCGACCGTGGGCGGGTGACGGTCTCGCGTGGCGACGCGGCCCCGGCGGATACCGTGATCTCCACCGACGAGATGCTGTTCCTGCAGATGGCACGCGGCGAGGTCAAGCCGCTGCCCGCGTGGCTACGCAACGACTTCTCCGCGGACGGCGAGTTCCGGCTCGTGCTCATGCTTGAGCGGATCTTCGCACCGCCACCGGGCGCCCGTCACCCACGGGAGGTGGCCGGCCGCCGCAGCCAGGCCGGGGAGCGGATGTGACGTGAAGAAACTGGTCCGCATCCTCGACGGCAATGTCTTCGCTCTCAGCGAGGACAACGGGGACATGGTGTTCAGTGCCACCAACCCGAGCGGCTTCTTCGCCTTCGACACGCGGTTCCTGTCCACCTGGCGGCTGAGCCTGGACGGGGAGCAGGTGAATCCGCTGGCCGTGCACGACCCCAGCTACTACCAGATCCGGTTCTTCCTGGTGCCCGGCCACCCGACCCACTACGTGGACGCCAAGGTGTCGGTGATCCGGGACCGGTGGATCTCGGGCTACGGGTTCGTCGAGCGACTGACCGTGCTCAACCACACCGGCGCGCCGGTCGACCACGTCCTGCGCGTCGAGGTGGACAGCGACTTCGCTCCCATCTACAACGTGGTCTGGCCACGCGCCTCATCGCTGCGCGGCTATCGCGAGGTGTCCGACGGCTGTCTGCGGCTGGGCTACCGGCGGGAGAAGTTCCACCGGCTCACCGACGTCTCCTCCAGCGAGCCCGCCGAGGTCGACGAGCGCGGGCTGACGTTCCGGATCCGGGTCGACCGGCAGGGCAGGTGGAGCACGACGCTCCAGGTGACCGGCCTGGTCCCGAGCCCGAACGGCGAGGACGTCCGGACGCGACTCGGTCACCACGGGCACCTCAAGGGGGCGCGGCTGCAACACGACCTGAGCGAGTGGCTGGCGGACGCACCTCAGCTGACCTGCGACTGGGAACCGATGACCACCACCTACCGGCGCGGGCTGGTGGACCTGGCCGGTCTGCGCTACACGCCGCTGGCCGCGCCGCACGAGTCGATGCCGGCGGCCGGGCTGCCCTGGTCGGCGACGCTCATCGGCCGCGACAGCATCTTCACCTGCTTCCAGACGCTGCCCTTCGTGCCCCGCCTGGCCACCACCACGCTGCGCATGCTCGCACTGAGCCAGGGCACGGTGCTCGACGACTTCCGGGACGAGGAACCCGGAAAGATCCTCAACGAGTTCCGGTACGGCGAGATGGCGGCCTTCGAGGAGCGTCCACAGTCGCCGTACTTTGGCGGGGCGGACGTCACCCCGCTGTTCGTCGTGCTGCTCGACGAGTACGAACGCTGGACCGGTGATGGCGCGCTGGTCCGCGAGTTGGAGGACACCGCCCGGGCGGCGTTGCGCTGGATCGACGGGTACGGCGACGTGCGCGGTGACGGGTACGTCTGGTACCAGCCGCGCAACGAACGCAGCGGGGCACAGAACCACTGCTGGAAGGACTCCCCGGAGGCGATCTGCTACCGCGACGGCCGGGTACCCGGACTGCCCCGCGCCACGTGCGAGTTGCAGGGCTACGCGTACGACGCGAAACGGCGCGGCGCCCGGCTGGCCCGCGAGTTCTGGGCCGACCCGGCGTACGCCGACCGCCTGGAGCAGCAGGCGGCGGAGCTCAAGCAGCGGTTCAACCGGGACTTCTGGATCGACGACGGCGGGTACTTCGCGCTGGCGCTCGGCCCCGACGGCGACCGGGTGGACGCGCTGGCGTCGAACATGGGGCACCTGCTGTGGAGTGGCATCGCCGACGACGACAAGGCCGCCGCGGTCGCCGACCACCTGCTCGGGCCCCGGCTGTTCTCTGGCTGGGGGGTGCGGACGCTCGCCACCGGGCAGGTCAGTTACAACCCGCTCGGCTACCACGTCGGCACCGTGTGGCCGTTCGACAACTCGTTGATCGCGATGGGCCTGCGCCGGTACGGCTTCCTGGCCGAGGCGGGCGTCATCGCGGAGAGCGTGATCGACGCGGCGCGGCACTTCGCCGGGCGGGTACCGGAGTCGTTCGCGGGCTACGACCGGGAGCTGACGCGCTTCCCGGTGCCGTATCCGGCGTCGAACAGCCCGCAGGCGTCCGCCACCGGGGCGATCTTCCTGCTGCTGCGCACCCTGCTCGGCCTGGAGCCGTACGGCGAGCATCTGGTGGTGCATCCGGCGATACCGCAGCGGTTCGGCCGGATCGAGTTGCTCGACATCCCGGGTCGCTGGGGTCACAAGGACGCGATCGGCAACGCCCGCGCGGGCGCGCCCTGACCTATCAACACCCGACTCCTGCGCCGCTGCGACACCGTTGGTGCGCCCGCCGGGTGATGCCACAGCCCCCGCGCGCGCAGGATCGGCAGCACCCCCTCGCCGAACCAGTAGGCCTCCTCCACGTGCGGATGCCCGGAGAGGACGAACTCGTCGAGGCCGAGCGCGTGGTACTCAGCGATCCGGTCGGCCACCTCGGTGTGACTGCCCACCAGGGCGGTGCCCGCGCCACCACGGACCAGGCCGACGCCGGCCCGGCGACCTGCGCCGGCGGCTCGCCCCAGGTGAGGTAGACGTCGCTGTGCCGGGCGGCCACCGGGCCGGCGGCGGCCGACGAGCCGCCGAAGTAGACCGGCGGCTCCGGCTCGGGCAGTCGGGCCAGGCGGGCCTGCTCGACGCGGACGTGCGGACCCGCCTGGTCGACCGTGTCGCCGCGCCAGAGCGCCCGCACCACGTGCAGGAACTCGTCGGTACGGGCGTACCGGGCGTCCTTGTCCAGGAAGTCGCCGTACGCCCGCTGCTCGTGCGACTCACCGCCGGTGACCGTGTTGACCAACAGCCGCCCCTCGGAGAGACGCTGGAACGTGGCGCCCATCTGCGCCGCGAGGGTGGGCGAGAGCAGGCCGGGCCGGAAGGCGACCAGGAACTTCAGCCGTTCGGTGACCTCGGTGAGCTGCTGCCGCACGGACTCGTGTCGATGTCCCCCCTTCGCTGTGTCCAGGAGACCCCATGCGTACCCCTCCCCCGCGTCGCGCCCGCACCACCGTGCTCACGGCGCTCGCCCTGGTCGCCGCAGCCGGCCTCACCGCGTGCGGCGGGTCGGCGAGCGGCGACGACGACACCCCCCGCCTGCGCATCGGCTACCAGCGGTTCGGCGGGCTCAGCCTGGTCAAGGCGCGAGGCGAGGCCCCGGACGCCGAGTGGTCGTTGTTCGAGAGCGGCCCGGTGCTGACCGAGGTCGGCCTCGCCGACCGTCACCGCGCCTGGCCCGCCGAGCTCTCCGGCGGCCAGGCACAGCGGGTCGCGGTCGCCCGAGCCCTGGTACGCGAACCCGACGTGCTGCTGCTCGACGAGCCGTTCGGCGCGCTCGACGCGCTCACCCGACTCCGGATGCAGGCGCTGCTGCGTCGACTGCGCGCCGAACACGGTTTCGCCGCCCTGCTGGTCACCCACGACGTCGAGGAGGCGCTGCTGCTCGCCGACCGGCTGCTCCTGCTGGAGTCCGGCGTCATCGCCGAAGAACTGAGCGTGCCCCTCGGCCCGACCCGTACTCCCGACGACCTCGCCTTCGGCGCGCTCCGCCGCCGCCTGCTCGACCGACTCGGCGTACCGACCTGAGGTGGCCCCGAGACCGCGACACCGCCGCTCAGGCGACGAATCTGCCGCCCTTGACACCCTGGACGAAGCCGGCCCACTGGCCGGTGGTGAACGACAGCACCGGCCCCTGCCGATCCTTGCTGTCCCGCACGGCGACCGCCGTTGGGAGATTGTCGGCCACCTCGACACAGTTCCCGGTCGATCCCGACCGGGTGCTCTTGCGCCAGGTCAAGCGACTCGGGTTCATGCGGGTCCTCCTACTTGACCAACTCCTCAGCCAACGCGAGAAGCCTATCCCTGGTGGGCTTCGGTCCGAGCGCGACGGCCTGCAGTTGTTCATGAGCGGTGGCGTATGCCGAGATCTCCGCAGGTCGGTCCAGATACAGCGCGCCGGTGAGAGTGCCGACGTACACCATCCTCTCCTCGGCGGCGTCTGGATAGGGCTCCGGCAGGGGCGGAAAGTCGAGGATGACGAAGCTGCCGTCGAAGCCGAGGCCGGTGGAGTACGGCAGTAGCTGAACCTGGACGTTACTCCGAGTGGAGTGCTCGACCAGGAGTCTGATCTGCCGGTGCAGCACCTCGGGGCCTCCCACCGCGCGGCGGACGGCTCCTTCGTCGATCACCACTCGCAGTATCGGCGGGTCATCCTCGGCCAGGATCTTCTGGCGTTCCATGCGGAGTGACACCTGTCGCTCGATCTCGTCGTCTCGCAGAGGTATCGGACCGGTCTGGAAGACCGCACGGGCATACTCCTCGCCCTGAAGCAGACCCGGGAACATCTGGCACTCGTACGTGCGGATGACCGACGCCTCGGACTCCATGCCCACGTACGCCGTGAACCAGTCGGGCAGGACGTCGCCGTACCGCTGCCACCACCCACGCTGCTTCGCTTGACGCGCTACGGCGACCACCGCCTCGGCCTGGTCGCCCTCGACTCCGTACAACGCCAGGAGCGCCCGTACGTCGTTCGGGTGTGGACGCACGTCGCCGTTCTCGACGCGGCTGAGCCAGCTTGCGTCGTGATCCACCTGTTGGGCCGCATCTGCGGACGTGTAGCCGGCCCGCTCACGGAGCTTCCGCAAGGTGAGCACCAGCCGTCGCCGCTGGACGGTGGGACTTTGACGAGTGGCCATGCCGCCATCGTGCCACAGAATCGACGCGATTCCCTTTCGCATGACAGTCGCCCGCACCTTGGGAATTCGCATATTGCGGATTGTTGTGTTGCGTGGGACGGTGTGACTGGGTGTGGTGGCCGGATGACCGGGCGTGGCCCGGCCGCCACGCCCCTCACAAGAGGAGGGGCAGATGGTCCGGCAGATGACCTACAACGAGTTCCTGCTCGCTGCGGCTCTCACGTTCGCCCGTCGGCACCGGCCGAGGTGGAACCACGTGCTGCGGCGGGTGACGTGTCGGTGCGGTCGGGATCTGCCGTGCCGAGTGCGGCACCGAGTGCCGATCAATCGTGGCCACTGGCCGGGAGAGGCGTCATGACGGCGCACGGGCCGGTGGCGCCGATCTGGACCTGCGCGGGATGTGATGCGCCCTGGCCCTGCCGGACGCGTCGTCAGGAACTGCGGGCCGAGTACGACCAGGCTCCGGTGTCGTTGGCGCTCTACCTGGGCGCGTGTCTGGTGGCGGCCAGTCAGGACATGGGGTGGGCGCCGGCCGGGCTGCTGCATCGGCGGTTCCTCGGGTGGCTGCCGTGACCACCGCACCCGCTCGGGGCGACGGAGAGTTCCGCACCGGCGAACGACGGCGTGAGCCACCCCTCGATCATGCCGGTACCGTATGGTGACACGGTACCGACATGATCGAACAGAGAGCGGCGCGTACCCGGCGCGCTGGTGGGGCCAGGCGCGCCCAGGTGGTGGCGGTATTGTCCGAACGCGGAGATGCCGGGACCCGTGGCGGATGCTGATGGAGTTCTGGATCGCCGCCGCACACGACGCCGAGCTCCGCGCCCACGCCGCCGTCCTGGCCGAGCAGTACCGTCAACCGTTCGTCGAGGCCGTCCAGCGTGGCGTGGATTCCGGGTCGTTCGCGCCCCGGTTCGCGGTCCCGGCGGTCGTCGACGTGCTGGTCGCGACGATGGACGGCCTGCTCTACCCCCTCGTGCTGGGCCACCGGGGTTCGGCCGAGAATGGCGTGGACCGGGTGTTCCTGATCGTGCCCGGCGGAGACGACGGGCACCGCTCGGTCACCGGTCTCGGCTCCGCGGTACGCGCGTTCCTCGACCTTGCGCAGAGCCGAGAGGTGAAGCGCGTCGTTCTGATGACCGCGCTCGGCATGGGACACGCACCGGCCGAGGTCGAGCAGCGCGCGTGTGCGAGCTGACCGACGCGTTCACCGTGACCGGGCCGACGATCTCCCACCACCTCAAGGTGCTGCGCGAGGCCGGGCTGATCGACTGCGAGCGTCGCGGCACGTGGGTCTACTACTGGATCGTCCCGGCCCGTCTCGCCGCCCTGTCCCAGCTCCTCGACGTCTCCGCCGCCGACGCGGTCGCGCCGACCCGGTGACAGCCGACCAGCCCTGGGCGGTGACGCGGCGGGCGTCGGCCGAACTCGTCGGCACCGGCCTGCTCGTAACGCCGTGGTCGGCTCCGGGACAGCGTGCCCCCGCCGATCATCGGTCACGGGCCGGATGAGTCGGATCCGCGGTTCACCGCCGCGGTGGCCGAGCTGCCCACCCGGCTACGGGCACGGGCCCGCCGCACCGCACCGGGTGCCACCGGGCCGGCGTCGTCCGATGCCAGGCCGGCGTCGTCCACCGGACGGCGATCGGTCGACGGGGCCGGGTGAGCCTGCGCGGCCGGGGCGGCCAAGGCACTATCCTTCGCCGGGTGGGCACCTCCGGTGGCAGCGAGCGGACGGTTGTCGCGTCGAACCGCAAGGCGCGGCACGACTACACGATCCTCAAGACCTACGAGGCGGGGATCGTGCTGGCCGGCACCGAGGTCAAGTCGCTGCGCGAGAAGCGCGTCTCGCTCGTCGACGCCTTCGCACAGGAACGCGACGGCGAGATCATGCTCTACGGCCTGCACATCGCGGAGTACGGCTACGGCACCTGGACGAACCACGCGCCCCGTCGCACCCGGAAGCTGCTGCTGCGCCGGGTGGAGATCGAGCGCATCCTGGCGCAGACCCGCGAGGGCGGGATCACGTTGGTGCCGCTGTCGATGTACTTCTCGGGCGGCTGGGCCAAGGTCGAGCTGGCGCTGGCCAAGGGCCGCAAGGCGTACGACAAGCGGCAGGCGCTGGCCGCCCGGGACGCCGACCGGGAGATCGCCCGGGAGTTGGGCCGGCGCCTCAAGGGGCGGACCGGCCGGTACGCCGACGGGCGCGCGACCGGTCGGTGATCAGCCGGCGAGCAGGTGGCCGTGTGCCGCGCGGAGCCGGGTGAGCGCGGGGTCGCTGCCGGCCGGGGTGCGTCGTTCCAGCTCGGCCCAGACCTCGGCCAACGCGGTCGTCACCGCGCGCAGTTCGGCGGCGTGCCGACGGCCGCTCTGCTCACGCTGGGCCTCCAGCCGGCGGGCCCAGCCGGCGGTGACCTCGGCGAGCCGGTCGGTGTCGGCGCGGGCCTGCGCGGCGGTGCGTAACGCGCTCGCCGGCACGACCGCGGCGACCGGCCGGGGATCGCCGTCGCGGGTGATCACGGTGACGGTGTCGGTCAGCTCCGCCATCGCGACGAGCTGACTCAGCCGGGTGCGCGCCTCGCGCAGCGGCAGCGAGCGCGGCGGGACGGCGCCTGGGGTGAGGGCGGGGACAGCCATGAATACATCGTGGGTGCGGGGTACGACACTTTCCGCGACCGTCCACGGTCCGGGACCGTGGGGCGGGCAGGATGCGCGTGCCCCCGAGCGCCGTTGCTCGGGGGCACGCGCATCCTGCCCGGGGCCGGGCCGACACTCAGCGCGTCGGGCGGTCCCGGCGGGACGGAAACTGTGCGCCCGGACGGGCCAGGCTCGACCGGGCGCGCAGCCCGACCGGGTCGGGAGCGGTGACGGCGGCCGGGACCGGCGCGTTGTTGACGGTTCCGTCCCGCAGAGAGTCCAGGTACGCCATCGCGGCCCGGTCATCGTCGGTCGGTGCGGCGAGCAGAGCGTACACCAGTCCCACGATGCCGAAGATCACCAAGAGGACGATCGGCAGCAGCATGGTGCTGACCGTGGCACCGGAGATCTCGCTCCGCTGGTCGTGCAGGTGCACCGACAACGCGCTCATCCCGGTGAAGTGCATGCCGTTGACCGCCACACCCATCACCAGCGCCGAGCCGAAGATCGCCACTCCACGACGGACGGTCACCCCGAGCCAGAGCGCCACGGTGGAGGCGACCACCGCGATCACGATCGACGCCGCCACGCGCAGCGTGTCGTAGTTCAACTGGCCGTCCAGCCGCATCGCGGCCATACCGCTGTAGTGCATCGCCGCCACGCCGAGACCGGTGAACAGGCCACCAGCCAGGATGCGCACCGCCGACAGCCGGCCGGTGCCCACGATGGCCAGACCGATGCCGACCGCGATCACCGCCAGCAGCGCGCTGGCGACGGTGATCGGCACGTCGTAGCGGATCCGCGATCCGGTCACCGCGAAGCCGAGCATCGCCATGAAATGCATCGTCCAGATCGCGGTACCGCCGAGCGCCCATGCCGCCAGCGTCCCCCACCAGATCTTCTGTCCGGTCGTCGGTGCGATCCGGATCCGCCCCGCGAAGATCAGGCCCAGGATGGAACCCAGCACCGACAGCGCATAACTGATCGCCGGCGTGATCCATCCGTATTCAAAGTGATTGATTTCCGCCACGAGGGCTCCCCCCAGAACTGCTACCAGCGCGTAGCGAACGCGCCGAAGACATGATCGGGGAGCACCCGAGCAGGCACAATAGGCGTTTGGAGACACTTCACGCAGTGTCGCCGCGATCACTCAGCGATGCGTCGATTTTCGACCCGTCACCGTCAAGCGGGCGAATGGTAGGCCAACACCCCCCGATTGACGGCGGTGATCGCCTGCCGGGCCGTGGCCCGGAGGTCGGTCGAGGCGCCACCCGAGTCGGCCAACTGCCCGAGCAGATCCACCACCTGGCGGGCCCACCGCACAAAGTCGCCGGCAGGCATCTCCCCGTCGAACTCGTGCCCGCTGGCCAGCACCTTCGCCAGCGCCTCACCCCGGGCCCAGCGGTAGACCGGCCAGGCGAAGCCCAGATCGGGCTCCCGGGTGACGGCCAGGCCCCGGGCCGCCTCGTCGGCCTCGATCTCGCTCCACAGCTTCAACGTCGCATCCACCGACTCGGCGACCGCGCCACGCGGCAGCGACGCCCGCTCGTCGACGTCCCGACGCGCCTCGAAGACCACCACCGAGACCGCCGCCGCCAACTCGGCCGGAGACAACCCGTCCCAGACCCCGCGCCGCAGGCACTCCGCCACCAGCAGGTCGGCCTCCGTCCAGATCCGCCCCAACATCCGCCCGGCGTCCGTCACCGCACCCTCGCCGGTCAGGTAGCCGCGCGCGGTGAGCAGGGCCACGATCCGGTCGAACGTACGGGCCAACGACCCCGTCCGCCCGGAGACCCGCTGCCGCAACTCCTCGGTGTCCCGCTCCAGCCGCCGCCGACGCTCCGCCCACCGGGCGTGCTCCTCCCGCTCCGGGCAGGCATGGCAGGGGTGCCGCCGCATCTCGGTGCGCAGCTGGGTCAACCGGTGGTCCTCCCCCGACTGCCGACCCCGCGCGCCCCGACGGGAGTGCCGGTCCAGGCCGGTGCCGCTGACCTGCGCCGCCAGGTCCCGCCGGGCGGCCGGGTTGCGGTGGTTGAAGTGCTTGGGCACCCGGATGCGCGCCAACACCTCCGCCGGGGTGGTGAAGTCCCCGGGACTGATCCGGCCCGCCCACCGGTCCTGCGTGAGCACCAGCGGCCGGGGCTCGCTGAACCCGCCCGCCGCCGGATCGAGCACCACGGCCAGCCCGGCACGGCGACCCGAGGGCACCCGGATCACGTCACCCACCCGCAGGCGTTCCAACGCCGCCACCGCCGCCGCCCGGCGCTGACTCTGCCCCTGGCGGGCGATGGCCCGTTCCCGGTCGGCGATCGCCACCCGCAGCGCGAAGTACTCGTCGAAGTCGCCGTGATGGCAGGCCGCCTCCGCGCCGTACGCCTCGATGGTCTCGGTGTTGCGTTGCACCTGCCGAGCCAGGCCAACCACCGACCGGTCCGCCTGGAACTGCGCGAACGAGGACTCCAGCAACTCGCGGGCCGGTGCCGCACCCACACTGCCGACCAGGTTGACCGCCATGTTGTACGACGGCCGGAAGCTCGACCGCAGCGGGTACGTCCGGGTCGAGGCCAGCCCCGCCACGTGCCGCGGATCGGTCTCCGGGGACCACACCACCACGGCGTGCCCCTCGACGTCGATGCCCCGCCGCCCGGCCCGCCCGGTGAGCTGGGTGTACTCCCCCGGGGTCAGGTCGACGTGCGCCTCGCCGTTGTACTTCACCAGCCGCTCCAGCACCACGCAGCGGGCCGGCATGTTGATGCCCAGGGCGAGCGTCTCGGTGGCGAAGACCGCCTTCACCAGCCCCCGGACGAACAGCTCCTCGACGACCTCCTTGAACGCCGGCAGCATCCCGGCGTGGTGGGCGGCCAGCCCGCGCTCCAGGCCGTCGAGCCACTCCCAGTAGCCCAGCACCGACAGGTCCTCGCCCGGGATGGCGGTGATCCGGGACTCCACCACCCGGCGGATCTCCGCGCGCTCCTCGGGCGAGGTGAGCCGCAGCCCGGCCGCCAGGCACTGCTGCACCGCCGCGTCACAACCGGCGCGACTGAAGATGAACAGGATCGCCGGCAACAGCCCATCGCGGTCCAGCCGGTCGACGATGTCCGGCCGCAGCGGGCCACGCCAGCGTGGTCCCCGCCGCCCGGCGCCCGGCCCGGCCGACCGCCCCTCGCCCAGGTCGAGGCGGCGCACCGTGTCCCGGGTGTAGCGCAGCAACTCCGGGTGCACGTCGTGCTTGCGGGCGGCGTCGGCATCGTGGAACAGGTCGAACATCCGCTTGCCGACCAGCATGTGCTGCCACAACGGCACCGGACGGTGCTCGCTGACCACCACCGTGGTCTCGCCGCGCACCGTGATCAGCCAGTCTGCGAACTCCTCGGCGTTGGACACGGTCGCCGACAGCGACACCAGCGTGACCGAGGCGGGCAGGTGGATGATGACCTCCTCCCACACCCCGCCCCGGAACCGGTCGGCCAGGTAGTGGACCTCGTCCATCACCACGTACGCCAGGCCCTGGAGGGTCGCCGAGCCGGCGTAGAGCATGTTGCGCAGCACCTCGGTGGTCATCACCACCACGGGCGCGTCACCGTTGATGGCGTTGTCGCCGGTGAGCAGCCCCACCTGCTCGGCGCCGTAGCGGTCGACCAGGTCGTGGTACTTCTGGTTGGACAGCGCCTTGATCGGCGTGGTGTAGAAGCACTTGCGCCGGGCACCGTCGGCCGGCGCCGGCTGACCCGGGGCACCCCGCAGCGCCAGGTGTACGGCGAACTCGCCGACCACGGTCTTGCCGGCCCCGGTGGGGGCGCACACCAGCACTCCGCTGCCCCGCTCCAGGGCCTGACACGACTCCCGCTGGAAGTCGTCGAGGTCGAACCCGAGATCGGCGGTGAACGCTTCCAGCGCCGGGAACTGTGAGGCCTGGGCGGCCCGGCGGCGCGCCGCGGCGTACCGCTCGGCGGGGCTCGACATGTCACCAAGATTAGTGCGTGCCACCGACGGCCACCCGGCAAGGCCGTCCGGCAGAGCGGTCCGGGTGGGTCGGTAGGGTGCACGTCGTGCCGGATCATCCCGAACCGACCGACGCCGCGCCCGGCGTCGACGACGCCCGCCGGAGGCCGTCCCGCCGGCCCGTACGGGCGGTGCTGCTCGACTTCCACGGCACGCTCGCCCAGGTGGAGGAGCCCAGGGAGTGGGTGCTGGCCGCCGCGGCGGCGTGTGGCGTGACGCTGGACCGGATGCGCGCCACCTCGCTGGCCGACCGGCTGCTCACCGCCGGTCGCGCCGGTGGACCACTCCCTGGCCGGGTACCGCCCCGGCTGGCCGAGCTCTGGGCCGACCGTGACCTCTACCCGCACGCCCACCGGGACGCGTACACCGGGCTTGCCGCGACGGTCGACGCCGGGATCGACGGGTTCGCCGACGCCCTCTACGAGCGCGTGCTGGTGCCGGAGGGCTGGGTGCCGTACCCGGACACCGCCCCCACCCTCGCCGGGCTGCGCGCGGCCGGGGTACGGGTGGGCGTGGTCAGCAACATCGGCTTCGACCTGCGGCCGATCTTCGACGCCTGGGGCCTCGCCGACCTGGTCGACGCGTTCGTGCTCTCCTACGAGGTGGGCCGCTGCAAGCCGGACCCGGCGATCTTCTGGCGCGCCTGCGGCATGCTCGGCGTCGACCCGGAGGAGTCACTGATGGTCGGCGACACCCCCGCCGACGCCGGAGCCGTAGCCGCCGGTTGCGCGGCGCTGGTCCTGCCCCCCGCCGACCCAGGCCGCCCCAACGGCCTAGGCTCCGTCCTAGACCTCCTCCCCCACCCCCACCCCCTCCCCCACCCGCACCCCTAACTCGCCCCTGCCCCACCCTGCCCCACCCCACCCGTTGATCAAGGAGTTTTGGCCATGCCCTGCGGGTTTGGATGGCCAAAACTCCTTGATCAACAGGGCAGGGCGGTACCCGGTACCCGCGATGATGGAGTTGCGGGACTCGTTTCGCCACTTTTATCCGCATTTTAGGTCGCCACAACTCCATGATCGACGGCGCGGGGCGAGGGCGGCGTGAGGGGGCGGCGTGAGGGTGAGGGGCGGTGGGGCGAGGGTGGTAGGCAGGTTGGGGTCAGCGGAGGAGGTGGAGGGCGGTGGGGGTGGCGGTTACGGTGACGGGGAGGGGTAGTGAGCGCTCGCCGTCGGCGTAGGTGGTGATGCCCTCGGCGGCCACGGTCACGGTGCGGGCGCGGAAGGTGCGCACCAGCGGGTGCTCGACGTGGGTGCCGGCGTAGATGCGCGGCTTGACCCGGATCAGGGTACGGCGGTCGAACCGGCCGCCGACCACCACGTCGAGCAGCCCGTCGGTCGGGTCCGCGTCCGGGCAGATCCGCATTCCGCCGCCGTAGCTGGCGCTGTTGCCGACCGCCACCAGCACCGCGTCAACGTCGACCCGCTCGCCGTCGAGAGTGAGGGTGTACCGGCGCGGGCGCAGCCGGGCCAACTCCACCAGGATCGCCAGGTCGTAGCGGCGGGCGCCCCTCGGCCACCACATCCGGTTGGCCCGTTCGTTGACGATCGCGTCGAAGCCGGCCGCGAGCACGGCCCCGTACCAGCGCACCGCCCCGTCGTACCCGGTCATCCTGGCCAGGTCGACCGGCCGGCTGCGGCCCTCGCGCAGCGCCGCCGCGACCACGTCCGCAGCCGCGCGCGGATCGCTCGGGAAGCCGGTCTCGATCGCGAAGTCGTTGCCGGTGCCGGCCGGCACCGGGGCGAACGGCACCGTGGTGCCGGCCACCGCCTGCATCGCCCGGTGCACCGTGCCGTCGCCACCCACCGCGACCAGCGCGGACACGCCCTCGCCGACCGCCGCCCGGCAGGCCGCCTCCGCCTCGACCGCACTGCCCGCGCGCAGCAGCCGGACCGGGCGCCCGGCGGCCGAGAGCCGGTCCACCAGTTCCGGCAGCAGGCCCCGGCGCCGGCCACGCCCGGCGGTCGGATTCGCCAGTACGGCGACGGGCCCGTCGGGACTCGGGAGGTGATCGTCTGCGGTCACGGCGTGCACCGTACCCGCCACCCGGTCGTGAGGTCAGCGGTGGAAGGCTGAATTCCGCCCGCCCCGCAGCACGAACGCCGCCCCCGTCGGGGGCGGCGTTCGTGGTGACCGTTCGGGTCAGGTCACGTCGTCGAAGCGACGCTCGATCGGCCTGGGTGCGGTGACCGGCTCCGGGGAGTCGATCGGGCTGGACGCCTCCACCCGCGCGCCCGCCTGCACCGGCTCCGGGTCGGACTCCAGCGGCGAGACCTCGTCGTCGTCGAGACCGGCGTAGATTTCCTTGCCGCGTCCGCGCCGCTTGTCGTTGAGGAACGCCACCCCGACCGCAGCGAAATAGAGCGCGCACAGACACAGGGCCAGCGCGGTCATACCGAACGGGTCCGGCGTCGGAGTGACCACCGCCGCGAAGGCGAAGAACAGGAAGACCGCGATCCGCCACCAGCCGAGCAGCTTCTTCGCGCTGGCGATGCCGACGAAGTTGAGCATCAGCACGATCAGCGGGAACTCGAACGCCACCCCGAACAGCAAAATCAGGTTGGTGACGAACGATATGTAGCGGGTGATGTCCAGCGTCGTGTTGATGTCGTCGCCGGAGACCTGGAGCAGAAACTCCAGGCCCTTGGAGGTCACGAAGTACGCCAGCACCGCGCCGGCCGCGAACAGCGGTGCCGCCAGGGCGGTGAAGACGTACGCGTACCGCCGCTCGTTGCGGTGCAGGCCCGGCGCGATGAACGCCCAGAGCTGGTACAGCCAGATCGGCGCGGCAATGATCAACCCGACCCACAACCCGATCTTCAGGTTGAGCAGGAAGAGGTCCGCCGGGCCGAGCTGGACGAAGTTGCATCGACCGTCGGGCGTCGTACTGCCGGGAAGCTGGCAGTACGGCTGCGACAACAAATGGCGGACCGGACCAGCCAGCCAGATTCCGATGCCGAAGCCGACCAGAATGGCCAGCGACGCCTTGAACAGCCGGGTACGCAGCTCACGGAAGTGCTCGACCAGGGTCATCGAGCCGTCGGAGGCCCGCTCGAAGTTGCTCGGCCCGCGTTTGCGGAGTCCGAAGGCCACGGTGATCGGCCTCCGGAATCAGTTCTCGCGGACGCGCTGCACCGGGTCGGCAACCGGCTGCTGCACGGTGCCCTGGTACGGCGGCTGCTGCACGGTGCCCTGGTACGGCGGCTGCTGCACGGTGCCCTGGTACGGCGGCTGCTGAGGTGCCTGTTGGGTGGGCTGCTGCGGCGGGTACGGCTGGTAGCCGGCCTGCGCGTCGGCCTTGCCGGCGAGATCGCGGTCGTCGTCGGCGAGGCTCTTGGTCTCCGCCTTGATGATCCGCAGCGAGCGGCCCAGGGAGCGCGCCGCGTCGGGAAGCCGCTTCGCACCGAAGAGCAGGATCATCACGACCACGAGTACGGCGATGTGCCAGGGCCTGAGGGCACCCATGGGAAACTCCAGTCGCTCTGTGTCGATGAGGGTGTACCGCAGCCCATCGTACGTGCGTCATCGGCTGTTGCCACCCGCCGGGCGAAGGGGCGTCCCGGTGGGTGAAGTCTCGACCACGTACGAGCGTCCCGTCAACCACCGAACTCGATCATGCGGGGTCGGATCGGGGCAGGTAGGCCCTCAGCCGCCCCGGCTTGCGCGGATCAGGGTCAGCCGCTGCTCGGTCGTCTCCAACCGGCTCTGCAGGCTCTCGGCGCGCTGCTGGAGGCTCTCCGCGGCGGCGCTCAGCGCGGCGGCCTCGTCGGCCCGCCGCTGCAACCGCCCGACAGCCCGGCGCAGATGCGGCAACCGGGCCAGCACCGGACGAACCGCCAGCGCGAGGACGACCAACGGCACCAGCACCAGCGCGAGCACGATCCACTTCAGCACGGGCGTCAGCCTACTGCCTGGCTGCCTGCCCCGCCGGGTCCGCACCCCGCGACACCGGCGTCGCGTACGCCTCCAGGGCCGCCCCGGCCGCGTCCCGGACCTGCTCGGCCAGTTCGGCCGGGGCGACGACGGTGACGTCCGGGCCGAGGCCGAGCACGAACCGGCGCGCCCAGCCCAGGTCGGTGACCCGCAGCGAGACCACCCAGCGCTCGCCGTCGGACTCGACCCGCTCGCAGGGGTAGTACTCGGTGATCCACCGCTCCCCCCGGCCGATGCGCAGCGTGATCAGCGGCAGCTCCGACGAGGGCCGGAACACGCCGTCGCTGAGGTCCTGCGGGCGGGCCTGCGGCGGCACCACGGCCAGCTCGGTCAGTTCGGTGACCGCGTCGATCCGGTCGGCCCGGAACAACCGGACCGCCTCGGCCCGGCGGCACCACGCCTCGACGTACGTCCGGCCACTGACCATCAGCACCCGCAGCGGGTCGATGACGCGTTCGGTGGTCTCGTCCCGGGCCGCTGTGTAGTACGTGATGCGCAGCGCCCGGCCGCTCTCCACGGCGGCGCGCAGCTGCTCGACCCGACCGGTGTCGCCGGGCAGCCGTACCTCCACCGGGGCCGCCACCTGGTCACCGGCGGCGTCCTCGATCTTGGCGAGGGCCCGTTCGACCGCCTCCCGGTTGGCCACCCCGGGCGTCTCGGCGAGCATCCGCAGCGCCACCACCAGGGCCAGTGCCTCGTCGGGCGTGAGTCGCAGCGGCCGGTCGATCCCGGCGTCGTAGATGATGGTCACCCGGTCGCCGTCGAAGGCCATGTCGATCAGGTCACCCGGGCCGTACCCGGGCAGCCCGCAGACCCACAGCAGCTCCAGGTCCTCGCGGAGCTGACGCTCGGTGACGCCCAGGTCGCCGGCGGCCTCGGAGATCTCGATGCCGGGCCGGGCGAGCAGGTACGGCACCAGGTTGAGCAGCCGGGCCAACCGGTCGGCCGAGGCACGGGAAGAGATCCTCGCGCTCACCGAGCTGGCCTTTCGTTCGCGACTGCGGGGCTCGCAAGCTCACTCCTCGCGCTCACCGGACTACCGCCATGTCGTCGTGCCGGACGGCGATCTCCTTGAGGCGCTGGATGACCGCCTCACGTACCTCCGGCGGGTCGAGCACCCGCACGTCGGGCCCGTAGCCGACCAGATGCCCGGCCAGGGAGTCGGCGTCGGCGTAGGGCAGGACCAACCGGTCGGCCTCCGGCCCGGCGGTCACCTCGACCGCCCAGCGGCGCAGGCCGGCGCCCCGCCCGGAGGTCACCAGCACGGTCGCCCGGCCTGGCCGTTCGGCCGGGCCGGACCAGCGGGCCACGTGGCTGATCAGGTCGACGTCGGTCGGCGGCTGGTAGGCGCCGGACCCGCCGGTCGCCCGGACCGGACCGGCGACCCGGGACAGCCGGAAGCAGCGGGTGGCGTCGCGGTCCAGGTCGTGGCCGACCACGTACCACCGGCCACGCCAGCAGACCACGCCCCACGGTTGCAGCCGGCGGCGGGTAGGGGCGTCCTGGTCCGGTACCCGGTAGTCGAAGCGGACCTCGCGCCGGTCCCGCGCGGCGGCGGTCAGCGGGGCGAACGCCGGATCGACCGTCACCATGGGTTCCAGGCCGAGGGTGGCCTGCGGATCCACGTCCACCCCGGCGGCACGCAGCTTCGCCAGCCCGGAGGAGGCGGCGGCCGCCAGGCCGGCGTGCTGCCAGAGCCGGGCGGCGATGCCGACTGCGGCGGCCTCGTCCGGTTTGAGGTGAATGTCGGGGAGGGCATACTCACGCTGGGCGATCCGGTAACCCGGCTCGGTATCGAAGGCGCTCGCCGTCCCGGTCTCCAGCGGTACGCCCAACTCCCGCAGTTCAGCCTTGTCACGCTCGAACTTGCGCTGGAAGGCCTCGTGCTCACGGGCGTCGTCGGGTTCGTGTTCGTAACCGGGCACGGTCGCGGCGATCTGCGCAGCGGTCAGGAACCGCCGCGTGGACAGCAGGCAGATCACCAGGTTGACCAGGCGTTCAGTGCGACTTCGCGACACGGCGTAGACGCTAGCAGTCGCGCCGCTCCCCCCACGCACCCGCGCCGCCCCCGGATGCCTCCGGATGTAAGGAGGGGTCCCCTACTAACGCCTCGTGTATAGGAAGGGTCCCTTCCTTACATCCGTACCCGGGCGTGAGCGGGCGGTGGGGTGGGGGTTAGCGTGCGGGGATGGTGCGATGGCGGGCAGGCGTGGTGGCGACGCTGCGGCGGCGGTGGGCCGGAGCCGTGGAGCTCGACGTCGAGCTGACCGACGGCACGTCGATGCGGGCGCTGGCGTACCCGGAGCTGGTGGGTGAGCCCGAGCCCGGTGACCGGGTGCTGCTCAACGCCGGAGCGCTGCTGATGGGTCTGGGCACCGGCGGGTACGCCATGGTGGTGGCGGTGCCCGACCGGCTGCCGCAGGACCCGCCGCAGGCCCTCGACTCCCGCGACGCGGGCCACCTGGTCAAGGCGCGCTACACCCCGTTGCAGCCGATCCTGCTCGGGGTGGACGAGGAGGCGTCGCCGCACCGCGAGGTGCTGGCCGCCGCCGAGGATCTGGGCGGCCTGCCGGTGGTGACCGCCGACCTGCACTCGGCTCTGCCGGCGATCCTGGCCGGCATCCGGGCCGACGCGCCGCACGCCCGGGTGGCGTACCTGCTCACCGACGGCGGGGCGTTGCCCGCCTGGTTCTCCCGGACCCTGGCCGGGCTACGTGACGAGTTGGCCGGCACGATCAGCGTCGGGCAGGCGTTCGGCGGCGACCTGGAGGCGTCCACCCTGCACAGCGGGCTGCTCGCCGCCCGGCACGTACTCGACGCCGACATCGCCGTGGTGGCGCAGGGGCCGGGCAACCTGGGCACTGGTACCCGCTGGGGTTTCTCCGGGGTGGCGGTGGGCGAGGCGGTCAACGCGATCGCCGCGCTGGGCGGGCGGCCGGTCGGCTCGCTCCGGATCTCCGCGGCCGACCCTCGGCCACGGCACCAAGGCGTGTCGCACCACAGCCTGACCTCGTACGGGCGGGTGGCGCTGGCCCGCGCGGAGCTGGTGGCGCCCGACGGCCTGGACCCGGTGCTGGCCGCCGAGGTCGACGCGGCGCTGGCGCCGCTGGCCGACCGGCACACGCTGGTACGGGTGGACGACACGGGGTTGGACGCGGCGCTGCGGCGCAGCCCGGTGCCGCTGTCGACGATGGGGCGCGGCCTGGACGCCGACCACGCCTACTTCCTGGCCGCCGCGGCAGCCGGCCGGTACGCGGCCCGCCTCACGTCGACGACGCCCCCACCACCCGCCGCTTCCTGAGGCACCGCCGGCCACGCAGCGAGCCGGAACGTGAGCGTGTGTTAGTAGGGGTCCCCTGCTATGCCGTAGGCGTTAGCAGGGGACCCTTCCTTACACCTCAGGCGAAGATGATCAAGGCGAGTATGCCGCCGACCATCAGGGCCAGGGCCAGCGCGAGCACCCACGTCGGGACGGTGTACTCGCCCCGGCGGTTGCGTTCGATCTCGGCACGCACCTTCTCACGGCGGCGTTCGATCCAGCTCTGCCGCTCGGTGCCCGGAATGGAGGGTTCGGGAGGAATCATGGCCCGACCAGCCTACCCGGGCCCGTCCGGCGCGCGGACAGGCCCGGGTGCGCCCGGTCACATGCTGGCGATCAACCGCTCCACCCGCTCGTCGTACGCCCGGAACGGGTCCTTGCACAGCACGGTGCGCTGCGCCTGGTCGTTGAGCTTGAGGTGTACCCAGTCGACGGTGAAGTCCCGCCGCTTCTCCTGCGCGTGCCGGATGAACTCGCCCCGCAGCCGGGCCCGGGTGGTCTGCGGCGGCGTCTCCTTCGCCTCGAAGATCTCCGGGTCGGTAGCCACCCGGTCCACGTCGCCACGCCGCTCCAGCAGCGCGTAGAGCCCGCGCCCCCGGCGCAGGTCGTGGTAGGCGAGGTCCATCTGCGCCACCCGGGGGTGCGACAGCGGCAGGTCGTGCTTGCGCTGGTAGCGCTCGATCAACCGGAGCTTGGTCACCCAGTCGATCTCGCGGGAGACCGGCGCCAGGTCACCGGTCTCCACCGCGCTCAGTACCCGGCCCCACAGCTCGACCACCCGCTTGGCGGCCTGGTCGCCGCCGCGCCGCTCGACGAACTCGATCGCCTTGGACAGGTACTCCTGCTGGATCTCCAGGGCGCTGATCTCCTTGCCGGAGGCCAGCCGCACCTTGCGGCGACCGGTGATGTCGTGCGACACCTCGCGGATGGCCCGGATCGGGTTCTCCAGGGTGAGGTCGCGCATCACCACCCCGGCCTCGATCATCCGTAGCACGATGTCGGCGGTGCCGACCTTGAGCAGCGTGGTGACCTCGTTCATGTTGGAGTCACCGACGATGACGTGCAGGCGGCGATACCGCTCGGCGTCGGCGTGCGGCTCGTCCCGGGTGTTGATGATCGGACGGCTGCGAGTGGTCGCCGAGGAGACGCCCTCCCAGATGTGCTCGGCCCGCTGGGACAGGCAGTAGACGGCACCACGCGGGGTCTGTAGCACCTTGCCGGCGCCGCAGATCAACTGCCGGGTGACCAGGAACGGGATCAGGACGTCGGCGAGCCGACCGAACTCACCGTGCCGGGACACCAGGTAGTTCTCGTGGCAGCCGTAGGAGTTGCCGGCCGAGTCGGTGTTGTTCTTGAACAGATAGATCTCACCGGCGATGCCCTCGTCGTGCAGCCGCTTCTCCGCGTCGATGAGCAGCCCCTCCAGGATCCGCTCACCGGCCCGGTCGTGGGCGACCAGGTCGACCACCGAGTCGCACTCCGGGGTGGCGTACTCGGGGTGCGAGCCGACGTCCAGATAGAGCCGTGCGCCGTTGCGGAGGAAGACGTTGCTCGACCGGCCCCAGGACACCACTCGGCGGAACAGGTATCTGGCTACCTCGTCAGGGGACAGCCGCCGCTGCCCACGGTAGGTGCAGGTGACGCCGTACTCGGTCTCCAGACCGAAGATTCGCCGCTCCATGATGAGACATTAGCCGTACGGAGGCCCGCTTCGTCACTGTCGCGGCCCGTACGCGTCGCTCCCGGCCGATCAGGGGCTGCCGGGAAGCCCCGCGCCGGCCAGGCCCGCCGTGTACGCCCGACACGTGTCGTAGTCCGGCAGCAGCCCCCGCTGCCGCGCCTCGGACAGGCTCGGCGCGACGGCGTCCCGGTCGGAGAGCTGCGGTGACGCGGTCGGCCACTCGATGCCCAACTCCTCGTCGAGCGGATGCACCCCGTGCTCGCCGGTGGGGTTGTAGGTGGTCGAGCAGACGTACGTGAGGGTCGCGTCGTCGGTCAACGCGCAGAAGCCGTGGCCGAGTCCTTCGGCCAGGTAGACCGCGCGCCGGTCCACGTCGTCCAGGCGCACGCCCTCCCAGCGGCCGAAGCTCGGCGAGCCGACCCGCAGGTCCACCACCACGTCGAGCACCGCACCTCGTACGCAGGTGACGTACTTGGCCTGCCCGGGCGGCACGTCGGCGAAGTGGATGCCCCGTACCACGTCGCGGGCCGACACGGAGAGGTTACCCTGGGCCAGGCGCAGCGGGTGCCCGACCGCCTCGGCGAGCCGGTCGAAGCGGTACCACTCCAGGAACAGCCCGCGCGCGTCGCCGTGCTGCTGCGGGACGATCTCCCAGGCCCCCTCGATGCCCAGCGGACGGATCTTCACGGGGTCACCTGCACCGGCACGGTCCGGTCGACCGGGTCGCCGCGCTCGCGGGCCAGCAGATCGAGCAGGTAGTCGCCGTACCCGCTCCTGGTCAGCGGCTCGGCCAGCGTCCGCAGCTGCGCGTCGTCGATCAGGCCGGCCCGCCAGGCCACCTCCTCGACACAGCCGATCTTCATGCCCTGCCGTTCCTCGATGACCCGGACGAACTCGGCGGCCTGCATCAGCGACGTGAAGGTGCCGGTGTCCAGCCAGGCGGTACCCCGGTCCAGCATGGTCACCGAGAGCTCCCCGGCCCGCCGGTACGCCTCGTTCACCGCGGTGATCTCCAGCTCGCCCCGGGCGCTGGGGGTCAGGCCGCGGGCGATCTCCACCACCCGGTTGTCGTAGAAGTACAGTCCGGGCACCGCGTACCGGGACCGGGGCCGGGCCGGCTTCTCCTCGATCGACAGCACCCGACCGTCGTCGTCGAAGTGCACGACGCCGTACGCCTGCGGGTTGGCCATCGGGTAGGCGAAGATCCGCCCGCCGACGGGGTCGCCCGCGGCGGCGAGCCGGCCGCCCAGGCCGACGCCGTGGAAGATATTGTCGCCCAGGATCAGGGCGACCGCCTCGTCACCGATGAAGTCCGCGCCGAGCACGAACGCCTGGGCGATGCCCTCCGGGCGGGGTTGGGCGACGTACTCCAGGCGCAGCCCGAACTGGCTGCCGTCGCCGAGCAGGCGCTCGAACTGGGCCTGCTCCTCGGGGGTGGTGATCACCAGGATCTCCCGCACCCCGGCCATCACCAGGGTGGAGAGCGGATAGTAGATCATCGGTTTGTCGAAGACCGGCATCAGCTGCTTCGACACCGCCCGAGTGATCGGCCACAGTCGGCTCCCGGTGCCGCCGGCGAGCAGGATTCCACGCACCTGGGGAGCGTAGCGGGAGCAACCGGCGCAGGCGACGCGGCGCAACCGCTGGTTTACGGCGGATTCGCGTAGACTTCCAGATCCGTGAGGATCCTGGTCACCGGCGGCGCCGGCTTCATCGGTTCGGAATACGTCCGGATGCTGCTGGGGGCACCCGGCGGCAGCGCGCAGGGGGTACCCCCGGTGGAGCCTCCGGGCGTCACCGTGCTGGACGCCCTGACCTACTCCGGCAACCCGGCCAACCTCGATCCGGTCCGCGACGACCCACGGTTCCGGTTCGTGCGGGGCGACATCCGCGACGCCGAGGTGGTCGACGAGGTCGTACCGGGGCACGACGTGATCGTGCACTTCGCCGCCGAGTCGCACGTCGACCGCTCGATCGCCGGGGCCGCGCCGTTCGTCACCACCAACGTGTTGGGCACCCAGACGCTGCTCGACGCCGCGCTGCGGCACGGCACCGGCCGGTTCGTGCACGTCTCCACCGACGAGGTGTACGGCTCGATCGCGGAAGGCTCGTGGACCGAGGACTGGCCGTTGGCGCCCAACTCGCCGTACTCGGCCTCGAAGGCCGGCTCCGACCTGCTCGCGTTGGCGTACCACCGCACGCACGGCCTGAACGTGGTGGTGACGCGCTGCTCCAACAACTACGGGCCGTACCAGTTCCCGGAGAAGGTCATCCCGCTGTTCGTGACCAACCTGCTCGACGGGCGGACGGTGCCGCTCTACGGAGACGGCGGCAACGTACGGGACTGGCTGCACGTGCACGACCACTGCCGGGGCATCGCGCTGGTGCAGCAGAAGGGCCGCGCCGGCGAGATCTACCACATCGGCGGCGGCACCGAGATGACCAACAAGGAGCTGACCGGCATGCTGCTGGACGCGTGCGGCGCCGACTGGGGCCGGGTGGTGGTGGTGCCCGACCGCAAGGGCCACGACCGCCGCTACTCGCTGGACATCTCCAAGATCAACGAAGAGCTGGGGTACGCCCCCAGCATCCCGCTGGAGGCCGGCCTCGCCGACACTGTTCGCTGGTACCGGGACAACCGGTCCTGGTGGGAACCGCTGACCGGGGCGCAGTCCGCGTGAGGGCGCTGGTGACGGGTGCCGGCGGAATGCTCGGACGGGACCTGGTGGAGGTGCTCGCCACCGCGCACACGGTGACCCCCGCCACCCGGGCCGACCTCGACGTCACCGACGCCGCCGCCGTGCACGCCGCAGTGGCCGGCCACGACGTGGTGGTCAACGCCGCCGCGTGGACCGACGTCGACGGCGCCGAGTCGGACGAGGCCGCGGCCACCCGGGTCAACGGCGAGGCGGTGGCGCACCTCGCCACGGCCTGCGCCGCGCACGGCGCCCGCCTGATCCAACTCTCCACCGACTACGTCTTCCCCGGCGACGCGGCCACCCCGTACCGAGAGGACACGCCCACCGCGCCGATCAACGCGTACGGCCGGAGCAAGCTCGCCGGGGAGTTGGCCGTGACCCGGCTCCTGCCCGACGCCGGTTACGTGGTGCGCACCGCCTGGCTGTACGGCGCCCACGGCCGCAACTTCGTCAGCACCATGCTCGGGCTGGCGTCGCAGCGCGAGTTCCTAGACGTCGTGGACGACCAGCGGGGCCAGCCGACCTGGTCGTACGCCCTGGCGCGGCAGGTGAGGGCCTTGGCCGGGGCGGCCCTGGCCGGTCGTGCGGCCCCCGGCGTCTACCACGGCACCTGCGCCGGCGAGACCACCTGGTACGGCCTGGCCCGGGCGGCGTTCGTCCTGCACGGGCTCGATCCGGACCGGATCCGGCCGATCACCAGCAACCGCTTTCCGCGTCTCGCCGCACGACCGGCGTACAGTGTGCTAGGGCACGATCGATGGGCCGCCGCCGGGCTGTCACCCCTACCGGACTGGCACGCCGCGCTGAGCGACGCGCTCGCCCTCGCCGCTCCACCCTCCCCGTGGAAGGTCGCATGAAGCTCACCCTGGTCACCGGCTTGACCGGTCTGGTCCTGCTGGCCACGATCGTCGAGTTGCTGCGCCGACGGCAGCTACGCGAGAAGTACGGCATGCTCTGGCTCGGGCTGCTGTTCGTGATCATTCCCCTGTCGCTGTTCCCCCGGCTGCTCGACGGCGTCGCCGACCGGCTCGGCGTGGCCTCCGGCGTCAGCCTCGTGCTCTTCCTCGGCATCGTCTTCCTGCTGCTCGTCTGCATCCATCTGAGCTGGGAGGTCAGTGCGCTGGAGGAGGAGACCCGCACGCTGGCCGAGGAGGTCGCGCTGATCCGCGCCGAGTTCGAGGCCGACCGGGCCGAACGGGCCGAGCTGGTGTCCCGCGATGGTTAACGGCAAGCGGCTCCTGGTCATCATCCCGGCGCTCAACGAGGCCGGGTCCATCGCCGACGTGGTCCGCGAGGTCCGGGGTGAGCTGCCCGGCGTCGACGTGCTCGTGGTCGACGACGGTTCCACCGACCGCACCTCGGCGGTCGCCGCCGCCGCCGGCGCCCGGGTCGCCCGGCTGCCGTACAACCTCGGTGTCGGCGGCGCCATGCGCCTCGGCTACCGGTACGCGTACGAGCACGACTACGACGTCGCGGTCCAGATCGACGCCGACGGCCAGCACGATCCCCGGTACGTGCCGAAGCTGGTCGACCTGCTCGACGACTACGACCTGGTGATCGGCGCCCGGTTCGCCGGTGAGGGCGAGTACGCGGTGCGGGGCCCCCGGCGCTGGGCGATGGGGATGCTGTCGATGGTGCTCTCCGGCCTGTCCGGCACCACCCTGACCGACACCACCTCGGGATTCCGCGCCGGCAACCGGCGGATGATCGAGATGTTCGCCCAGTGGTACCCCGCCGAGTACCTCGGCGACACGGTCGAGACGCTGGTGCACACCGCCCGTCGCGGCTACCGCATCCAACAGGTGCCGGTGGCGATGCGGCGGCGGATGGCCGGCACACCGAGCCACTCCCCCGCCAAGGCGATGGTCTACCTCGGCCGGGCGCTGGCCGTACTCACGCTGGCCCTCATCCGCCGGTGATCGGTCGCCTGCTCCGTCTCGTCCCGCCCGGCACCGTCCCCGTCGGCGCGGGTCTGGCCATCGTCGGCCTGGCCTCGTACGTGCATCTGGCGGTGGCCGGGCACAACCTCACCGCCGGGGACTACTCGTCGCTGTCGGTGCTCTGGTCCTTCGTGTTCACCGTGGGCCTGGGCGTGTTCCTGCCGGTCGAGCAGGAGGTGGCCCGGCTGGTCGCCGCCCGCCGTACCCGGGGATCGCCGCCCGGCCCGGTGCTGGCCAAGGGCGTCACCGTCGCCGCCGTCATGCTGGGCCTGCTGGTGCTGGCCTGCGTCGCCGCCACCGACCTGCTCGCCGACCGTCTCTTCGCCGGTGACACCGGGCTGGTGTGGGCGCTCTGCGGCGCGCTCGCCGCGCTGGCCGTGGCGCACACCACCCGGGGCGTGCTCTCCGGGCTGCGGCAGTTCGGCTGGTACGGCACCCAGCTCGGCATCGACGGCGGACTGCGGATCGGGCTGGTCGCCCTCCTCGGCCTGGCCGGGGTCGACTCGCCGATGGCGTACGCGCTGGTGCTGGTCGTGGCCCCGCTGCTGGGCGTCGCGTCGACCGTGGCACCGGTGATCCGGGCTGCCGGCGGTGGCGCGGCCCTGCCCTGGCCGGCCCTGCTGCGCGGGCTGGCCCTGCTCACCGTCTCCAGCCTGCTCGCCCAGGTCGTGGTCAACGTCGGCGTGATCAACGTACGGCTGCTCGCCCCGGCCGACGTGGCGACCGCCGGCGCGTTGCTCTCCGCGCTGGTGCTGGTCCGGATCCCGTTGTTCGTGTTCGGCTCGATGCAGGCCGCGCTGCTGCCCGGCCTGTCCACCGCCGCCGCCACCGGCGACCGGGCGGCCTTCGGCACCCTGCTGCGCCGGGCCCTGGCCGTCGTCACCGCGCTCGGCGTGGCCGGCGGCGTGCTGGGCACACTGCTCGGCCCGTGGCTGGTCCAGGTCCTCTTCGACGCCCCGGACGTCCTCGGTCACGGTGACTTCGCCTGGCTCGGCCTGGCCACCCTGGCCTACCTGTGGGCGATGGTCCTCGGGCAGGCGCTGCTCGCCCGCGACCAGCACCACGCGCAGGCCGTGGCGTGGATCGCCGGGGTCGCCGCGCTGGCCGTCGCCACACTCGCCCCGCTGACCGTCGCGCTGCGCGTCGAACTCGGCTACACCGTGGGGTCCCTGGTGGTCGTCGCCGTGATGGTCACCCGGCTGCGCCGCCGGACCTCCACCCCCACCCCGCCCGTCGCGGTCCCGGTGTCCGCGAGCACCCCCGGAGGCATCCGATGAGCCCACCCCGCGTGACCGCGGTGATGCTCGCCTACGGTCCCGAGCCCTGGCTGGTCGACGCCGCTGCGGCCGTGCTGGCCAGCACCGGCGTCGACATCGACCTGGTGGTGGTGGACAACGGCTGCACCGGCGACGGCATCGACCTGGTCAAGGGCCTGCCCGGGGTCCAGGTGGTCCGGCCGGACGAGAACACCGGGTACTCCGGCGGCTGCAACGTCGGCGCGGCCGACGCCACCGGCGACTGGCTCGCCTTCGTCAACTCCGACGCCGTCGTCGCCCCCGACGCACTGGGCAAGGTGGTCGCGGTGGCCGCCGAACCGGGGGTCGGCGCCGCGATGGCCTCCATCCGGCTCGCCCACGACCTCGACCTGATCAACACTTCCGGCAATCCGCTGCACTTCACCGGCCTGTCCTGGGCCGGCGGCAACGGCGAACCCGCTCGCGACCACGCCCGGCGCACCGTCGTACCGTCGTTGAGCGGCTGCTGCTTCGTGATCGGCCGGGCCCGCTGGACCGAGCTGGGCGGCTTCCCCGCCGAGTACTTCGCCTACCACGAGGACACCGAGCTCAGCCTGCGGCTGTGGCAACGCGGCCAACGGTTGGAGTACGTACCGGACGCCGTGGTGCGGCACCACTACGAGTTCTCCCGCAACGACCTCAAGCTCTACCTGGTCGAACGCAACCGGCTGCTCACCCTGCTCACCGCCTACCAGGGCCGCACCCTGGCCCTGCTGGCACCGATGCTGCTGCTCACCGAGGTCGCCATGCTGGCCGCCGCGCTCGCCGGTGGCTGGTCCCGGCAGAAGACGCGCGGCTGGGGCTGGCTGTGGCGGCACCGCGACTGGGTACGCGCCCGCCGCCGCCGGTTGCAGTCGGAACGCACCGTCGGCGACGGGGTGATCGCCGACCTGATGACCGCCCGGGTGGCGCCCTCCAACGTGGCCGCGCCGCCGGGGATGGGTGTCTTCAACGCCCTCGCCGCTGCCTGGTGGGCCCTGGTGCGGCCGCTGCTCGCGCGTCGCTGAGCTACCGTCCGACGAAGGTCGCGACCGCCCGTTCCCACACCGCGTCGAGGTCGGTGCCGGGCGGGAAGCGACCGGCGAGTTCGAGGTCGACGAGACCGCGGCGCCCGACAGTCGAAACTGTCGGGCGCCGGGAACCTCCAGGTCGCGGGAGCTCGGGTACGGCGTCAGGCGTCGGGCTTGTCGCCCGGCTTGTCCTCCAGGTCGGCCGAGCCGGCAGACGTGGTCGGCTTGTGCGCCTCCTCGGTCGGCGTGGTCGGGGGCTCCGCCCGGTCGCCCTCCGCCGCCGCCTCGCCGGCCGCGCCGCCGTCGAGCAGACCGGTCAGCGCCGCACCGGTGATCCGCCGGAAGGTACGTCCCACCCGGTTACGGTCCAGGACCGCCACCTCCAACTGGTCGGCGGCGATCGTGCGGGCAGCACCGCCCTCGCCACCGACGCTGCCCAGCGCCTGCACCGCCACCTTCACCGCCTCGCCGAGCGACATGTCCGGCCGGTGGTTCGACTTGAGCACCCCGGAGATGGCATCGGCCTGGCCGCCCATCGCCATCCGGCCCGGCTCGTCGGTGACCGAACCGTCGTAGGTGAGGCGGTAGAGCGAGTCGTCGTCCGACGTGGTGCCCACCTCGGCGACACAGATCTCCACCTCGAACGGCTTGGACTGCTCGGTGAAGATCGTGCCGAGGATCTGCGCGAACGTGTTGGCCAGCGCCAGGCCGGTGACGTCACGCCGGTCGTAGCTCAACCCGTTGAGGTCGGCCATCCGCACCCCGGCCCGACGCAGGTTCTCGAACTCGTTGTAGCGACCGACGGCCGCGAAGCCGATCCGGTCGTAGATCTCGCCGACCTTGTGCAGGGTGCTGGAGAGGTTCTCCGCGACGAAGAGCACCCCACCGGCGTAACTCAGGACCACCGCGCTGCGTCCCCGGGCGATGCCCTTGCGGGCCAGCTCGGAACGGTCGCGCATGATCTGTTCGGGCGAGGCGTAGAACTGCATGGCCACGGCGGCGGCTCTCCTTCGGGCGCTGTGCTGGGGGAACTGCGTTCAGGTGGGGCGGGGACGGGCTCAGCCGCCCGGATTCTCCATCCGGCCGGCGACCACGCTCTCGCCGAGCGCCGCCGTCTCCGCGTCGGTCAGCCGGTACGTCCCCTCCGCCGTCGCGGTCATCACCACCGGGAAGATCCGCCGGGTCAGGTCGGGTCCGCCGGTCGCGGTGTCGTCGTCGGCCGCGTCGTAGAGCGCCTCCACCGCCAGCCGGGCCGCGTCGTCGACGGAGAGCCCGGCCCGGAACCGCTTCTTCAACGCCGATCTGGCGAACAGCGAACCCGAGCCGATCGCGTCGTAGCCGGTCTCCTCGTAGGGGCCGCCGGTCACGTCGAAGCTGAAGATCCGCCCGGCCCGCGCCGGGTCCTTGGCCGCCAGGTCGAAGCCGGCGAACAGCGGGATCACTGCCAGCCCCTGCATCGCCGCCCCGAGGTTGCCCCGGATCATCGCGGCGAGCCGGTTGGCCTTGCCGTCGAGCGAGAGCATGACGCCCTCGATCTTCTCGTAGTGCTCCAGCTCCACCTGGAACAGCCGCATCAGCTCAATGCCGATCCCGGCGGTCCCGGCGATGCCCACCAGCGAGTACGCGTCGGCGGGGTGCACCTTCTCGATGTCGCGCTGCGCGATCAGGTTGCCCATGGTGGCCCGCCGGTCGCCGGCCATCACCACACCGCCGTCGGCGACGATGGCGACGATCGTGGTGGCGTGCGGGGCCAGGTCGGCGGCCATCCCCGGCGGCAGCGGCCGGCGGCCGGGCAGCAACTCGGGGGCCACCTTGCTCAAGAACGTGGTGAAGGAGGACGTCCCCGCGTTGGTGAACACATCTGGTAGACGCCCGGATGGATCAAAACCCGCTGCCACGTGGTTCCTCTCAGGTACGTGATGGCCCTGGCCAGCCTCGTAGGACTGTGACGGAACTGGCCAAGACCACCGGTGCAGTTGAAGCAGATTATCCCGCGCACCCACCCGGTGCGATGATCGTGGTCCACAAGTTCCGGATCGGGTTCACCACAGACCGCGTAGCTGCGGCAGCACGGCCGGAGAACCGGACATCAGTCCTACTCTCCGCCCTTCTGGACATACCCCCTCACGAACTCTTCGGCGTTCTCCTCCAGGACGGAGTCGATCTCGTCGAGGAGATCGTCCACGTCCTCGGTGATCTCGGCGTGCCGCTCGGCGACCTCCGGATTCGCCTCGACGGTGACGTCCTCGATCTCCTCACCCTGACGGGACTTGCCCGTCTGCGACTGACCGCCGCTGTCACGAGTGGCCACTGTTGCCTCCTCCACGATCGTCTGCGATGAACTTACCTCGCGGGAACGACGAAACGCCCGTCGCGCGCCGGTACCGGACCGGCGCGCGAGCACCGAACGAGAGCACGGCCGGCACGGCTCAGCCGCCGGTCAGGGTCTCCAGCAGGTCCTTGGCACTGGCACATTTGTCGAACAGCGCACCCACGTGCCGCCTGGTGCCCCGCTCCGGCTCCATCATCGGCACCCGGACCAGGGACTCCCGCCCGACGTCGAAGATGACCGAGTCCCAACTGGCGGCGACCACCTCGGAGGCGTACTGCGCCAGGCAACGGCCCCGGAAGTAGGCACGGGTGTCCTCCGGCGGCTCGGTCATCGCCGCCTGCGTCTCGGCTTCGGGCAGCAGCGTCTTCATCGCCCCACGGGACACCAGGCGGTGGTAGAGCCCCTTCTCCGGCCGGACGTCGGAGTACTGCAGGTCGACCAGTTGGAGCTTGTGCGAGCCCCACCCAAGCTTCTCCCGGTCCCGGTAGCCCTCCAGCAGCCGCAACTTGGCCACCCAGTCCAGTTCGTCGGCGCAGAGCATCACGTCGCGTCCGAGCCGGTCCAGCACGTTCTCCCAGCGGTCCAGCACGTCGCTGGTCTGCTCGTCGACGTCGCTGCCGTACCGGTCCTCCACGTACGCGCGCACCCGCTCCAGGTACGCCCACTGGACGTCCAACGCGGTCAGCCGGCGGCCGTCGCGCAGCCGCATTCGATGAGTCAGCGACGGGTCGTGACTGACCGCGCGGAGTTCACCGACCGGGTCGGCGATGCCGAGGTCGGGGCCGAGCGCCTTCTCCTCGATCATGGTGAGGATCAACGCGGTGGCGCCCACCTTCAGATAGGTGGAGATCTCGGACAGGTTGGCGTCGCCGATGATGACGTGCAGACGGCGGTACTTGTCGGCGTCGGCGTGCGGCTCGTCCCGGGTGTTGATGATCGGTCGCTTGAGGGTGGTCTCCAGACCCACCTCGACCTCGAAGAAGTCGGCCCGCTGCGAGATCTGGAAGCCGCTCTGGCCGCCGTCCTGCCCGATGCCGACGCGACCGGCGCCGCAGACGATCTGCCGGGTCACGAAGAACGGGGTCAGGTACGCCACGATGTCGGCGAAGGCGGTCTGCCGGCGCATGAGGTAGTTCTCGTGCGCGCCATAGCTGGCGCCCTTGTTGTCGGTGTTGTTCTTGTAGAGGTGGATCGGCGCGCTGCCCGGGATGGTGGCCGCCCGGCGCGCCGCCTCCGCCATCACCCGCTCCCCCGCCTTGTCCCAGCGCACCAGGTCCCGGGGGGTGGTCACCTCCGGAGTGGAGTACTCCGGGTGCGCGTGGTCGACGTAGAGCCGGGCCCCGTTGGTGAGGATCACGTTGGCCAGCCCGAGGTCGTCGTCGGCGAGCGCCTCGGCCGGGTCGTACGCGGCTCCGGAGTAGGTGAAGCCGCGGGCGTCCCGCAGCGGTGACTCCTCCTCGTAGTCCCACCGGGCCCGACCGCCCCGGTTGAGTTCCGGGCGGGCGCCGTAGGCGTTCACCACCTGGGAGGAGGTGACCATCGGGTTGGCACTGGCCTGACCGGGCACGGAAATGCCGTACTCGACCTCGGTGCCCATGATCCGTCTTACGCTCATCGACCTACCCGCTTCGCTTGCCCGACCGGTCCCCCGTCACGTCGAGCGTAGTCGCCGGTCGGGCACGCGGGGGCGTGCCGGTGGGGTCGGAACGCCGCGGGTCGCACCGTTCAGTCCCCCGGCCGTTCGACGATCATGGGTTCGATGGTGGCCCGCTCGTGTGTCTCGGGCAGCGAACGCAGCGGTCTCTCGGCCCGGGAGCGCACGCCGGAGTCGGTGGTCACCAGGCGGATCCGGCCCGGGCGTCGCGTGCAGCATCTGCCAGGTCCGACCCGGTTCGACGAAGAGGAGGTACGCGACGGGGCCCGTGACGCGTCGCGTCACGGGCCCCGGTGGCGCGACCGGTCAGAGGTACTGGCCGGTGTTGCTCGCGGTCTCGATGGAGCGACCGGCCTCGGTGCCCTTGCCGCCGGAGACGAGCGTGCGGATGTAGACGATCCGCTCGCCCTTCTTGCCGGAGATGCGGGCCCAGTCGTCGGGGTTGGTGGTGTTGGGCAGGTCCTCGTTCTCGCGGAACTCGTCGACGCACGCGTCGAGCAGGTGCTGCAGGCGCAGCCCCTTACGACCGGAGGTGAGGAACTCCTTGATGGCCATCTTCTTGCCACGGTCCACGATGTTCTGGATCATCGCGCCCGAGTTGAAGTCCTTGAAGTACAGGACCTCCTTGTCGCCGTTGGCGTAGGTGACCTCGAGGAAGCGGTTCTCCTCGGTCTCCGAGTACATCCGCAGCACCACCGCGTCGATCATCGCCGCGACGGTGGCCTGGGCGTCCTGACCGTGTTCGGCCAGGTCGTCCGCGGACAGCGGCAGGCCGGAGAGGATGTACTTGGAGAAGATGTCCTTGGCCGCCTCGGCGTCCGGACGCTCGATCTTGATCTTCACGTCGAGCCGACCAGGCCGCAGGATCGCCGGGTCGATCATGTCCTCCCGGTTGGAGGCACCGATGACGATGACGTTCTCCAGGCCCTCGACACCGTCGATCTCGCTGAGGAGCTGCGGGACGATGGTGTTCTCCACGTCGGAGGAGACACCGGAGCCTCGGGTCCGGAAGATCGAGTCCATCTCGTCGAAGAAGACGATCACCGGAGTGCCCTCGCCGGCCTTCTCCCGCGCCCGCTGGAAGATCAGCCGGATGTGCCGCTCGGTCTCGCCGACGTACTTGTTGAGCAGCTCGGGACCCTTGATGTTGAGGAAGAAGCTGGTGTGCTTCTCCTCACCCCGCCGCTCGGCGATCTTCTTCGCCAACGAGTTGGCGACCGCCTTGGCGATGAGCGTCTTGCCGCAGCCGGGCGGACCGTAGAGCAGGATGCCCTTCGGCGGCCGGAGCTGGTGCTCGCGGAACAGGTCGGCGTGCAGGAACGGGAGTTCCACCGCGTCCCTGATCTGCTCGATCTGGGAGTGCAGGCCGCCGATGTCGGTGTAGTCGACGTCCGGCACCTCCTCCAGGACCAGTTCCTCGACCTCGCTCTTGGGAATCCGCTCGTACGCGTATGCCGAGCGGGGTTCGATCATGAGCGAGTCGCCGGCCCGGATCGCGCTGCCGATCAGGGTCTCGGCCAGGTGCACGATCCGCTCCTCGTCGGAGTGCGAGACCACCAGCGCCCGGTCACCCGGGACACCGTCGGGGCCCGCCAGCACCTCCTTGAGCATGACCACCTCGCCGACCCGCTCGAACCCGAACGCGTCGACGATGTTGAGTGCGTCGTTGAGCAGGACCTCCTGGCCACGCCGCAGCTCACCCACGTCCAGCGAGGGCGAGACGGCCACGCGCAGTTTGCGCCCGCCGGTGAAGACGTCGACCGTGCCGTCCTCGTGCCGGGCCAGGAAGACACCGTAGCCACTGGGGGGCTGGGCGAGACGGTCGATCTCCTCCTTGAGCGTCACGATCTGCGCGCGAGCCTCCTTCAAGGTGCTCACGAGCCGTTCGTTGTTCTCGGTCAGCCGCGCCAACTGCGCCTGGGTGGCCGCCAGCCGCTCTTCGAGCTGCCGGACGTGTCGGGGGCTTTCGGTCAACTTGCGCCGCACGAGAGCGAGTTCCTCTTGCAGGAACGCGACCTGCGTGGAGAGATCGTGGGCCTCCTTCTCCCACCGTGCGGCGCGCGAGTCCGCGTCGTCGCTGCGTGCCACGTCCCACCTCCCCGGGGGGCTCGAACGTTCTGCCCTAACACTAGCCGCTATGAGCCCGATTCGGTCCTCCGCAACGCGCCCGTCACCGAAGCTTGATCGCCAAGGGTGGGTAGCAGGGCGGGTACGGGCATTCGGGTACCGTCGTGGGGTGGGACGGGAGAACATGGGGGGTGCGCCGGTGGTCGAGGTCGCGACAGACCAACTGCAGGTCTGGGTGGACCAGGACCTGTGCACAGGTGACGGATTGTGCGTGCAGTACGCGCCGGAGGTCTTCGAGTTCGACATCGACGGCCTGGCCTACGTCAAGGGCCCCGACGGCGAGCTCCAGCAGACGCCGGGCGCCCGGGTGGACGTGCCGGAGCACCTGCGCCTTGAGGTGATCGACTCGGCGAAGGAGTGCCCGGGCGAGTGCATCCACGTCGTACGCGGCAGCGACGGCGTCGAGGTGGCCGGCCCGGACGCCGAGGAGTGACCGGCCCGGCCACGTCGGGCACGGTCGCCGGCGGCACGGCGGTGGTCGCCCCGCCGCTACAGCAGCGGCCGGCCGACCACCGAGGCGACCAGTCGGGCGAACTCCTCCAGGCGGGCGATCTGTCCGGCACCGCCGTCGTCGAGGGTCTTGCCGAACCGCAACGCGTCGTGCCGGGGCCCACCGGCGGCCTCCTCGCTCGGCGGTGACTCGTCCAGCGAGGTCAGCAGCAGGTAGACGTCGATGCTGTCGACCCGGATCTCGCCGTTGTCGTGGCGGAACAGCCGACGCCGGCAGCCGACCTCGGTGACCGAGGAGACCGGCACGACCCGCAATGACGAGGTCATCGAACCGGGCGGGCCCTCCCCCGGCGGCACGTCCTCGCCGTGCCAGAGCACCAGCCGACTGCCGTCGCAGACGACGACCTCCTGCCACACCCCGTTGACCTCGTTGACGAAGCGTTCCAGGGTGAAGCCGAGCACCGAGGCGCCCCGCAGCACGCCGCCGAGCGCCTCCAGGGCGACGTCGGGATCGCGCAGGTAGGCGCGGGCCGCCGACTCAAGGTCGGTGTACGGGGACCAGTCCGGGAAGACCGCCGGCAGGTCGCCACCGCCGAAACCGGGACGGCTCATGCCGTCACCCCACCCCGCCGGCCCGGGCCGGCGGCACCGGCCCGCGTCGGCCCGCGTCGAGGATCAGCCCGTTCACTCCCCGCCGCCCCAATCCGCCGTCACGGCCTGTCCGTCTCCTGCGTCGTGTCGGGTTCGGCGCCGTCGGGCGGCGCCTGTCGGGCCGCCTCCGCCGCGCGGAGCGCCTGCCGCCGCTGCGCGTACGCCTCGCTGCCCTTGCTGGGCTTGCGCCGCCGGGGCGGGGCGGTGACTCCGGGGGCGAGCTTACGCGCGGAGACGAGGAAGGCGGTGTGGGCGATCATCCGGTGGTCGGGCCGGACCGCCAACCCCTCGGCATGCCAGTCCCGCACCATCGACTCCCAGGCGCGCGGCTCGGTCCAACCACCCCGTTCGCGCAGCGCCTCGACCAGCTCGGACAGCTGCGGGGTGGTGGCGACGTAACCGATGAACACGCCGCCGGGCAGCAGCGCCCGCTCGACCATCTCGAGGTTCTCCCACGGGGCCAGCATGTCCAGGATGATCCGGTCGAAGCCGATCTCCGGGCACCCGCCCACGTCGCCCACCTGCAGGTGCCAGGCGGGGTGCGGCCCGTTGAAGAACGCCTCGACGTTGCGCCGGGCGATCTGGGCGAAGTCGTCCCGCAGCTCGTACGAGTGCAGCTCGCCGGAGGTGCCCACGGCCCGCAGCAGCGAGCAGCTCAGCGCGCCGGAGCCGGCGCCGGCCTCCAGGACCTTCGCGCCCGGGAAGATGTCGCCCATGGCGACGATCTGCGCCGAGTCCTTGGGGTAGATCACCTGTGCGCCGCGCGGCATCGACAGCACGTAGTCCGACAGCAGCGGACGCAGTGCCAGGAAGGCGGTGCCCCCGCCGGAGGTGCTGACCACGCTGCCGTCGGGCAGGCCGATCAGCGCGTCGTGCGCGAGGATGCCCCGGTGGGTGTGGAACTCCTTGCCCGGTTCCAGGGTGATGGTGTGCATCCGGCCCTTCGGGTCGGTCAACTGCACCCGGTCACCGGGCCGGAACGGCCCGCGGTGCACGGCGGGCGGCTCCGCCTTCTCGGCGGGCAGGTCGCTGCCCGGGGTGGCCGGGCCGGCGGAGTGGGTCACGGTCACGTGTTCATCTTCCGGTGAGGTTCGAGCAGTCGCGCCAGATCCGCGATGTGCAGAATGCCGACGACATCTTCGCCTGCCGTCACGAGGTACTGCGCGGCCGGGTGGGCCTGCACCCGCTCCAGCACCCGTTCCCCGTCCGTGTCGACCGGCAGGGTGGGCAGGTCGGCGACGGATCGCGCCACCGCGTCGACGGCGAGCCAGGGGCGGCGGGCCTCCGGCACGGCCGCCGCGGCGGCCGGGTCGACCACCGCCACCGGCCGGCCCGCCGAGTCGGTCACCAGCAGTGCGGCGTTCGTCCCCCGCGCCGCGCCGGAGGGACCGGCGGAATCAGGAGCGCCGCCGTCCGCCGGGACCGCGCCGGTGACGAGGTGGTCCGCCGGAGCCGCGCCGGTCACGGGCTGATTCGTCGCCGCCTCAGCGGCGCGGCGCTGCGCCTCGGCGAGCGGGGTGCCGGTGGGAACGGCGAACGCCGGTCGAGCCAGCCGGGCCAGGTCGACCAGGGGCAGCCGGCGGCCGATCCGGGACATCCGGATCGGCTGCCCGGCACCGTGCCAGAGGGTGAGCGCGACCAGCGCCGTCAGCGGCAGGGCCAACAGGCTCAGGACGTCCACCGCGTAGAGCACCGCCACCAGCGGGGCGGTGCCCACGGCGAGTACGCGCCCGGCCCAGCCGGCCACCTCGGTGGCGGCGTGCCGGTTGCGGGTGACCGCCCAGATCACCGCCCGCAGTGCCCGCCCGCCGTCCAGCGGCAGGCCGGGCAGGATGTTGAAGACCGCGACGATGATGTTGCTCGCCGCCAGTTGGAACGCCAGTTGGTCGGCCACGGTGCGGTCGGGCAGGGCCAGCGTGGCGGCGACCGCGATCGCCCCGAGCACCGCCGAGACCGCCGGGCCGGCCAGGGACACCAGCAGATCCACCCGGGGTGACGGGGCATCGCGGTCCATCTCGGTGTACCCGCCGAGCAGTTCCAGGGTGATCCCGCGCACCCCGATGCCGAACCGTCGGGCGGTGAGGGCGTGCCCGAGTTCGTGGAGGAGCACCGAGCCGAGCAGCGACACGACGAACCCGGCGCCGACCAGGTAACCGCCGAGCGGGGAGAGTTGCAGGCGCTGGCCGGCGAGTTCGCCGTACAGCACGATGATCAGCACGGCGAGCAGCAGGATCGAGGCGTTCAGGTACAGCGGCACCCCGAAGACCCGGCCCACCCGCAGACCGGGACGCCGGCCGGCGCGCGGTCGACTCCCTTGTTCCACCGGCCCGATGCTACGCGGCGGGAGATCACCTCCCGGTGCTCCTGTCACACGCGTGCCCTAACCTTCCGGGCATGACGGCGGATCCGGTGATCACCCGACAGACCCCGACTCCGACGCAGCTGCCGGCGACGGTGCGCGCCTCGCTCTCTCCGTCGCGGGCCGCCGACTTCAAGACCTGCCCACTGCTCTACCGGTTCCGCAGCATCGACCGCCTGCCCGAGCGGCCCACGGTCGAGCAGGCCCGGGGCACGCTGGTGCACGCGGTGCTGGAGCGCCTGTTCGACCTGCCGTCGGCCGGGCGCACCCCGGAGGCGGCCGGTGATCTCGTCGCACCGCAGTGGGACCGGTTGGTCACCGAGCAGCCGGAGCTCTCCGGGCTCTTCGAGGGCGACGATCCGGCCGCCGTGGCGCAGTTCCTGGCCTCGGCGACGGCGCTGCTGGAGGGCTACTTCACGGTGGAGGACCCGCGCCGCCTGGAGCCGGCCGAGCGGGAGAGCCTGATCTCCGCAGTGGTCGACGACGAGCTGCTGATCCGTGGCTATCTCGACCGGCTCGACGTGGCGCCGGACGGCGCGCTGCGGGTGGTCGACTACAAGACCGGCGGTGCCCCACGGGAGGCGTTCGAGGCCCGGGCCCTGTTCCAGCTCAAGTTCTACGCCCTGGTGCTCTGGCGGACCCGGGGCGTGGTGCCCCGGGTGCTGCGGCTGCTCTACCTCAAGGACGCCGAGGTGTGCGACTACGCCCCCGACGCCGACGAGCTGGTGCGCTTCGAGCGCACGGTGGTGGCGTTGTGGCGGGCGATCGAGCAGGCCACCGCAAACCAGGATTTCCGTCCCCGACCGAGCCGGCTGTGCGACTGGTGCAGCCACCAGGCCCGGTGCCCCAGCTTCGGCGGCACTCCACCGCCCTTCCCGGAGCAGGTGGCGGCGGCCGATCCGCCACGCGACGCCCGGTCCCGCCCGGCGGCCCCGGGCGCCGACGAGTGAGCTTCTCTCCTCCCTGGGGAGGAGAGAAGCTCACCGCAGAAGACGATCTTTCGCCCGAACGGGCGGATAGCGTCGGAGCGTGGGTACGGATCCGAGGGAGTGGCTGCGTCGGCACCCGCTGGCCGGTGACGCGCTGCTGGTCGTCGGGCTGGTGCTGGCCGAGGTCCTGTTCACCCTGCTGACCCCCCGGGAGTTCTGGCCCCGGGCGCTGCCGGTGGCGCTGGGTTGGAGTCTGCTGTGCGCGGCGCCGGTGGTGCTGCGCCGGGTGGCGCCGTGGCCGGCGGTGCTGGCCGCGCTGGCGACCCTGGCGCTGCCCGCCGCGATCGAGGTGATCCCGGCCACGCAGGCCCTGACCTTCGTCGTGCTCACCTACACGATGGCCGCGTACCGTCCGACGCGGTCAGCGCTGGCGACGGCGGCGGCGCTGTGGCTGACGGTGGCGGTGGTGAACTCCCTGGCGCCACCGGCGGACATCCCGCAGGTCGGCTCCGCCTACCTGGTGGCGAACAACCTCCTGGTCGGCATCGTGTCGTTCTCGGTGGGCCGGGCGGTGCACTCCCGGCGGGCCAGCACCCAGGCGCTGCGGGAACGGGCCCGGGTCGCCGAGTCCACCCAGCACGCCCTGGCCGAACAGGCGGTCGCCGACGAGCGGCGGCGCATCGCCCGGGAACTGCACGACGTGGTGGCCCACCATGTGAGCGTGATGGGGGTGCTGGCGACCGGCGTACGGCGGGTGCTGCGGCGCGACCCGGACGCCGCCGAGGAGGCGATCGGCACCATCGAGGAGACCAGCCGGGCCACCTTGCGGGAGTTGCGCCGGCTCCTCGACGTGCTGCGTACCGAGGCGGAACCGGCGGCCGAGTTGGCGCCGCAGCCGGGGATCGCCGGCATCGACTCCCTGGTCGAGCAGGTACGCGAGGCCGGTCTGCCGGTGACGCTGACGGTCCGGGGCGCACCCGCCGCGCTGGCCGAGGGCGAGGCGCTGACCGTGTACCGGATCGTGCAGGAGGCGCTGACGAACGCGCTCAAGCACGCCGGCGCGGCCACCGCGCAGGTCCGGGTGAGCTTCGCCGACGACGCGGTGGAGGTCGAGGTCACCGACACCGGTCGAGGTCCGCTGCCGGACACCGACCGAGTCGGGCACGGCATGGTCGGGATGCGGGAGAGGGTCGCGCTCTACGGTGGTGTCCTGCGCACCGGTGCACGTCCCGGCGGCGGTTACCGGGTGCACGCGCGGATCCCGGTCGAGACCTTGCTGGACGCCGGGACGTCCAGGTGACGGCGGACGTGGAGGACGACATGACCGAACCGACACCGTCGCGCCGACCGATCCGAATCCTGCTCGTCGACGACCAGCCGCTGTTGCGTACCGGCTTCCGGATGGTGCTCGGCGCGGAGGACGACCTGGACATCGTGGCCGAGGCCGGTGACGGGGCGGAGGCGGTGGAGTTGTCCCGCCGGCTGCTGCCCGACGTGGTGCTGATGGACATCCGGATGCCCCGGATGGACGGGGTGACCGCGACCCGGGCCATCGTCGACGCGCGGCTGCCGGTCCGGGTGCTGATCCTGACCACCTTCGACCTGGACGAGTACGTGGTGGGCTCGCTGCGGGCCGGGGCGAGCGGCTTCCTGGCCAAGGACGTACCGGCCGAGGACCTGGTCACCGCGATCCGCACGGTGGCCGCGGGCGACGCGGTGGTGGCCCCGCGCATCCTGCGTCGGCTGCTGGACCGCTTCGCCGAGGCTCTGCCCGACCCGGCGGCGGTGCCCCCGAAGGGGCTCAACGCGCTGACCGAGCGGGAGCGGGAGGTGCTGGTGCAGGTCGCCCGGGGGCTGTCCAACGCCGAGATCGCCCGGGCGCTGTCGGTGAGCGAGACCACCGTCAAGACCCACGTCGGGCACGTGCTGACCAAACTCGGGCTGCGCGACCGGGTGCAGGCGGTGGTGCTGGCGTACGAATCGGGCCTGGTCCGGCCGGGTGCGTAACGAACGCGTTGCATACGTCACCTACAGTGACCGCCGTTGACCAAATGTTGTTGACCCTCACACGGGGGCAGCGTTCACGATGAACTCGCGTCGGCCGCGACTACCGGCCGACCGGCGCGGCGTCGGGGCCAACCCTGACGGCGCTTAGGGGGTACCCGCACCCGGAAATCCGCCCCGTCTCCGCCCGGAGTCGGACGGAACCGCGTCGGGCAGCACAGAAGATGGACTCGTGCCGCACCAGCGGGGGCGGCGCGATCTGACACCGACGGAGAGGTACGAGACGTGACCGCTACGACAGGCCAGTCGGCACCGGCCGCAGCCCGGGCGAGCGATGTGTGGAAGGTGTACGGCAGCGGCGAGGCCCAGGTCGTCGCGTTACGGGGGGTCAGCGCCGAGTTCGAGCGTGGCCGGTTCACGGCCATCATGGGCCCGTCCGGGTCCGGCAAGTCGACGCTGATGCACTGCCTGGCGGGGCTGGACACGGTGACCCGGGGGACGGTGCACGTCGGCGACACGACGGTCACCGGTCTGGGTGACTCGGGCCTGACCAAGCTGCGTCGGGACAAGATTGGCTTCATCTTCCAGCAGTTCAACCTGCTGCCCACGCTGACGGCCAAGGAGAACATCCTGCTGCCGCTGTCGATCGCCGGCCGCAAGCCGGACCCGGCCTGGTACGACGTCGTGATCGACACGGTCGGGCTGCGGGACCGGCTGGACCACCGGCCGGCGCAGCTCTCCGGCGGCCAGCAGCAGCGGGTGGCGTGCGCCCGGGCGCTGGTGGCCCGTCCCGAGGTGATCTTCGCGGACGAGCCGACCGGTAACCTCGACTCGCGGGCCGGCGCGGAGGTGCTCAACTTCCTGCGGAACTCGGTGCGTGAGCACGGCCAGACCATCGTCATGGTGACCCACGACCCGACCGCCGCCGCGTACGCCGACCGGGTGGTGTTCCTCGCCGACGGGCTGATCGTCTCCGAGCTGATCGAGCCGACGGCCGACACGGTGCTGGACACGATGAAGAAGCTGGACACGCCCGCCGAGGTGGCCGGCTGATGTTCCGGGCGACTCTGAAGAGCCTGCTGGCGCGGAAGGTACGGCTGGTCCTGTCCGGCCTGGCCGTGGTGCTCGGTGTCATGTTCGTCTCCGGCGCCTTCGTGCTCACCGACACGCTCGGACGTACCTTCGACCAACTCTTCGCCGAGGCGTACGAGGAAGTCGACGTGAGCGTATCGGCGAGGCCGAAGGTCGCGATCGGCGAGATGGAGGGCGAGCTGGTCCAGGCGCCCTTCCCGGCCGACCTGGTGGAGACCGTCCGGGCGGTGCCGGGGGTGGCCGACGCGACCGGCGTGGTGGTCGCCGACGGTGCCCGGATGATCGGCAGCAACGGCAAGGTGGTCGCCTCGTTCGGGCCGCCGCAGCTCGGTGGCAACTGGCCCGGCGAGAGCGACCTGGTGCAGTTGCGCGAGGGGCGCGAGCCCCGGGCCGACGACGAGATCGTGATCAACCAGGCGTTGGCGAACGCGGGCAAGGTCGCCGTCGGCGACCGGGTGGGCGTGCTCACGCTGGGCCCCCGGCAGGACTTCACCATCGTCGGCGTCTTCGGCTACAGCGGTGACCGGGACTCCCTCGGCGGCGTCAACGAGGTCATGTTCACCACTCCGGTCGCCCAACGGCTGATGCTCGGCGAGGCGGACGTCTTCAACAGCATCACGGTCACCTCCGCGTCGGACGTCTCCGACGACGCGTTGCGCGACAGCGTGGCCGCAGCGCTCGGCGACGACTACGTGGTCAAGACCGGGGAGCAGCTCTCCGCCGACGCCTCCGCCGGGCTGAAGGAGGGGCTGACCTTCTTCAACCGGATCCTGCTCGGCTTCGCCGCCGTGGCGCTGCTGGTCGGCACGTTCCTCATCCTGAACACGTTCTCGATCATCGTGGCGCAACGCACCCGCGAGCTGGCGTTGCTGCGGGCGGTGGGTGCCAGCGGCAAGCAGATCATCGGTTCGGTGGTGCTGGAGGCGATCGCCGTCGGCCTGATCGCCTCGGTGCTCGGACTGGCGGCCGGCTTCGGCGTCGGCGCGTCGCTGGCGTACCTGTTCAGCTCCGTCTCGGGTGGGCTGGAGCTGACCGGGTTGAGCATGCCCGCGTCGGCGGTGATCGGCGCCTTCTCGGTCGGTCTGGTGATCACGGTGCTGGCGGCGTTGCTGCCGGCGCTGCGGGCCGCCCGGATCCCGCCGATCGCGGCGATGCAGGACGTGGCCACCCCGGACCGCCCGCTCACCAAGATCACCGTTGCCGGGGCGTTGGTGACCGCGGTCGGCGCCGTCCTGCTCTTCCTCGGGCTGGGCGGTCACGCGGGCGGCAACACGCTGGCCACCATCCTCGGTGGCGTGCTGTTCGCCTTCATCGGGGTGGCCCTGCTGACGCCGCTGATCAGCAAGCCGGTGGTGGCGGCGCTCGGCTCGGTCTTCGCCGGCTGGGTGCCGGGCAAGCTGGGCCGACTCAACTCGGGCCGTAACCCGCGCCGCACCGCCATCACCGCCGCCGCGCTGATGGTCGGTATCGCGCTGGTCACCGGCATCACGGTGATCCTGGACTCGGCCAAGAGCAGCATCAGCGGCCTGGCCCAGGAGAGCATCAAGGCCGAGCTGGTGATCGCCGGGGCGCAGAGCGGCCCCCGTCCGCCCACCTTCGACCCGGAGGTGCTGGAGGAGGCGAAGGCGATCCCCGGGGTACGCGTCGCCGACGGTCTCTACGGGGACCTGGCCATGGTCGACGACGAGCGCACCTTCGTCGGCGCCGTGACCGAGCCGGCCGCGCTGCGCCAGGTCTACAGCCTGAATGCCGTCGCGGGTGACATCGACCGGATCGGTGCGGGGCAGATGCTGGTCAGCGAGGAGACCGCGAAGGCGCGGGGCCTGTCGGTCGGTTCGACGATGTCGGTGCAGCTGTCCCGGGGCGAGCCGAACACGTACACCGTCACCGGCGTCTTCGAGGACTCTCCCCTGGTGACCGGTCTGCAGATGGTGCTGCCGACGGAGGCCGCCCGCAACTTCACCATCCCGCGGCCGAGCCAGGGCTTCGTCCAACTCGAACCGGGCGCGTCGGTCGCCGACGTCCAGCCGCGCATCGAGGCGCTGCTGGCGGACAGCCCCGAGGTGTCGGTGGTCGACCTGAACGCCTTCGTGGAGCAGCAGGCCGGTCTGCTCGACACGCTGCTCACGATGATCCAGATCCTGCTGGCGCTGGCCATCGTGATCGCCGTACTCGGCATCATCAACACCCTGGCCCTGTCGGTGCTGGAGCGGACCCGCGAGCTGGGCCTGCTGCGCGCCATCGGACTGCGGCGGTCGCAGACCATGGGCATGATCACCGTGGAGGCGGTGGTGATCTCGGTCTTCGGCGCGCTGCTGGGGGTGGTGGTCGGCGCCGGCCTCGGCGCCGCGGTGGTCGAGGCGCTCCGCAGCGAGGGGATCAACGACCTGGTGCTGCCCTGGGGCCAGATGGGACTCTTCCTCGGTCTGGCCGCGATCATCGGTGTGGTCGCCGCCGTCCTGCCGGCGATCCGGGCCGCCCGGATCAACGTCCTGGGCGCGATCGCCCACGACTGAGCCGTACGACCGGGCCCCGGCGCCACATCGATGTGGCGCCGGGGCCCGGTCGGTTCCGCAGGGCGGCGACGGTGCTCAGGCCCGCAACCGGACCAGCAGCGCGGCGAGCAGGTCCAGGTCCGCGGCGAGCAGACTCTCCAGTTGGTGTACGCCGTCGCGGGGGGTGAGCGGCACCTCCGCCGGTACGGCCAGCACCGCCGCGCCGGCGGCGACCGCGCTGGCCACCCCGGTCGCCGAGTCCTCGATCGCCACACATTCGTCGATCGGTACGCCGAGCAGCCGCGCCGCCGTCAGGTAGGGCTCCGGATGCGGCTTGGTGGAGTCCACCTCGTCACCGCACACCACCACGTCGAAGCTGTCCCGGCCGAGGGTGTCCAGCGCGATCTCGACCAGGGCCCGGCCGCTGGAGGTGACCAGCGCGGTCGGGATCCGGGCCTGCCGGACGGCGCCGAGCAGCGCCAACGCGCCGGGACGCCACTGCAGGCCGGTGCGGAACAGCTCCAGGATGCGGGCGTTGATCCACTCGGCGCTCACCTGCGGATCCCGGTGCGGCTGGCCCAGGTCGTCGTGCAAGATCCGCATCGAGTCGGCCATCCCGGTGCCGACGATCGCGCGGCGGGCGGCGACGGAGAGGGTGCCGCCGTAGCTCTCCGCGAGCTCCTGCAGGGCGATGTCCCACAGCCGCTCGCTGTCGACGAGCGTGCCGTCCATGTCGAAGAGCACTGCGGCCGGTCGGGCGCTGCTCACCGGATCCTCCTCGGGTCGGGTACCCGGTCGATCCTTCCAGCCCGCCGCCGCCACCCGGCGCGCGCCGTCCGGCGCGGTGACCTTCGTCAACCGAGGTCGCAGGCGGCCAGGGAACGTTCGTAACCACGGAAGAACATCACGGAACGCTGCTCCGGGGTGCCGTGCGAGCCCTCGGCGAACCACGGCTGACCGGGGTCGTCACCGACGGCCAGCAGACCCTCGTTGAACTCGTCGAGGTCGCCCTCGTCGAGGGTCAGGGTGCCGGCCCGCACCGAGTCGCCGAGGTAGGCCCCGGCCATGCAGTCGGCCTGCAACTCCTGCTGGATGGTGAAGTCGTAGCGGATGCCCAGCCGGGTCTGGATGCCGTGTGCGTACTCGTGACCGAGCAGGTAGAACACGAACGCGTCGCCGATCTGCCGGAACGCCCGGAACGACCAGTTGACGTCGTAGGCGATGTAGTCGCTGACCGTGCAGTAGACCGCGTTGTTGCGGGGCACCTCCTGCCCGCCGCAGGAGATCTCGCCGTCCCGCTCGTACGGGATGATCCGGCGGATCGGCTGGAACGACCGGCCGGAGGCGCGGAAGTAATCGGCCCAGTACCGTTCGGCCAGCCGCGTGGCGTCGGCCATGTCCTGCTCGAACTCCTCCACGGTGTCGGTGCCGTCGGCCCGGGTCACCTCGGCGCTCGGCGAGGCCGGGTCCCGTGGTTCGGTCGGCCCGGTCGGCTCCCCCACCGGCTCCACCATGCACGCGGCCGCCGCCACCAGCGCCACCGCCAGGCCGGCGAGCCTCCCCCGGCGATGCTGCGCCCCACCTACCCGCACCCTGTGCCTCCCGCCTCGACGCCGGACCCAGTACCCCGACGGTAGGACCGTCACGCCCGTCACCGTCTGGTACGCCGTACCGGCCGGTCCGGTTCACCGGCGCCGCCGCATCGTCCACCCCGGACACCTCGGCGCGGTCGCTCGTACTTTGGGCCGATCCGAAGCGGCCGTCCCGTTCCTACGATGGAGGCGTGTCGGGTCTGCTGCGCTCGATCTGGGAGGAGCCCGCCCCGTCCGGCGCACCGCGTCGCGTGTGGCGGGACTGGCTGCTGCTCGCGGTGCTCGCGCCGGCCGCGCTCGTCGAGAGTCTCGTCCGGCCGGATCTGGCCTGGCGACCGCTGTCGGTGGCCGTGGCGGTGGCGCTGACGGCCACGGTGTTGTGGCGCCGGACGCGGCCACTGTCGATGGTCGCGCTCGCCTTCGGCACCTGCGGGCTGGTCCCGCTGCTGACCGACCGGGACGCCCTCCGGCAGGTCGTCCTGGCGTTCGTCCTGCTGCTGGTGTACGCGCTGTTCCGGTGGGGCTCCGGGCGGGCGGCCGTGGTCGGCGGCGCGATCGTGCTCGGCAAGCTGGGCCTGTGGGCCGGCGCCGGTCAGGCCGGTCTCGCGGACACGGTCGCCGCCTTCGTCGTGCTGTTCGCGGTCGCCACGCTGGGCACCAGCGTGCGGTACCGGGCCCGGGCCCGGCAGCGCGAGCTGGACCAGCTCGCGCTGCTCGAACGCGAACGACTCGCCCGCGACCTGCACGACACCGTCGCGCACCACGTGTCGGCGATCGCGATCCGCGCCCAGGCCGGTCTCGCCGTGGCCGCCACCCACCCGCAGACGGCGATCGAGGCGTTGCAGCTCATCGAGGCCGAGGCGTCGCGGGCGCTGGCCGAGATGCGCGGCATCGTGCGGGTGCTGCGGACGGACGAACCCGCCGCGCTGGCACCCACGCCACGCATCGCGGACCTGACCCGCTTCGTGGCCGGCACGCCGGAGGGCCCGGCCGTGGAGGTGCAGATCGTCGGTGACGCGGGCACGCTCGCCCCGTCCGTGGACCGCGCGGTCTACCGACTCGTCCAGGAGTCGGTCACCAACGCGCGTCGGCACGCACGGCACGCGACCCGCATCCGGGTACGAGTCGAGGTGGACGACGCCCTGGTCCGGCTGCGCGTCAGCGACGACGGCGAGAGCCCGGCCGGGCCGGTCCTCGGTTCCGGGTACGGGCTCGCCGGGATGGCCGAACGCGCGGCGCTGCTCGGCGGCAGCTGTGCCGCCGGGCCGGGTCCCGAGCAGGGGTGGATCGTCGACGCCGTCCTGCCCAGGGCCGGGGTCGCCGCGTGACCCGACCGACGACCGGGCGGCCGGACCTGTCCGTCGACGACGGCCACCGGCCGGTCCGGGTGGTCGTCGCCGACGACCAGGAGATCGTCCGGAGCGGACTCACGATGATCCTCAACGCCCAGCCGGGCATCGAGGTCGTCGGTGAGGCCGCCGACGGTCACCACGCGGTCGAGTTGGCCCGACGGCTGCGTCCCGACGTGTGCCTGTTCGACATCCGGATGCCCGGTGTGGACGGTATCGAGGCGACCCGGCGGCTCGCCGGGCCTCGGGTCGCCGAGCCGCTCGCCGTCGTCGTCATCACCACCTTCGACCTCGACGAGTACGTCTACGCCGCGCTGCGCGCCGGAGCCCGGGGCTTCCTGCTCAAGGACGCCGGTTCGGTGCTGCTGACCCAGGCGGTACGCGCCGCGGCCGACGGTGACGCGCTCATCGCGCCCAGCGTCACCACCCGCCTGTTGCACGCCTTCGCCGACGCCGGACCCGCCGCGCCACCCCGGCAGCCCGTCGAGCCGCTCACCGACCGGGAGGAGCAGATCCTCACAGCGGTGGCCCGGGGCCGGACGAACAGCGAGATCGCGGGCGAGTTCCACGTCAGTCTCAGCACGGTGAAGACGCACGTGGCGAGCCTGATGGCCAAGCTCGGCGCGCGGAACCGGGTCGAGATCGCCATCTGGGCGTACGAGACGCACCGGGTACGCGGCCGGTAGCGCTCTCATCCGCGCCGGATCGGCGGGACCGGCGTCGCCTGCGCCGGCCACCTCACGTGCGGACCGGGCGGGGACGGTGGCGGCCTGATCGAGCGCGTCGCAAGCTCACTGTCCGGCCGGGACAGCCGCCACCGCGACACCGACGGCCAGCGCCGCGAGCACGGTCTACTCGATCAGCACGATCTTCCCCGGGGCTGTCGGAGCTGCCTGTTACGGTCGCGCCGCCAACGCGGTCAGGTCGGAGGTTGAGTGTGGTCACAAGGCACATGTCGTCGTTCGCTGCTCTTCCGGTGCTCCCCTTCGATGACCAGCGACTCCACCGTGGGACCGGCCTGCGCGACGAACCGCTCGAAGGTGGCGGCGAACGCCTCGGAGAGCGCGTCTTCGCTGTGGTCGTCGAAGTCAGGATGGCTGACGCTCCACGAGACCGGGCCGGTCACGGTCGGCAGCGGCCCGTCCAGCGGCACCTCGACCACCGGACGGTCGGCGAACTCGGCGATGTGCGATCCGAATGTCATGACTGCTCACTCCCCGATTGCGGTGAAGCGGTAGGTCCGGCCGTTGTCCTCGCCGGCCGCGCGGACCACCGCGCCGGGTAGGCCGCCAGCAGTCCGGTGATGTCGTCGAGATCCCCCACCTCCTGCCGCCAGGCCACCGCCGACGGGTACGTCAACCAGGGCGGCACGTTCATCCCCTGGTCCGGCGGGCAGATCCCGCCGTCGCCCGCGCCCGACGCGTCGATCCCCGGACCGACCTACGGCGCCAACGCGACCATCCGCTTCCCGCGCGGCTTCTCCGGTCGCGTCTACTTCTCCTTCGGCGAGAAGCTGAAGTTCTTCCTCACCCCGACCGGCCTGGTGCAGCCCGCCCCGTGGGCCGTCGGCGACGCCAACCGCAACATCCTGTTCGACTGGAGCGAGTTCACCTACAACGACGCGGGCTGTGGCTCAACAGCTCCCAGGTGGACATGTTCGCGGTGCCGCACGCGGTCACCGTGACCGGCGCCAACGGCGTCACCAAGCGGACCGGCGACATCGTCGCCAACGGCCGCAACGCGATCATCAACGGCATCCGGTCCCAGTCCGGCTGGGCGAACACCGTCCACACCCGCGCCGACGGCACCGTGCTGCGGGTCTTGGCGCCGGGCAAGGCCGCCGGGGCGGGTCTGTTCAGCAGCACCTACCTGGACTCCTACATCGCCTCGGCGTGGAACGCGTACACCAGCCGCACGCTGACCGTGGTGCCCTTCGGCGACCGGCCAGCCGTCCGCTACTTCGGACGTACGTCGGGCCGGGTGATGGCCTTCGCCCACAGCGCCGGACAGGTCGTCGCCTCGTTCAACCGCCCCTCGTCGGCGAGCGTGTGGGGCTGCGACGGCGACCTGCCCGCCCCCAACGACCATGTGGTCGGCCCGATCTCCCGGACGCTGTGCGCCGCGCTGAACCGGGGCACCCTCGGCACCATCCACACCCAACCCAGCACCAACGCCGCCGAGTTCTACCGCAACAACCCGACCAACCAGTACGCCCGGATCATCCACGCCAACATGGGCAAGGCGTACGCCTTCGCCTTCGACGACGTCGGCGCCTTCGAGTCGCTCGTCCACGACGGCGACCCGCGCGCCGCCGGCCTGGTTCTCCGCCCGTTCTGATCCACCCACCTTCACTCAGTCCGCGTCCGGGGCCGGGACCTCGCGCAGGCCGTCACCGTCGAGACACAGCCACCGCTGCACGCCGATGTCGTGCAGGAAGCGCTCGTCGTGGCTGACCACCACGAACGCGCCCCGATAGGCGTTCAGCGCGTTCTCCAACTGGCCCACGCTGACCAGGTCCAGGTTGTTGGTGGGCTCGTCGAGCAGCAGCAGGTGCGGGGCGGGTTGGGCGTAGAGAACGCAGGCGAGGGTGGCCCGCAGCCGTTCACCTCCGGAGAGCACGCCCACCGGCAACTGGGCCCGGGTGCCCCGGAACAGGAAGCGGGCCAGCAGGTTCAACCGTTGCGACTGCGGGCGCTCCGGGGCGTACGCGGCGAGGTTCTCCGCCACCGTCCGGTCGAGGTCGAGCAGGTCCAGCCGCTGCGACAGGTACGCCACCCGGCCGTCGGCCCGACGCACCTGCCCGCCGTCGGACGCGATCTCCCCGGTCAACAGGCGCAGCAGCGTCGACTTGCCGACGCCGTTGGGGCCGGTGAGCGCGAGACGTTCCGGGCCACGGATGGTCAGCTCCAGACCGTCGCCGGGGAAGAGTGGACGGCCGTCGTGCCGTACCTGCATCCGCTGTCCCTCGACGAGCGTCCGGCCGGCGGGCACGTCGGTCTCCGGCAGATCCAGCGTCAGCGCCTGGTCGTCGCGCAGGGCCCGGCTGGCCTCGTCCAGGCGTCCCTGCGCATCGCTGACCCGGCTGGCGTGCGCCTGCTGGGCCCGTCCGGCCGACTCCTGCGCGCTGCGCTTGAGTCCACCGGCGACGATCCGGGCCAGACCGGCGTTGCCGAGGTTGCGGGCGGCATTCCCGGCCCGGCGCTCGGCCCGTTCCCGGGCCTGCTGCATCTCCCGCTTCTCCCGCTTGACCTCCAACTCGGCGCTGCGCACGGTGCGCTCGGCCAACTCCCGGGCGGCCCGGGCGGCCTCCTGATAGGCGGTGAAGTTCCCCCCGAACAACCGGAGCTGTCCGCCGTCGAGTTCGGCGATGCGGTCCATCCGGTCCAGCAGCATCCGGTCATGGCTGACCAGCAGCAGGCAGCCGGACCAGTTCTCCAGCACCGAGTAGAGCCGGTGCCGGGCGTTGACGTCGAGGTTGTTGGTGGGTTCGTCGAGCAGCAGCACGTCGGGGCGGCGCAACAGTTGGGCGGCCAGGCCGAGGGAGACGACCTGCCCGCCGCTGAGCGTGTGCAGCGGCCGGTCGAGCGCCACCTCGTCCAGACCGAGCCGGGCGAGTTCGACGCGGCTGCGTTCCTCGACGTCCCAGTCGTCGCCGACGACGGTGAAGTTCTCCTCGCTGGCGTCGCCGGCCTCGATCGCCCGCAGCGCCGCGATCGCCGGGGCGACGCCCAGCACCTCGGCGACGGTCAGCTCACCGGCGAGCGGCAGGTCCTGCGGCAGGTAGCCGAGCACCCCCTCGACCGTCACCCCGCCCCCGGCGGGGGCCAGTTCCCTCGCGATCAGGCGCAGCAGGGTCGACTTGCCGGCACCGTTCGGCGCGACCAGGCCGGTGCGGCCGGGCGGCACGGTGAACGACAGGTCCCGGAACACGGGGGTGTCGTCGGGCCAGGAGAAGGAGAGGTTGGTGCAGACGACGCAGACGTCGGACATGGCAGTGAGACCTCGGGAGGAAGGCCGGGACGCGACCGGCGCCCCGGTCGGACAGACAGGGCGGTGACATGACAGGCCGCCCCGGCAGTGGCCGGTCGGCGGCGGGGCCGCTCACCCCGAGATGTCGTCGTCCCCCGACAGCATGTCGCGCTCCTCGTGCCAGATCGCGCGGCTGACCCGCGCGCCGCCAGCCTAACAACTCCGGTGCGTCGCCGCGCACGTCAATTCCGCAGACGCCGTCCGTCAGCGGCGGGAGCCCGGCAGGGCGTCGCGACAGTGTGCGACCAACCGGTCGAGGGCGGGACCCGGCGTCGCGGACCAGGCCAGGGCCAGTCGGGCCGGTTCGTCGACGTCGTCGATCCGCAGGGCGGTCAGGCGACTCTCGTAGTGCCCGGTCATCGACTCGCTGAGGACCGCGACGCCCAGCCCACGGGCGGCCAGGTCGGCGATGGCGTCCGCGGCGCTGGCCTGGACGGCGATGGTCGGCCGGACGCCGTGGCGGAGGCAGGCGCGGTCGAGGACGGTCCGGATGCCGGTGCCTTCCGGCATGCAGACGAGCCGGTACGCGGCCAGGTCGGCGAGCGCCACCGCCGTCCGGTTCGCGAGCGGATGCTCCGGTGGCACCAGGGCGACGAGACGCTCGCTGACGACGGTGACGGTGTTCAGGCCGGGCGCGGTGGCGTCGGCGGTGCCGACGAGGGCGAGATCGACGGCGCCGGAGCGGACGGCGTCGAGGAGCCGGACCGAGGTCTCCTCGACCAGGGTGATCTCCACTGCGGGATGCGCCCGGTGGAACGCGGCCAACGCCTCGAAGAACGGCGTGACGGTGCAGCCGGTGACCATGCCGACGGTGAGGCTGCCCCGGACGAGTCCGGTCACGTCGTCGACGGCCTGCCGCACCGCGTCGGCGCAGGCGAGGGCCGCCCGCGCGTGGGCGAGTGCGGCCCGGCCGGCGTCGGTGAGGGTCGCGGTCCGGGTGGACCTGTCGAACAGGGTCGCGCCGAGTTCGCGTTCGAGCCCCCGGATCTGCGCGCTGACGCCCGACTGGCTGATCCGCACCCGTTCGGCGGCACGGGTGAAGTTGGCCTCCTCGGCGACCGCGACGAAGTACTCCAACTGCCTCAACTCCATGACCGGGAATTCTAGATACCAGAAGAACTATCTGTTGGATTGCTGGACGTCGGGCGCGCCGCCATCCAGGCCCTGTGGGAGAAGGTGCTGGCGAACCGGCCCCGCTTCGAGCCGGAGGAGCCGCTGCCGACTCTCCGGTCCGGCGATCTCGCCCTCACCTCCACCCCGCCGAGGGACGGCGCGGGTGCCCGCGCCCAGGTGGTCCGACGGCAGCCCGACGGTTCCTGGCTGCGCGTACTCGACCAACCGGAGTTCGTCACGCCGACGGCCGAGTGACCACGCCGTTCAGTCCGGTCGGCCGACGCGGGGCGGTGGGGCGTTGAGGTGGCTGGTGAGCACCACCAGCAGCTCGAAGCGGGTCGCCGGGTCGTCCAGGTCGGCGCCGTAGAGCTCGCGCAGGCGCTTGAGCCGGTAGCTGACCGTCTGCGGGTGGACGAAAAGTTCGGCTGCGACCTCGGCGCGCGAGCCCCAGTGCCGCAGCCAGGAGTGCAGGGTGACCAGCAGGTTGTCCCGCTGGGCCGGGCGCAGGTGAGCCAGCGGCGCCAGCCGGCGGGCGGTGAGCACCGCCAGGGCGCCCGGTTCGCCGCGCAGGGTCAGCGGGATCAGGTGGTCGTCGGCGAAGACCGGGCCGGGGTCGGGGCCGACCAGCCCGGCGGCCAGTTCGGCGAGGCGTACGGCGGCCGGCACCTGGGGCCAGTCCAGCTCGGGGCCGACCACGGCCCGCCGACCGGCCAGCGCCTCGGCCAGCGGGGCGCGGGCCGCCCGGGGACCGGCCCGCAGCAGCAGCACCGCGTCCCGGCCGCGCTCGATGACCAGGCCGTCGACGCCGTAGCGGAACCGGGCGTCGCGGGCCTGGTCGGGCGGCAGGAGCACCGGCACCACGGTGTCCAGGTCCGGCCAGCCGATCCGGGCGGCGGCCGCCACCACCGCGCCGGGCATCCCGTCGCCGCGCAGCAGCAGGTCGGCGAGCTGCCGGCGGCGGTCACCCTCACCGGCCTGCTCGCGCACCTGGAGGGCGTACCCGTCGGTGCTCGCCGCGGCCAGTTCGGCGACGTACGCGCTGACCGCGTCGGAGAGGTCGATGAGTTCCTCGGTGTCGACCGGGCGGAGCCGGGCCAGCGACCGCGAGGCGGTACGCAGCAGCAGGCGGGCGGCCATCCGCAGGGCGGCGAGCAGGGCCTCCGGTCCCCGGTCCTCGCGGGCCTCGGCGGCACCGAGGGCGACGAAGACCTCCCGGATCCGGGGCGGCAACGCGGGCTCGTCGGTGCCGACCAGTTCGAGGAACCGGTCGAGGGCGACCTGGACGGCGGTGTGCACGTCGCGGACGAACTTGGTGTCGTCGGCGATGCCGGCGAAGGCGGGCGTGGCCTCGGTGACCGCGCCCGCCACGGCGGCCACCGTCGACGGCAGGTGCGGACGCATGGCCGCGGCCAGGTCGGCGGGGAGACGCTGCCAGGGGGTGGCGGAGACGGGGGCGCTCACCGGCCGATTCTGTCACGCCGGGATAAATGAGCCGCCGATTCTCGCTGCCCACGGGACGGTGTTTCGATCCGTCCGCCCGGCGAGGATGGAGCCCGCCGACGAGCCGACCGAGGAGCGCACCGTGCAGCACCGACTCTCCCGCCAGCACGTGGTCGACATGTGCCGGACGATGCTCGCCCGGGGCTACCTCAAGGCCACCGAGGGCAACGTCTCGGTACGGGTGCCCGGCCACCGGCTGTACGCGGTGACCCCGAGCAACTACGACTACGACCGGATGCGGGTCGAGGACATCTGCCTGGTCGACTTCGACGGCAAGCACGTGCCCGACGGCTCCGGTGCCGACCTCAAGCCGTCGATCGAGTGCGGAATGCACGCCAACATCTATCGGGAACGCCCGGACGTCAACGCGATCGTGCACACCCACCAGCCGTACGCGTCGGCGCTGGCCTTCCTGCGCAAGCCGATCCCGGCGCTCACCGACGAGCAGGTGCGCTTCCTCGGCCGGGAGGTGGCGATCATCGACTACGCCCCGTCCGGTACCGGGTTCCTGGCCCGTAACGTGCAGAAGAAGGTGGCCAGCGGCGACAACGCCTTCATCATCGCCAACCACGGGGTGGTGGCCGTGGGCACCGACCCGGACCGGGCGGTGTTCAACATGGCATTGCTGGAAAAGGTCTCCATCGCGTACCTGCTGGCGCTGACCAGCGAGGCGGGCAGGGTCTACACCATCCCGACCGCGATCCGCGAGATCGCCTTCGGCAAGCTGCGCGCCGACGAGAAGCGGATCGCCGCGCAGATCACCGAGGCGGTCGAGCCGCTGCGGGTACCCGCCGACGAGGACCTGCCCAGCGCCGACGCGACCGCCGCCACCCCAGGGACCGCCGCCGACGTCGAGACCGTCGACGAGGGCGCGGCGCCGGGGGCGGAGTCCGCCCGGCTCGGGTACGCCATCAGCGAGTATCCCGACGTCGACGACGTGATGCGCCGGCTCAAGGCGCTGACCGCCCAGCCGCTGCGCGGGCTGCGCCACGACGCGATGCGCGACGTGCTGAACTACTTCGAGACCAAGTGCCGGGCCAGCAAGGAGATCACCGACCGCGCCAAGCGGCGCATCCCGGGCGGGGTGCAGCACAATCTGGCCTTCAACTACCCGTTCCCGCTGGCGATCTCCAAGGCCGACGGGGCGTACCTGGTCGACCGGGACGGCAACACCTACATCGACTTCCTCCAGGCCGGCGGGCCGACGATCCTGGGCAGCAACTACGGCCCGGTCAACGAGCGGGTGGCCGAGGTGGTGCGGGCCTCCGGGCCGGTCACCGGCCTGTTCCACGAGTACGAACTCAAGCTCGCCGAGATCATCCACCGGTTCATGCCGCACGTGGAGATGTACCGCTCCCTCGGGTCCGGCACGGAGGCGGTGATGGCGGCCGTTCGGGGCGCCCGCGCGTTCACCGGCAAGAAGATGGTGATCAAGGTCGGCGGCGCGTACCACGGCTGGTCCGACACGATGGTGTACGGGCTGCGGGTGCCCGGCACGTACCGGATGAACGCCAAGGGCATCCCGTTCGGGGCGACCAGCCGGACCCGGGAGGCGTTCCCGCACGACCTCGGGCAGCTCAAGCGCAAGCTGGTGGAGAACCGGCTACGCGGCGGCACGGCGGCGGTGGTGGTGGAACCGGTCGGCCCGGAGTCCGGCACCCGGCCGGCGCCCCGCGACTTCAACGCCGGGGTCCGCAAGCTGTGCGACGAGTTCGGCGCGCTGCTCGTCTTCGACGAGGTGGTCACCGGCTTCCGCCTCGGGTTGGGCGGCGCGGCCGGCTACTTCGGCGTCACCCCGGACCTGACCGTGCTGGGCAAGGCGGTCTCCGGCGGGTACCCGATGGCCGGCGGGGTCGGCGGGCGCTCCGACGTGATGGCGGTCTTCGGCTCCGGGCTGGACGGCAAGAGCGGCGCGCACATCCAGGTCGGCGGGACACTGTCGGCCAACCCGCTGTCCTGCGCGGCCGGGTACTTCGCCATCGAGGAGATGGCCCGCACCAACGCGCCGGTGATCGCCGGGCGCGCCGGTGACCGGCTCGCCCGGGGCCTGCAACGGCTGATCGACACGTACGGCCTGCCGTACGTCGCGTACAACCAGGGGTCGATCGTGCACCTGGAGTGCAGCGGCGTGATGCTGCTGGACATGCGCAACCCGGTGAAGCTGCTGCGCGAGAACAAGGCCCGCAAGCGACTGATGGAGCAGATGGGCGCCGCGTACACCGCGCACGGCATCATCACGCTGGCCGGCTCCCGGATGTACACCTCGATGGCCGACACCGACGAGGTGATCGACGACGCGCTCGCCCGGTTCGACCGGGTCTTCGCGCAGGTCGAGGGAGTCTGAGGCGGGTGGCGGCCAGCGCACCGCAGATACTGGCGATCGACCTCGGCACGTCGGGGATGAAGGCGGCCCTGGTCGCCGCCGACGGCACGGTGACCGGCTGGGCCGAGCGGCCGGTGCCGCTGCGGGTGCTGCCCGGCGGCGGCGCCGAGCAGGACCCGGTGGCGTGGTGGACGGCGCTCGGGGAGGTCGCCGCCGAGTTGGGCCGGGCGCATCCGGAGCAGATGCGGGCGGTCCGCGCGGTGTGCGCGTCCACGCAGGGCGAGGGGACCATCGCGGTGGACGCCGCCGGGGAGCCGCTGACCCCGTGCATCAGTTGGCTCGACATGCGCGGCGCACCCCACCTGCGTCGACAGTTCGGCGGCTTCCCGGCGTACCAGGGGATGTCGGTGCGCCGCATCGCGCGGTGGCTGCGGCTCACCGGCGGGATGCCCTCGCCCACCGGCAAGGACCCGGCCGCGCACATGCTGCTGGTCCGCGACGAGATGCCGCAGGTGTACGCGCGGACCACGTCGTTCCTCAACGTCCTCGACTGGATCAACCTGAAGCTGACCGGACGGACGGTGGCCACCGTCGACTCGATCCTGACCTCCTGGGTCACCGACAACCGGCGGCCCGGCGACATCCGCTACTCCCCCGCCCTGGTCGCCGACTGCGGCATCGACGCCGACAAGCTGCCCCCGATCGTGGCCTGCACCGACGTGATCGGCACACTGACCCCGGCCGCCGCCGCGCACCTCGGCTTGCCGCAGTCGGTCGAGGTGGTGGCCGGCGCGATCGACAACACCGCGGCGGCGATCGGCGCGGGCACCACCGGCGACAACGAACCCCACCTGTACCTGGGCACCTCGTCGTGGATCGCGGCGCACGTGCCGGGCAAGAAGACCGACGTGGCGGCGGGCATCGCGTCGGTGCCCTGCGCCATCGGCGACCGCTACCTGATGACCGCCCTCCAGGCCACCGCCGGGGCCAACCTGACCTGGCTCCGGGACAAGGTCGTGGAGTACGACGACCCGCTGCTCGCCGCCGGGCACGTCAGCCGGGACGAGGGCAGCATCTTCGACGCGTTCGACGCGATCATCCCGACCGTGCCGCCGGGCGCCAACGGCGTGCTCTACACCCCCTGGCTGTACGGCGAACGCGCCCCCGTCGACGACCCGAACCTGCGCGCCGCCTTCCTCAACATCTCGCTCGACACCAACCGCTCCGACCTGCTGCGGGCGGTCTTCGAGGGAGTCGCCTTCAACACCCGCTGGCTGGCCGGGGCGGTGGACCGGTTCCTCGGTGCCCGGGTCACCTCGATGGCGATCACCGGCGGCGGCGCCTTGTCGGACTCCTGGTGCCAGATCTTCGCCGACGTGCTCGACGTGGAGATCCGGCGCGACGCCCAGCCGCTGGCGGTCAACGCCCGGGGCGCGGGCTGGATCGGCGCGGTCGGCACCGGCCAGCTCACCTTCGCCGACATACCCGACCTGATGCGGACCGACCGGGTCTTCGCCCCGGACCCGGCGCTTCGGGCCACCTACGACGAGATCTTCGCCGCCTACCGGGACCTGCACAAACGGCTGGCACCGGTCTACCGGCGCCTGAACCGCCCGGACCGGCTGCACTGACCTCGCTTCGCAGGATCGTGGCACTCTAGCTGTCCGACACGCCGTGCCCGCGCCAGCCACAGTGCCACGATCCGGGCTCTCGGTCGCAGCTTTGCGGTATGTCCGACGGCGTCGGGCGGACTCGGCGAGACTGGCGCCATGGTCGACCTCAGGCGGTACGTGGCCGAGTTCATCGGCACACTCCTGCTGGTGTTCATCGGTGTGGGCAGCGCCGTCGCCGCCCGCACCGAGGGCGGTGTGGTGGTGGTCTCGCTGGCGTTCGGGTTCGTCGTGCTCGCGCTGGTCTACACGATCGGTCAGCTCTCCGGTAGTCACGTGAACCCTGCGGTGACCCTCGCCGTGCTGCTCACCGGCAACATCTCACTGATCGGGGCGGTGGCGTACTGGGTCGCGCAGTTCGCCGGAGCCACCGTGGCCGCGTTCCTGCTCTGGGTGCTGGTGCGGTGGGGCGGCGTGACCGACCAGACCGGTGTGCTGGGCACCACCGGCTACGGCACCCACATCAACGCCGGTGGCGCGATGCTGCTGGAGACCCTCCTGACGTTCCTGTTGGTCCTGGTCGTGCTGGTGGTGAGCAAGCGCAGCACCGACCTGTCCGGCTTCGCCGGCCTGGCGATCGGGTTGACGCTCGGCGCGACGGTGCTGGTCGGTCTCGCGCTGACCGGGGCGGCCGTGAATCCGGCGCGGGCCTTCGGGCCGGCGATCTTCGAAGGTGGGCTCGCTCTCCGTCAGCTCTGGGTGTTCATCGTCTTCCCGCTGCTCGGCGGGGTCCTGGCCGCGCTGGTCGCGCCGCTGGTCGAGCACGGCTCCGGCGTCACCCGGGTCGGTACGCCCCGACCGGCGGGGCGCTGACCCCGCCTGAACGGTCAGCGCTCATCGGCGCGCGGACCGGCACGCAGTCGACGTAGCAGCACCGCCAGTCCTCCCCGCTGTCCCGTCCACGATCCCGGGGCAGCCGTACGAGCCCGCCGGCCTCCCGCGACACATCCACCCCGATCCCACCCACGACGCCCCTGATCGTGGGTGGGACCGGGGTGCGCGGCTATGAGGTGACCCGGAAGGTGGCGTCGTTGCGCGCCTGGGTGTCGCCGACCGGGTCGAGCCGTAGCTGGTAGTCGTAGTGCCGGATGTACCGGTCGGGGTAGTTGTAGGACTGGAACGAACTCCAGGCTGCGTTGCCCAGCCCGGCGACCTGCCGGAAGGTGGCGTCGGCGGCGAAGACCGCGCTGCCGTCGTTGGCCGCCAGCACGAAGTCGAAGTCGTAGTGCCGCAGGTAGTACCCGGGATGGTTGACGGACTCGAAGGAGACGTGTCCGGACGCCGTCGCCAGTCCAGGCACCACCCGGAACTGGGCGTCCTGGGCCGGGTTGACGTTCGGGTCGATGCGGACGTCGTAGTTGACGTGCCGCACGTACCGGTCCTGGTGGGTGTACGCCTGGATCCGGTTGACCGGCGTGGTGGCGCCCCAGCGGGCGAGCACCCGGCTCTCCTCGGCCGCGGTCAGGTTGAGGATCGAGCCGTGCCGCTTGCGGGTGCCGCCCATGGCGTGGTCGGTGCGGGTCCGGAAGTTGGTGACACTGCCCAGGTTCGTCGAGGTGATCGGCAGGTACCCGCGCCCGGTGGCGTACTGGTCCAGCCAGAGCGCCCACTCGTTGCGACCGTTGAACTGGGCCCACATCGGCCCCTCCACCACGTTGCCGCCGCCGGTGCCGTTGGAGATGCCGAGGTGCGACAGGTTCCCGAGGGTGGTCCACGATCCGAGGATCGAGTTGCTGGCCTCGATGGTGATGTGCCCGTCGGCGGAGGCCCGGTAGTAGCGGTAGCCGCCGACACTGTTCGGCACCTCGACGATCTGCGTGTCGATCAGCCCCTGGGTGCCGGGGCGTTCGATGTAGAGCTGGGGTGCGGTGAAGCTGCGGAAGTCGGTGGTCCGCACGTACCAGATGCGGTGCTTGGTGACGCCGTTGCGCGCGGAGTTGGTGGCCCAGTAGACGACGTAGTCGCCGGTGGCCTGGTTGTAGATCGCCTCGGGCGCCCAGGCGTTGCCGGCGCCGGGAATCGCTCCGGCGACGTTGATCAGCCACGGGGCGGACCAGTTCACCAGGTCGCGTGACTCCCACACCACCAGGTTGGTGCTACCCCGGTTGGCCGCATCGTTCCACGAGGTGCCGCTGGCGATACGCAGGTCGGTGGCGACGATCCAGTAGCGGTCACCGGCCGGCGAGCGGACCAGGGCGGGATCCCGTACGCCCCTCGTGCCGATGGTGGAGAGCAGGACGGGCGCGCCGTTGTTCAGGTCGCGCCAGGTCAGCCCGTCGCGGCTGTGGGCGAGGTAGATCTGTTCGCCGTTCGCCGACTCCCCGATGAAGTGCGCCATCAGGTATCCGGTGAACGGGTCGAGTGCGGCGGCGTCGGCGCGCGGCGCGGGCGCGGCGGACACCATCAGCAGGAAGGCGGTGAGCAGGGCGCTCACCCGGGCCAGGACTCTCGGCATCGGCGACTCTCCTCGGACGCACCGGATCAGAACCACTGTTAGCGTTAACAAGCCCTCGAAACCGATCGGCGAGAATCACTGTTTCGGGCTTGTTTCGAAGTCTCGACGCCCCTTCGCCGGCTGTCAAGACGGGTGTCGATCCCTCGATCGGCTCGGTCCCTCGCGATGGTGTGAACGTACGCCACGACGGGCGCTCCCACGTCCGACGGTCCACGCGAGATCAGACCGCGTCGGTCCGCCACACGACCGGGGATCTCGAACCGGCCCGGAAGGTCTTGGCACACTGCCGGCATGTCGCAGCCGAACCCGCAGGAGCAACCCGACGACCGCGTCCGCCCGAACGAGACCACCGTGCCCCTGCTGCCCTGCACCTCGGCGGAGGAGATGCTCGCCTTCTGGCGGGCACTCGGCTTCACCGTGACCTACGAGCAGCGCAAGCCGTACGTCTATCTGGCCTTCCGGTGGAGCGGCTTCGAGCTGCACTACGGCCCGGCACCGCGCGGCCTCGACCCGGCGGCCGAGAACACCGGCAGTTGTCTGGTGTTGGTCGACTCGGTCGCGCCCTACCACGCGACGTTCAGCGAGGCGATGCGTCGCACCTACGGCAAGGTGCTCTCCCGAGGGCTGCCCCGGATCACCCGCTACCGGCCCGGCGCGTCGCGGTTCAGCATCGTCGACCCGTCCGGCAACACGGTCATTTTCATCCGACGCGACGAGCCGGCGGACCTCGACTACGGCGGTGCGAAGGAGCTGACCGGACTGGCCCGGGTGCTGGACAACGCGCGGATCCTGCGCGACTTCAAGCGCGACGACCGGGCGGCGCTCCGGGCGCTCAACTCGGGAATGCGCCGGCACGGCGAGGCCGCGCCACCGGTGGCGCAGGCGGTGGCGCTGGCCTGCCTGATCGAGCTGTCGGACGCGCTGGACGAGCCGGAGCGGGTAACCGAGTGGGGCGAGCGGCTGCGGTCCCTCCGTCTGACCCCGGCGGAACAGGACCGGGTCCGGCAGGCCGTCGCGGCACCGGACAGCCTCGACCCCTGGCTGTCCGAGCCGCGCTGAGCCCTGGGTGTTAGTCCTTGTCGCTCCGCTACGCGAAGCGGCCCTAATCGGGAGGAAGTGGGTCTACTTCCGAGTTAGGAGGGGTCCCCTGCTATACACCAGGCGTTAGCAGGGGACCCCTCCTTACACCGAAGCCCTGCCCCGACGACGCTTGCGCCGCACGAGACGCTAGAGCCGCTCGGGGGCGTCGATGCCGAGCAGCCCCAGTCCGGTACGCAGGGTGTCGCCGGTGAGCCGGCACAGCGCCAACCGGGTGCCCCGGTACGGCGGCTCGGCCCGCAGCACCGGACACCGCTCGTAGAACGTGGTGAAGCTCTGCGCCAGCCGGTGCAGGTGACCGCAGAGCCGGTGCGGCTCGTACCCGGCCACGACCTCGTCCAGCACGTCGGCGAAACCGTCGAGGTCGAGGATCAGCGCCCGGTCCGCCGGAGCCAGCACGATGCCCGGGTCGACGGTCTCGTCGGCGCCGTCGGCCCGGGCCAGGATGGACCGCACCCGGGCGTGCGCGTACTGGAGGTAGACCCCGGTGTTGCCGGTCAGCGCCAGCATCCGGTGCGGGTCGTAGGTGTAGTCGCGGGTCCGGCTGGTGGCCAGGTCCGCGTACTTGACCGCGCCGATGCCGACCTGCCGGGCCCGCTCGTCACGCGCCGCGCCGGTCAGGCCGGGGTTCTTGGCGGCGACCACCTCGCGGGCCCGGTCCACCGCCTCGGTGAGCAGGTCGACCAGGCGGACGGTGTCACCGGCCCGGGTCTTGAACGGCCGCCCGTCGGCGCCGAGGACGGTGCCGAACGCGACGTGCGCGGCGGGCACGGTCGGTGGCAGCCACCCGGCCCGGCGCGCGGTGTCGAACACCATCCGGAAGTGCAGCGACTGCCGGGCGTCGACCACGTACAGCAGCCGGTCGGCGTGCAGATCGGTGACCCGCTGCCGCAGCGCGGCGAGGTCGGTGGCGGCGTACCCGAACCCGCCGTCGCGCTTGCGCACGATCAGCGGCGTCGGTTCGCCGTCCGGCCCGCGCACGTCGTCGAAGAAGACGCAGAGCGCGCCGTCGCTGGTCACCGCCACCGCCTGGTCGGCGAGGTCGGCGGCGACCCCGGGCAGCGCGGCGTTGTAGGCGCTCTCCCCCACCGCGTCGGCGCCGGTCAACCGCACGCCGAGCAGGTCGTAGACCTCGGTGAAGTAGCGGGTCGACTCGGCCACGATCCGCCGCCAGGCGGCCGTCGTCTCCGGATCGCCGCCCTGCAGGGCCACCACCCGCCGCCGGGAGCGCTCGGCGAACGCCGGGTCGGCGTCGAACGCCGCCCGCGCCTGGCGGTAGAGCAGGGCCAGCCCGCGCATCGTGGCCGCCTCGGTGACCGGTGCGGGATGCTCGACCCGGTACTGGATGAGCATCCCGAACTGCATGCCCCAGTCGCCGACGTGGTTGCGCCGCACCACCGTCCCGCCCAGGTGCTCCAGGATCCGCACGAGCGCGTCACCGATGATCGTGGAGCGTAGGTGGCCGACGTGCATCTCCTTGGCGATGTTCGGCTGCGAGTAGTCGACCACGGTGGTGACGCCCGCCTCGGGAGTGCCGACGCCGAGCCGGGGATCGGCGAGTCGGCCGGCGACCTGGGCCAGCAACGCCGTGTCGGTCAGGCCGAGGTTGACGAATCCCGGCCCGGCGACCTCGGCGGCGGCCACCAGACCTCCGGCCGGCAGGGCCGCGACGATCTCCGCCGCCACGTCCCGGGGGTTGCGCCTCAGCGTCCGCGCCGCCGCCAGCGCCCCATCGGCCTGGAAGTCGGCGCGCCCCGATCGGCGGACCAGCGGGACGAATCCCGGCAGCGCGGCGGCAGCGGTGGTGACGGCGGCGGACAACGACGAGGCCAGCGAGGGCACGGTCACGGGGACTCCCGGTGGGGATGGGCAGGATCGTCACGAGACACGTCGGCCGCACGCGCAGGGCGGGCACGACGAGAGGAACGCGCGAAGAAGCGGACGACTATCGTCGTCGCAGGCGCGAGCGGCGGACGGTGACCAGCACCATGTCCATCACCGCCTCGCGCGAGGGCCGCGATCCGCGGCCAGATGCCGGCCAGTGTACGCGGCGACGGTCACCTCCGCGCCGACCACCCACGCGCGATCCGTCAACCGAGGATGTCCGGGACCGCCACGACCTCGTCGTCCAGGCGTAGCCACCAGCCACGGTCGAGATGGTGGTCGAGGATCTCGGCGCTGGTCAGGCCGCGCGGCAGCCGTGGCGTCAGCAGCTCCCCGTCGGCCAGCCGCAACACCCGGGTACGTCCGTTCCACAGGCGACGGAAGACCGGCGCCAGCAGCGCGTACCCACCGCAGCCGGTGAACCGGCCCCGGATCGCCCACTTGCCGCTGACCTGCTTCCACCCGGAGTCCTGGTATGTCCACTCGGCCACCGCGCCGTCGGCGTCCAGCGTCACGCAGCTGAAGTAGTCGGCCCCGGAGCCCACGTTGTTCCGGATCCGTGAGCCCTCCGAGCACACGTACCGCACACCCGCACGGAGCAGCGTCGCGGTCAGCGACACGTGCGGGTCGTGCTCCGGGATGCCCGCGAGGTCGACCGGGAAGTCGTCGGGGGCGAGCTGCCACGGCTCGGCCTCCCAGTGCACCGCGCCCGCCGGGAGGTCGACGCGCAGGGGTGCCGCGTACCGCAGATCGCCCATCAGGTTGCCGTGCGAGAGCACGAGGTGCCAGACCGGGCTGTCGGAGACGGCCGATCCGCCGTGCATCAGGGGCAGCGGACGGACGGTGGCGATCCGGTCGAGACCGGTCACCCGCAGCGGCACCGGTGCGGCGTCCGGCCCGGCGACGAAGACGGCACGGTCGACACCGGCCAGCACCACGACCCCGCCGTCCGGATGCGCCACCACGGTCGGGTTGGCGAACCGCTGCGCCTCGGACAGTTCGACGTCCAGGTCGACCACCCGTACGCCGACTGCCACGGCGTGGTCGTCGGCGGGGCCACCTCGGAGGCGCCCTCGGCGACCAGCCGTTCCGTGGTGGCCTGGGCGTCGTCGACCTCGAACGCGACCCGGATGCGCGGCGCGACCTGTCGGCCCACCTCGACGTCGTCGATCATCCGCTTCTGTGCCGGGTTGGCGATCTCCAGCGTGGCCCGGCCGGCGTCCAGGATCACCACCTCGGCGCCGTCGCCGCCGGAGTACGCCGCCTGCTCGGGCAGGCCCAGCACGTCGCGGTAGAAGCGCACCGCCGCCTCGTAGTCGTCGGCCTCGACCACCAACCGCAACTGCCGCACCGGCGGCACCCGCCCCTCGGAGGAACCCACAGCCGTCATCGTCCTTCCCGGCCGGGGACACCGGCCACGATGGTGATCCAATCATGAGGGTGCGACGACGGTCGTCCGCAGGCTGATGGAGCACGGCCCGGCTCCCACCTTCCGCACCGGGCGAGCGGGCCCCGGTCGACGAGTCGACCGGGGCCCGCTGCTCATGTGAGGTCCGGTGGTCCTGGGCATCTCCGCCGCGACGTGACACCATTCGGCGGGTGACCAGCAGCCCCGCCGAAGCGGCCCACCTGCGCGATCTCGCGCGACTGCGCCGCGTCCGGGACCGGATCGACCGCGAGTACGCCCAGCCACTCGACGTCGAGGCGCTCGCCCGTGGGGTGAACATGTCCGCCGGGCACCTCAGTCGGCAGTTCCGGCTCGCCTACGGCGAGTCACCGTACGGCTATCTGATGACCCGGCGCATCGAGCGCGCCATGGCGTTGCTGCGGCGCGGCGACCTGAGCGTCACCGATGTCTGCTTCGCGGTCGGCTGCGCCTCGTTGGGCACGTTCAGCAGCCGCTTCACCGAGCTGGTCGGTATGCCGCCGAGTGTCTACCGACGCGAGGCGACCGAGGCGACGGCGGGCCTCCCGGCCTGCCTGTCGAAGCAGGTCACCAGACCGATCAGGAATCGAGAAGCACAGGTCAGGCAGCCGCAACTAACGTGACCGGCATGGACATCACCATTCATGCGAGCTTCCTCCCGCAGACCGACCCGGACGCCGCGTTGCGCTTCTATCGGGACACGCTCGGCTTCGAGGTCCGCAACGACGTCGGGTACGGCGGGATGCGCTGGATCACGGTCGGTCCACCCGACCAGCCCGGCACCTCCATCGTCCTGCACCCGCCGCACGCCGACCCGGGCGTCACCGAGGACGAGCGCCGCACCATCGCCGAGATGATGGCGAAGGGCACGTACGCCGGCATCGTGCTGGCGACCCGGGACGTCGACGCCACCTTCGAGCAGTTGCAGGCCGGCGACACCGACATCGTCCAGGAGCCGACCGACCAGCCGTACGGGGTACGCGACTGCGCGGTCCGCGACCCTGCCGGCAACCTGATCCGCATCCAGCAGGTCGCCTGAACCGCTGTCCGGCCGGGTGCGGGATGCGGGTAAGACAGAGGGAGACACGATGAGCACGGTCCTGAAGAGCCGCTCGCAGGCGGGCGCGGCGCACGTCGCCGACAGCCACGACCTGATCCGCGTGCACGGCGCACGCGAGAACAACCTCGCGGACGTCAGCATCGAGATCCCCAAACGCAGGCTGACGGTGTTCACCGGGGTCTCCGGGTCGGGCAAGAGCTCGCTGGTGTTCGACACCATCGCGGCCGAGTCACGGCGGCTGATCAACGAGACCTACAGCACCTTCGTGCAGGGCTTCATGCCGACGCTGGCGCGGCCCGAGGTGGACGTCCTCGACGGGCTGACCACCGCGATCATCATCGACCAGCAGCGGATGGGCGCCGACCCCCGGTCCACGGTCGGCACCGCCACCGACGCCAACGCCATGCTGCGCATCCTGTTCAGCCGGCTCGGGAAGCCGCACATCGGCTCGCCCAACGCGTTCTCCTTCAACGTCGCCTCGGTCAAGGCCAGTGGCACGATCACCGTGGAGCGTGGGGCCGGCAAGTCGACGCGGCAGACGTTCACCCGTACCGGTGGCATGTGTCCGCGCTGCGAGGGTCGGGGTTCGGTCTCCGACATCGACCTGAGCCAGCTCTACGACGACTCCAAGTCGATCGCCGAGGGGGCCTTCACCATCCCCGGCTGGAAGTCGGACAGCTGGTGGACGGTGCGGACGTACGCCGAGTCGGGCTTCCTCGACCCGCACAAGCCGATCCGGAAGTTCACCAAGAAGGAGATGCAGGACTTCCTCTACCGGGAGCCGACCAAGGTGAAGGTTGAGGGGGTCAACCTCACCTACGAGGGGTTGATCCCCAAGGTGCAGCGGTCGTTCCTGGCCAAGGACAAGGAGTCGCTCCAGCCGCACATCCGGGCCTTCGTGGAACGGGCGGTCACGTTCACCACCTGCCCGGACTGCGGCGGCACCCGGCTCAGCGAGGCCGCCCGATCCTCGAAGATCAACGGTGTCACCATCGCGGACGCCTGCGCGATGCAGATCAGCGACCTGGCGAAGTGGGTGCACGGCCTGGCCGAGCCGTCGGTGGCCCCGCTGCTGGCCGCGCTGGGACACACCCTGGACTCGTTCGTGGAGATCGGGCTGGGCTATCTCTCTCTCGACCGGCCGGCGGGCACGCTCTCCGGCGGCGAGGCGCAGCGCACCAAGATGATCCGTCACCTGGGTTCCTCGCTCACCGACGCCACGTACGTCTTCGACGAGCCCACCACCGGGCTGCACCCGCACGACATCGCCCGGATGAACGACCTGCTCCTGCGACTACGGGACAAGGGCAACACGGTGCTCGTGGTGGAGCACGAGCCGGACACCATCGCGATCGCCGACCACGTCGTCGACCTCGGTCCCGGCGCGGGCGCCGCCGGTGGCACCGTCTGCTTCCAGGGCACCGTCGACGGGCTGCGGGCCAGCGGCACCGTCACCGGGCGTCACCTGGACGACCGGGTCGCCCTGAAGAAGTCGGTCCGCAAGCCCACCGGCACACTGGAGATCCGGGGCGCGACCACGCACAACCTGCGGGGCGTCGACGTCGACATCCCGCTCGGCGTGCTGGTCGCGGTGACCGGGGTCGCTGGCTCCGGCAAGAGTTCGCTGGTACACGGGTCGATCCCGCCCGGGGCGGACGTGGTGTCGGTGGACCAGACCCCGATCCGGGGATCGCGCCGCAGCAACCCGGCCACCTACACCGGCCTGCTCGAACCGATTCGCAAGGCGTTCGCCAAGGCGAACGGGGTGAAGCCGGCCCTGTTCAGCCCGAACTCCGAGGGCGCCTGCCCCGCCTGCAACGGTGCGGGAGTGCTCTACACCGACCTGGGGATCATGGCCGGGGTGGCCACCACCTGCGAGGAGTGCGAGGGCCGGCGGTTCGACGCCTCGGTGCTGGAGTACCACCTGGGCGGTCGTGACATCAGCGAGGTGCTCGCGATGCCGGTGAGCGAGGCCCGGGAGTTCTTCGGCGCCGGTGCGGCGCGTGCGCCGGCCGCGCACACCATCCTCGGGCGGCTGATGGACGTCGGTCTCGGCTACCTCAGCCTCGGCCAGCCGCTCACCACGCTCTCCGGTGGCGAGCGGCAGCGGCTCAAGCTCGCCACCCACATGGGCGACAAGGGCGGCGTCTGGGTCCTCGACGAGCCGACCACCGGCCTGCACCTCGCCGACGTGACGCACCTGCTCGGCCTGCTCGACCGGCTCGTGGACGCCGGTAGGTCGGTCATCGTGGTGGAGCACCACCAGGCGGTCATGGCGCACGCCGACTGGATCATCGACCTCGGTCCGGGCGCCGGCCACGACGGCGGCCGGATCGTCTTCGAGGGCACCCCGGCCGACCTGGTCGCCGCCCGCTCCACACTCACCGGAGAGCACCTGGCGGCCTACGTCGGCCGCTGACCGGCCAGGCTCAGCGCCGGCCCGCACCGGAGGTCGGGTAGGTAGCCGTCAGGATCCGGGCGGCGGGAGCGGCAGCTCGACGGGGGACGCCTCGCCGACCCGCGCGGCGGAGTGCGCCGGCGGCGGCATGTCGGTGCGCGGCAGCCGACTGTGCAGACGTCCGCCGGCCGGGTCCGTCCGCCCGGACACCTCGCAGGTGACCATCAGGATCGGCGGCGGCGGTGCGGCGAACCGGCCGGCGCCCCACCGCACCCACAGCGGTACGCGCCCGGCGTCGGCCTCGGCGAGCAGCTTGTCCCAGGTACGCCGCCGGGTGCCATGGTCGACCTCGACGACGACCGGCGGTCCGTCCGGGCGGGCACACGCCACGTCGAGGACCGACTGCCGATCCGACATCGGCGGCGGCAACGGCACCACGCTGGGCGCGCGCCGGTAGACCCGCCAGCCCTGCTCCCCCGCCCAGTGCACGACCTCGTCGATCAGCCGGGCGGTGACCTGGTCAACGGTCAGGTCGGTGAAGGTGACCGCGTCGAGCCGGACCGCCAACGACGCCGCCAACCGTTCCGCGTCGACAGCCACCGCCGCAGGGTAGCCGCCCCGACCGACGCGCCGCACCGGCGGCCCGGTGCCCGACCGGACTGTCAGCACACCGGCGGCCCGGTGCCCGAACGGCGACCGGCCCGGCGTCACCGATCCGACGGACCGCCGCGCCGGCCCTGAAGGAATGCGATGACGACCCAGACGACGAATCCGAGCAGCGCCACGGTGATCACCACAGCGGTAAGGTGCCAGGGCTTCACGTGGTCCTCCTCCGTCGCCGACTATCGCACACACAGTAGTCGCCGATGTCGACCACGGGTTCGCGGATCACTGCTCGACGGCCGCCGGGCGGTAGGTCGCCTGGTTTCCGCCCGCGCGTTTTGCCGCGTACATGGCGCGGTCGGCCTGGGTGAGGGCGTCGCCGACGGAGTACGCCGGCCCGCTGGCCACGCCGACGCTCACCCGAGCGCTCCACGTCGCCATACCGGCCACCGCGGCCACCGCCCGCCGGGCGACCTTCGTGCCGTCGGCGGTGTCGGCGTCGGGCAGGATCGCGACGAACTCGTCGCCGCCGAGCCGGGCCACGAAGTCGCCCTTACGGACGCTGGCGGTGAGCACCTGCGCCACGGCCCGCAGCACCTCGTCGCCGACGGCGTGGCCCAGCGAGTCGTTGATGTGCTTGAACCGGTCGATGTCCACCGCCAGCACCGCCACCAGCCGGTCGGCGGAGGTGCCGGTGGCGGCCAGGTTCCGCAGGAAGACGTCGAGCCCGCGGCGGTTGGCGACGCCGGTGAGCGGGTCGGTCTGCGCCGCCCGCTCGGCCTGCTCGTGCTGCCAGCGCAACACGTCGTACGACTGCATGGTCATCGCCGTGTGCAGCCAGCGGTGCCGTTGCCGCCAGAGCAGTTCGGCGAGCGCGTCACCGTAGGTGAGCCCCGGTACGGCGTCCAACGAACCGTTGGTGGTCAGCAGCACCGCGTGCGTCCGGTGCAGGGCCGCCGAGATCAGCCAGTCGGTCTCGGCCGGCAGGGCGGACACCGCCTGCTCGATGACCCGTAGCGCCTCACCCGGTCGCCCCGAACGGCGCAACGCGACGGCGTGGAACGGTCGGCACAGCAGCAGTTCCTGCTGTTGCCGCAGGCCGGAGTCCTCCAGCAGGGCCGCGTACCGGGGGATGTCGGTCGCCGCGCTGGCCGGGTCCTGGCGGTCGGCGCGGGCGCAGGCGGCGTACAGCAGCGCCAGCAGCCGCCACACCCGCGCCTGCGGGCCGGACGCCTCGGTCGCCGCCCGGGTCGCGTGCGACTCGGCGATGGTGGTGTGCCGCTCCGCCACCGCGACCTGACCCACCTGGTACAGCTCCAGTGCCCACTGGAGGTTGAGTTCGGCGAGGTTGCACAGCCACATGGCCCGGTTGCCGTTGTCCGGGTACTGAGGGTGCCGGGTCGTCTCGTAGGCCGCCTCGAACTGCGGCGCGGCCAACTCGTAGAGACGCAGTTGGGCGTAGCCGATGGCGATCCCGGTGTGCGCGTTGCCCATGATCACCGGGTCGGGTTCGTCGACGAGCAGGGCGGTCTCCGCGCTGACCAGGTCCCGCAGCACCGCCTCCACGTCGTACTCGGAGATGTCCTGGTCACCGACGCGCAGCCGCCGGGTGGCGCGCAGCGAGAGCGCGCACGACCGCCATCCGGCACTGCCCTCGCGGTCCGCGGCGGCCAGCATCAGGTCGGCGGCGGCGACGGCGGCACGCAGCTCGCCGAGCCGGGTCAACGCCACCACCCGGGCGAAATGCATCGCCGCCGGTCCGTCGGCGATCTCACCGGTGGCCTCGCGCAGCGTCGTCTCGGCGGTCGCCAACGCCGGGGCGGCGGCGCCGGTCTGGGCCTCCTCGACGAGTCGCAGCGCCCGGAGGGTCACATCGTCCATGCGGTCCTCCGCACCGCCCAGGAAAGAAACAGGACGATGTTACGACATGAATCCGCCGTGACGATTCGCCGCCGTTCGGTGTGCGATCACGGCAGGCTGGTCGGATCGGGTGTCGTACGAGGTCATCCGGTCTGGCGGTGTTCGGTTTCGGTTGGCATGGTTGCTGTGCCTCGTTGCTGTGTGTCCGGCGGTTGTCTGGTCCAGCCGATGAAGCGGCGGTGCAGGGCGCCGGCGGGTGCCCAGGGCATGTCCTCGGCGGCCTGGATGAGGTAGGCCCCGAGGTAGAGCGCCAGCGACACCGGCGCGTCCGCGTACTCGGCGCGCAGCTCCCGCCGTCGCGTCGGACACGGCCACGGCAGGTCACAGCCCCCGCACCTCCAGATCGGCATGACCGGACCGTGGACGGTCACCGCACACCGCCCAGAAACCAGCCGTCACGTCCTCGAAGGTGGTCCGCCAGGATCGCTTGCTCCGCACCGCTCACCGCTCACCGGTCCCGGGCCAGTGGCCGCGCTCGATCGAGATTCGGAGCTGGGCCTGGCAGGGCAAGTCGGCTCCGCACCGACAGACCCGCCGCCATCGCCGCCAACACCAGACCGGCCGATGCCGGCGGGCGAGGGTCAGTGCCGTGGCCGACAGATACTCGTCGTACGAGATGCGCCGCTTCGACCACAAGGCATCCCCACCCGACGCCGGGTGCGGTGGTACGCCTCGCGCGAGGTCCAACAACCGTCGCCGGGCGGCCTCTTGCTCAATTGCCTGGATGCGTTCTCCGATGCCGGGAGCCGCCGAGGGCGATGACGGGAAGTACCGGCTGACAACTCTCCGCAGGAGTCGAATATTCACCGTCATGTGGCCGGCCCTCCGTAGTCAGGGCATGGAGGGCACCTGCTGATGTGCCTCGTCCGCGCCCGGTTTCAGTGAGGTCCAGCGTCACGTCGGACACGCCCACAGAGCCAGAGGGTGAGCGTCCGCTAACTAGGTGTGCTGTCCGCTGGTGGTTGCCGCCCCGGCGCGTATTCGATGCACGCCTCACGCAACGTCGCCGCCTCTGGCGTCCCCGACTGCTCCACCTTCGCCAGCAATTCCGCAGCCCGCCACCAGTTCGACGGCACCACCCGCCCGGACGCCACCGCCTGCGCACCCAGAGCCACCGCCTCATCCGGCTGACCGGCAGCGACCAGGGCAAGACCAAGGTCGAGACGGGCCGATGCGGACCGGCGCGGTCGCGCTCCCCCATCGCCGGACGGATCCAGGTCGGCCAACACCGCCCGCGCTACCTGCTCGGCACCGGGGTCACCCGCCCACGCCAAAGTCGTGGCCGTGTACGCGGCGGCCTTGGCCGGGTCGTAGCGATAGTGGTGCTCGGCTCGCTCAGGAACAGGCAGGTTCGCCGTCAGCCGCTCCACCCGGTCCAACACTCGTCGGGTAGCACCGACATCCCCGATCCGAGCCCACGCACGAGCCTCCTGAGCAGTCGCCTGGATGCGGGCAGAACTCCCCTTCGGAGCGATCCGCTGTGCCTGACGGGAAAGATCAAGCGCCGTCCGGTAGTCACCTTGAGTCAGCACGTCCCAGGCGCGGGTTTCGAGACACCATGCCTGGATCTCGCCATGCTCAGCATGTTCGGCGAGATCACGGGCGGCTCGCAAGTGGGCAGCCGCAGCGGCCCTCTGCCGCAGGTCGATGTGCACGGTCGCACGCAGCACCGCCAACCAGCCACCGGCAACCAGCAGCCGCCGCTGTTGAGCAAGCGTGACCCGCCCGTCCAACAACCGCCCGACATAGGCGAGATGCCGCCGCACCAACGGCAGAAGATCCGCAGGGGCCATCGTCGGATAGGAACTGGCAAGATCGTCGACGCCCTGCTCGATCCGATCGAGCACATCTCCGCCGACGTCACTGGCGGCGACTCTCGCTCGCAACTCGCCAGCCTCAGCAGCGTGGTCGATCGGCGCCTCCACCAACCGGGCAAGCACACCTCCCGCGCCGAGAACGCGGTCCAGGTGACGAGCTGTGTCGACCGTCGGAGCCTTGAGCCCCGCCTCCAACTCGTGCAGATGGCTCTTGCTCCGATGGGCGAGCTGCCCGAGGGAGCGAAGCGACAGACCGCGCCGCTCCCGAAACTCATGCAGCGCTACCCCGAAGCACGGGTCGACGGACGAGGCCATAGCGCCGCTCCAAGCTCAAGAGGCCAGGCGACCTCAACGGTCACCACCTAGTCGGACGGTACCCCGACACGTCGCGCGTGGAGGACCCCTCGCTTGCAAGTTCTGGGCGTCCGTGCGGCGGGGTCCGTCAGCGTCCGCGACCTGTAGTTCGCTGCTGTGCTTCCGGCGGCTGTCTGGTCCAGCCGATGAAGCGGCGGTGCAGGGCGCCGGCGGGTGCCCAGGGCATGTCCTCGGCGGCCTGGACGAGATAGGCACCGAGGTAGAGCGCCAGCGACACCGACGCGTCCGCGTACTCCGCGCGCAGCTCCCGCCGCCGCGTCGGACACGGCCACGGCATGTCGCAGCCCCCGCAGCTCCAGATCGGCATGACCGGACCGTGGCTGGTCACCGCTGGTCCTCCGCCTGCGGCCAGTGCCCTCGGTTGATCGGTATCCGATGCCGGGCCCGGCACGGCAGGTCGGCTCCGCAGTTGCAGACGCGCCGCACGTGTCTCTCCCTCGTCGCTCACGAGGGCGGCAGCATCGTCGCCCTCTGGCTGAGGGACACGGCGGCCGGGCGTGACTCGCACCGACCACCGCATCCCGTGAGCGAGAAGCTACGTTCGGTGGCCGAGTGGGTTGGGTAAGGTTCCTACCCCTGGTTCAGGAGACGAGTCCGACCTTCGCCGCCAGGTCACGAGCGTCGTCCCGGGTGGAACGCGGACCGTCGAGCAGGTCCACGGTGATCTGACGGGCGTACCCGTTGAACCGGATCGTCTCCGGAGCCGAGTCGTACGCCTGCCGCAGCGCCGCCACGGTCGCTTCCTTGTCGTCCTTGCCGTAGTACGCCCGCGCGACCTCAATCAGGTGGCGTGCCCGACGCGGCCTCGACGGAATCGCCGCCGCATCATGACGACGGGCCTGCCGCACCGCCTCGCCCGACTGCTGCAACTCCACCGCCACCGTCACCGCGTGAGCACCCATGACGACCCGGGAGAACGACGTCTGCGGCTGATAGAAGCCCTCCGGCAGGCGCTGCGCCACCTGGTCCGCGCGGTCCCAGTACCGCCAGGCACGACCTTCCTCACCAGCACGAGCAGACGTGTACGCGGCCTCGAAGTTCAGCGCCCCCCACAACGCCAACAGATTCGCGCTCCCGTCAGCCGCCCCCGACTCCAACGCCGACAACACCTCCAGCGTCACCCTCATCGCGGTGTCCCAGTCACCGGCCTCCCGATGCACCTGACACAGGAACCACCCCGCACGGGCGATCGCCTCCGGATCACCGGACTCCTGCGCCGCCACCATCGCCCGATCCGTCACCCGCCACAACAACTCCGCAGCAGGCTGATAGGCGACGAACATCTGCGCCAACCCCAGCGTTTCCGCCCACAGGGCCTGCGCCTCACGCCGCCGGCCACCCTCGTACGCCAACACGGCCCGCTGCCCGTCCCGCAACAACCCCGGCAACAACCCGCCCAGCACCGTACGGTGATCCGCCGCCTGATGACGCGCCCGCCACCCCGCCGCAAGCCGCTCCCGCAGCCCGGACAAGGACACCGGCGGGGCGTCATCGGGCAGCGCGACCTGATTCAGGGCCGCCCGGACCGACACCAACGCCGGATGCTCCGGCCCGTTGACCACAGCAGACCGATTACCCAACTCCGCCGCCAAGGCCGACACGTCGATCTTCAAAGCACGCGCGATCCGATCCAGCATGTGAATACGCGGCGGCAGGATCCGATCCGTCTCCACCGCCTTGACCCACTCGGCGCTACGACCCACCAACCCACCCAGCACCGTCCGAGACTTCCCGGACCGCTCCCGATAGACCTTCAACCGCTGCCCGAACGTCAACTCCGGCAAGGAATCCACCCGGAACCCCCTCGCATAGCGCAGGACGCACCACCGACCCAACGGCCGCCACCACCGCCAACGCTACCGACCAGCCCGACCCCTCATAACCCCCTGACACGCCAGTGACTCGCGCCCTGGCAGGGGCATCCGACCACTCGCTTGTAAGTTCCCGGCGCTTCGTCCGACGGGCGGTCTACGTCCGCGACTCGCCGCCGGCCGTCCCTGGCTACCCACCGCCGAAGCGACCACCTGATCAGTCACACGGGGGATCAGCGCGGCGGACGCGTTGGGCGCGTTGAGGCAGTTGATCACAGCGAGCCGCGAGGTGATCGAGATCCACGAGATCGAGAGCACCAAGCGAGAGATGCTCCGGGCGTACCGGGAGACCGAAGTCGAGCGGATCAAGGCATCCGAGCGGGTGCTGCGCGACTACTTTGATCGCACCTTCATCGAACGGCGCGAGCAAGACCAGGCGCTGTTCGACGGCCTGCGGCAAGCCAGAGAGACCGGTGACGTCGCCGCGATGCAGACCTTCGTCGGCGGGTGGCATTTGGGCTCTTCGAAGTTGAGCGGGGTTGAGGTGTCCGCGGTGCCGGCGGGTGGTGGCGGTGCGGGTCCGTAGTCGCTGGTTCTCCGGATTCCGGAATCCGTAGGCGTCGCGGGCGACGGTTTTGATGACGCGGTTAGCGCCTTCGGAGCCGGCGTTGGTGATGCCGGTGTGCAGGAACGCGAGGATTTCCGGCCACCAGGTCTCGATCGTGGTCGCGAGGCGGTGCAGTTCGAGCAGGTCAGAGGCGGCGCAGCGGCGTAGAAGCGATGTAGCAGCCGGGCGGTGGTCTCTCTGTCCGGGTGGGTGCGGGCCAGCGCGAGCAGGTCGAGCAGGTCCTCTTTCGCGTTCCAGGCGGTCAGGATCGGCGTGCCGGTCTTCGTCGGCAGGTTTTCCAGGGTGTCGGTCAGTCGGTCGACGTGCTCGGCGCGCATCCGAGCTGCCGACCTGGTCAGCCGGTTGCGTTGCTGCCATTCCGGATCGCTCGCCCGACCGCGGCGGCCGCGGTGCGTCATGGTCATGCGGCGGCGGACCTCGGTGACGGCCCGGTTGGCCAACTGGACTACGTGGAAGTGGTCCACGACCAGCAACGCGTGCGGCAGGGCTTCGCGGATCGCGGCCTTGAACACGGTGCGCATGTCGATCGCGACGGCTTGGACCTGCTCACGCCAGGCCGTGGGGCGAGCGGTGAGCCAGTCGGTTGCTGCCTTGCTGGTGCGGCCCTCGACCTGGGCGAGCAGCCCCTGCCCGCCGCCGGGATCGCAGAATCCGACGTGCCAGCGGTCGACGGTGGTGGTCCACGACGCGGTGACCTCGTCGAGACTCCAGCGTGGTCTACCGCGGCGGACCTCGTCGATGCCCAGCACGCTCACCGGGGCCGGTTCGGTCGGTGACACCGTCGTGGCGTGTGCGGTGAACGCCGCAGCGACTATCGGCCAGGATAGGCCCAGGTCACGGGCGGTCTGCACGATCGTGCGGTTACCGTCGGCGACCGCAGCGCCGGCGGCGTAGCGCAGCCGACCGGTGATCCGGGCCCGTGCCGGGACCTGCGGCACCTGTTCGGTGAACGACTTGCGGGGGCATCCGGGCTGGTCGCAGTGCCAGCGTCGTTTACGCCACCGCAGCCGGGCCGTCCGCCCCGCCATCGGCAGATCTCGTGGCCGGGTCGTGGTCCACTGTTTCACCCGCACGGCCCGGAACCCGCACTGCGGGCAGCATCGTGCCTGCTCATCACCGGTGGACAGGTGAACTACGGGGGAACCGTCCGGGTGCAGCTCGACCCGATCGGCCACCAGGCCGTCCAGGCCCAGCAGCCGGGTCGTATCGTTGACCATGCTCGCAGCTCTTCACTTGTGACTATCCGATCTAGACACTCAGATGATCACTGATGAGCTGCGAGCCCTCACGCTCGGGCCGCACTCAGTCGCGAACTCCGCTCAAGTTCGAAGAGCCGTCATTTGACCGAAATGCCCGGAGAGTGTCGGAAAAGCTAACACCCTCCGGGCCTTCACATCAACTCAGAGGACGTCTGATTCACGTATTCTGCGTGTGTTGTGTTTTTAGGGGTTCTCGCCAGGTTGGGGTGGTTTCGGCGGTGAGGCGTTTGGCGAGGTTGTCGATCATGGCGAGGGTGATCATGCTGGCGGAGTGGTCGGGTCGGGCTTCGTAGTCGCGGACGAGGCGGCGGTGGTGCATGAGCCAGCCGATGGTGTTGGGTCGGGCCCGGGCGCGGTGCCTGGATTGCTCCAGGTCCGTTTCCCGGACCCGCCCGCCGAACCCGGCGTGCGACTCTCACCGCACCGGGCTCTCCACGAGGTCATGCCGTTGGGGGTGGGCTTGTCGGTGTGGGCTGCCAGGGGTTCGGGATCTTGGTGCCGCGATAGCGGTATCGGGTCACGGGGACCTTCGCCATCTTGAACAACTCGACCCCGTCGAAGGCGATGGGCTGCCACCCTTGCGGGGTGCGCAGCCATCGCTGGATGGCTCTCCAGGTCATGCGGTTGCGGCGCATCACCCAGTTGATCACTCGCCACCAGATGAAGTTCTGCAGGTGGGAGAAGGTGTGCTTGGCGACCGCGTGCTTGAAGTAGTTGGCCCATCCACGCTGGATGTAGTTGATCTTGACCAGCGTCTCCCGGTAGCTCAGGTGCGACAACCGGCGGGTCAGTGACTTGATCTTCCGTTTCAGCGCCTGGACCGGCTTGTCGGCGATGAACGTGTATACATGCCACTTGTCCGTTCCTCGTTTCCGCTTCCAGACGATGCGGAAGCCGAGGAAGTCGACCCCGTCGGCAAGGTGGGTGATCCTGGTCTTGGACTCAGATAGGCGCAGGCCCATCGTCGCCAGAACGGTACTCACCTGGTCGCGCAGGTCCTCGACGTGTTCCTGGTTGCCATGGACCAGGACGAGGAAGTCGTCGGCGTAGCGGACCAACTGCCACGTCGCCAGTCCTTTGGCGCGTCGTTGCCTGCGCTGCTGGCCGGTGCCCGCTGCCGCCCATTGCTCGACGAAGAACTCGTCGAGAACCGACAACGCGATGTTGGCCAGCAGTGGTGAGAGGATCCCTCCTTGGGGTGTGCCGGACGTGGTCTCGTTCCGCTCGCCGAGCTCAGTCATGATCCCGGCCTTGAGGAACGCCTTCACCAGCGCGAGCACTCGCTTGTCCTTCACCCGCGCTCGCACCCGACCCATCAAGGCCGGGTGGTCGATACGGTCGAAGCACGCCTCGATGTCCGCGTCCAGCACCCACCGGTAACCGGCGGTGGCCAGATGATGGATCTCGGCGATCGCGTCGTGCGCGCGCCGGTTCGGCCGGAACCCATACGAACAAGGCTGGAAATCCGCCTCGAAGATGGGCTCCAGGACCAGCTTCAGCGCTGCCTGGACCACACGGTCCGTGATGGTCGGTATCCCCAGCCGGCGTAGTTTCCCGCCGGTCTTGGGAATCATCTTCTCCCGTACTGGTAGTGGCCGGAACGTGCCGGTCTTCAGCAGGGAACGGACATGGTCCAGGAACACTTCGGGCCCGGCCATGCTCACGTGGACAGCGGTGACGCCGTCCACTCCGGCAGTGCGGGCTCCGGCATTCCCGGCGACCCGTTGCAACGCCACGACCAGCGTGGCGGGGTCGCTGACGAAGTTGTAGACATCGTCAAACCGGCGACCGTGGTCGGCCGCCGCCCAACGGTGCAGTTTGATCTGCATTCCCCGTACCCGCGTCCATGCCTCTTCCGGGGTCGGCCACGTGACGGCGGTATCCACCACCGTGTCTTCGGGCATTGCAGTACCTCCCTTGCGATCTCGCTGCCGCCCTTCCCCATGTGACCGGCTCTCCCGGCCTCGGAGTACTACGGCGGCTCCGCCCTCTCCCGACCCGATCGGCCGACGGTGAACCCAACCCGAGGCGTCGTCTCTGGCTGAGACGGCCCCGGGCAAAGCCGGGAAAGTTCCCGTGTTCACTGACTGATCGCTCGACGAAGGAGGCACCCGGCTATACCCCCGCGGCATCGCCACGGCTACCCCGCAGCACTTCACCGTGGCCTCCCGGACCGCCGAACGTCAGCAGCCGCAGGAGTTCCCCGTCCCGAGAGAAGAGGACCAGGACGCACCGCACCCAGCCCACATCCGCCAGGTTCGAGCTGGTAGGGATCGTTAGGAGGCTTCAGACACCGGTTCCTCGCGTATACCTCTCCGTCTCGCTTGCCGGACCCGCGCCATCTGGCAGTACTGGTTACGTCCCGGCGTTGTCGGGGCCGCTTGCCACCCTCCCCGGCACCTCCCGGATCAGGCTGCCCCCAGCTTCACCACCCTGCTGCGACAGGACGGCGGCGAAGGTCTCTCACCTCCACTCGATCAATCAGCGCCTCACGGCGCACGCGTTCGACGACCCATCGCCGTTTGACCACGCTGAAGCCCTTGATCTGTGGGTCCTTGGTGACGATCTCGACGTCGACGCCGAGTGCGGCGCCGTGTTCGATGACGCGGTTCTTGAAGCCGGCGTCGACCCAGGTCTTGGTCAGGGTGGGGTAGGCGGCGGTGGCCCGGTCGAGCAGGTCCATGCCGATGGCGTTGTCGCTGGCGCTGGCGGCGGTGACGATGACGGCGAGGAGGAGGCCGAGGGTGTCGGTGAGGATGCCACGCTTGCGGCCGACGATCTTCTTGCCGGCGTCGGTGCCCTGTGTGGACAGTGGGACGTTGGTGGAGGTCTTCACGCTCTGGCTGTCCATGATGGACGCAGTTGGTTCGATGGTGCGGCCGTGGTGGTCGCGGACGAGGCCGGTGAGCTGGTAGTTGAGTTCGGTGAAGATGCCTTCTTTGCTCCAGGCGGCGAAGTAGCCGTAAACGGTGCGGTACGGCGGGAAGTCGTGGGGTAGGTGGCGCCAGGCGATGCCGGTGCGGTTGACGTAGAGGATGGCGTTGAAGATGTCGCGCAGGTCGTGGGTGGGTGCGCGTCCACTGACACCGGCGTCGGTGCGGGCCTGTCGCCAGGCGGTCAGGCGGGGTGCGATCAGCGCCCATCGGGCGTCGGACAGGTCGGACGGGTAGGGGCGCCGTTCGGTCATGCAGTAGGCGTATGGCGTCTGGGGCCCGGCTCGGCGGACGCCATGTGCGTCGATGTCGGGTGAAGGTGAATCAGACACGATCGCGGGGTGAAAAGCGCCGATTCCGGTCAGGGTAGTGCGCGGCGAGATGTTTCTATTTCAGGCCAGGCCTGGCATTTCGCGCTACCGGGGTCGGAACGTGAATCGGTCGCTACTGACGCGAAGGTGAAACAAACGTCCAGTCAGGTTTCCGTTGTAGGGATCCGACACGTTCGCCCGCAACGTCGGCGTCGTCGTGCGCACCACCGCCGGCGACGAGCACGCCTTGTAGCAGTCCGTCGTGGTGGAGAACGGCTGCGCGACCGGCGGGTTCGGCTTTTTGTCGTACGTCGCGATCAGGTACGTGTGGCCGGTGAAGAACTTCTTCCACCGGCCCTGGACGGCCTCATGATCACCGTCGCTGTTGCAGGCACACAATCCGACCGTGTAGGTCGTGGCGTTCGCCGTCGCCCGCGCCTGCACGTCGTTCCTCAGGGTGGCGCCCTCGAAGACCGCGTCCGCGTCCGGCTGGATCGTCCCGCAGCCACCGGCCTCGTTCGCGTTGCCCTCCCACGAGTCCAGCCAGTTCGACGACGGCAACGGACGTGTCGACCAGGCCATCCGAGCCCCGCTGGACACCGTGATCCCATCGGTGTTGGTCCGGTATAGGTGCACCCACGTCGGCGTACACGACCACGAGTGGTCCAGCTTCATGGTCACCTTCGCCGACAGGATCTGCGTACCACGCAACGTCGACACGTTGAAATCAAAGAACGACCGATACAACACCCCGTCGTAATCGTTCCGACCAACCCAGGCCCGGTTACCCACATCCCAGTTGTTGTTCGCGTTGTTCGCGTACGCCCACTTCGACCGCAACCCGTTGAACGGCGGATCCACGAACACCGGCCACGTCACCGTCGGGTCATCCAACATCGCCTCGTCCGCGAACACGGTCAGCTCACCGTCACCGACCTCCAGCGCGACACCCGCCCGCCGCGAGGTGACGCTCGGCTCCGCGCCCATCGCCGACGCGGCCTCCACTCGATCAAGACCACGCGCCGAGATCACCTCGCCGCCGATCGCCGGATCCACCGACGAGTCCCACATCGACGCCGCGTGAGTGACCCCCACCGTCTCCCCGGCCGCATCAATCAGCCGCAGCCCACCACCTGTATCCGGCTCGACCTGGAGGTCACCACCAAGCGCGTACCGAATCTGACGCACCGCCGGGTTCGCCGCCGCAGCCGGAGTCAAAATCTCCACCGCGTGCGAAAACCCCTCCCGCAACGCCGTCACATGCAGGTTCACACCGGGCAGCACACCCTCGTACACGGCAGTCGCACCACGCAGCCGCGGCGTGGGCAACGCCCCCAACGGCCACGACAGAGTCAACGAGGAACCGCCCCTCCGCCACGTCGCCAGCGGCCCCGACCCACCAACCGAGAAACGAACATCCGTCAGCGTCGCCGCCGGCACCACCGCACCGCCCGACACCGACAGAGTCGGGTCAATCGCCGCCCACGAACCGTCAGCCCGGCGCACCCGCTGCGGCACCGCAGCCACCGTCAACGTCTGCGTACCCGACGGATCGACCACCACCTGCTCGAACTCAGTCCGCTCACTCACCGCCTCCACCGACACACCACACTCGGCCGCCACCACGGCAGCAGCCGCCTCGTCCGCAGCCTCCGTCACAGAGCAATCCGGGGCCGACGAGGAAGCCGCGAATGCGACGCCGGACCCGTCCACCACGTCAAACCCTGACCCGAGCACCGCGACCGCCAGCGCAACCGCTGGCCAGCGCGACCGACGAGGCCGCCCCTGAGCATGCAAGAAATAAACAGAATCAGCCAAAGCGACGCCCTCCCCCGCGAGAAATGATCACCACCCTGACCTGCGCATCATCGAATGCCAATATCATCGACTGGCGATCCGGGTGGTTTGACCGACACTGTCGGGAAGATCATGTGTACGAAGAGTGGTCACGTCGAGTAGTTAGCGGGCTCGACAGGCGCACCTCCGGCGGCGAGGCGACAGCGCGGCAATAAGTAGCTCAAGAAATCGAAAGCGGCGGCAGCTGCCGCTGGCACAGCGCGGGTGCCGGTGCCAGGGCAGCCGACGCTGCTCTGGTCGCCGACCTCGGGCGAGAGTAGCGCTGACACCGGATAAGCGAGACCAGGCGTCCGGGGTCGCGTCCGGACTCGGGTCCAGTCGTGGGGAAGAGAGCAACGTCAACGCTGGCCGAGTGTAGGCAGACGGCCGACGCATCGGCTTCGAACCACGCGACCGCTACGCGGGACCCGCACCCCGCAAGAACGCGTTTCCCCAGCCCACCGCACATCTGGCCGAGGCGGTTCGCGCACTGCCAACCACGGACTCACGTTTCCCCAGGTCAGGGACTATCGGTGGGCGATACTGGGATCGAACCAGTGGCATCTTCGGTGTGAACCGTCATCGCCTCGGGCCCGGCCGCCGTGGTTCAGCGGTTCTGGCTGGTCACCTCGACGGTGCCGATGTTCGGTGCCAGGGCCCGGGCCACCTCCTCGGCGGCAACCCGGTCCTCGGGCCGCGTCAGGACGATGCTGACCCGGTCGACCCGCAGGGTTGCCCGGACCATCGGATACCTGCCGACGACCGCCCGGAACGCGGCGATCGCCTCCACCGGGACCGCACCGTCCGCACCGGTCTCCACGGAGACGGCCGGCTCGACGGTGCGGTCGGTGGAGATCAGCACCGTCGTGACGCCGGTCAGCGTGCCGTGTCGGCCGCCGCCGGTGGTCAGGTCGTCGAAGAGTTCCATCGCGCCGACCACGTCAGGGGCGGCGCCGACGATCCGCCACCGGTCGATGTCGCCTCGGGACGGGCGCGAGATGTGGGCCGACGTCACCTGGGAGTCGGTGCTCATCGACCGCCACAACGACACCACCTCGTCGTTACGGGCGCCGTCCGGGACCACGGCGAAGGTGATGTCGGCGGCGTTGATCTTGCCCGAGACGTCGTCGCGGCCGGCGACGTACTGCCGCAGTTCGCCCGCCAGCTCGCTGACCCGGTCGGCGGAGGTGCCCTCCTGGACGGTCAACGTGCCGGTCGTCGAGCCGAAGAAGGGCAACGTGTTCTCGGCGTTGGCCTGGACACTCGCCACGTCCGGCGTGCCGGCCCAGTCGGCCTCGAAGTCGGCGGCCAGGGCGCTGCCCTTGTCGACGGCGCACCCCGACAACATGGTCATGCCGAGCACGAACGCGAGGCCGGTCCTCAGTCTGCGCTCAGCCATTCGCCGTAACCGGAAACGCGGCGGGAACACGATCATGATTCACGCCTACTTGATAGCACGCGCCGTCGAGCCCACCACCGTGCTGGCCTGCCGATCCTCTCCCGCAGGCTCTCAGGACACGGCCCGCACCGCTTGGTCACCGGTCGCGCGGGCCGTGTCGCGGACGAAGCGCAGCAGCGCGGTGAAGGCCAGCGCCGCCGTGACCGCGCCGCCAGCGAGGCGTACCCAGTGCCCGGCGACGAACTCGGCGGCGACCTGACGCAGGTACTCCGGGGAGTGGGTGCCCACCGGGTCCACGAACATGATCTCGTTACGCGGCCAGAAGAAGACCGCCAAGAAAAGGAACTCGCAGGCCACGAAGACCGCCGTCGCGGCCGCGACCCACCAGCGCAGCCGCCGGTCGCGCCAGGTGAGTACCGTGGCGGCGAGACTGCCGAGGATCACCGAGGCGCCCAGCGGCGGGAAGTAGTCGCTGGGTTTGGCGGCCCGGGCCGTCTGCCGCCCGCAGGCGCGGTCCGGGTCGCCCGGGGACGTACCCGGTGCGGTGTTCCCGACGCGCGTCGGCGACGGTCCACGTCGACGCGCGCACGACAACGCCCCGTCGGCGCGGAGCGACCCGCACCGACGAGGTGTCGTCACCGAAGGCCGGCTACCGGGTGATGGTGACCGTCGCCTTGCGGTAGTTGTTGCGCGTTCTTCGACGGGTCGTAGCCCTTCTCGACGTTGCCCGCCGTGTCGACCGAGAACCAGTGGAACGTGGTCGTCTCGGTCACGCGGAACACCTGACCCGGCTCCCGGAACTCGGTCGCCTGGTAGCGCGGCGAGAACCAGGGTGGGGCGGCTGCCGTCGGTCGTGTAGTAGATGGTGGCCGGTTCGCTGGTCTCGAACCGGACGTCCACCGGGCCCGCGTACCGGCCGCCGCCAGGCACGAGCGTGGACGTCGGCTTCTTCTTGTCCTTGCCCCACTCTGCGGCGATCCGAGACGTCCGAGGAACCGCCGACGTTCTGCGGCGTCACCACGGTCTGCCGGTGCGCCTTCACCTGCGACAGGATCCGCGCCGCCGACTGCCAGTAGAACGCCTCGTCGCCCAGCGGCGGGCGGGGTGTGGTCCTGCGCCTGGATCAGGACGCCCGGGTTACGGCCGTCGCGGTGCTTGCCGATCCGCAGCACCGGGATGGTGGCCGGACCACGGGGCACCTCACCCTCCGGTGCGCCGACCCGCTTCTGGTCCAGGAAGTCGGTCAGCGCCACCGGGCCGGTGGTCGGCGCCACGACGCCGGTGCCGGCGTTGCTGCGGTACGGATGCGCCCGGTCGATCAGCCCCTGCGACCGGGTTCGCAACGCCTGCGCCACCTCGGCGGCGGTGCTGGCCTGCGCGCCGCTGCCGTTCGTGGCCAGCACCACGCGCACCGCCGTGCCGGTCACCTCGACCGCGAGCGGCAGGTTCTCCCCCGCCCCGGTGCACGAACTCGACGGTGACGTCGTTACCGCCCTCGTGCCCCCACGCCGCCGAGTTGACCACGACCGCGGACTGCCCGGTCCCGCCGATGGTGGCCTGCGCCTTGCGCTGGTAGCCGTTCGTGCGGTGTGGCAGGTAGACGATCTCGGCGATCTGCGGGAACTGGCGGGCGATCTCCTCGGCCCGGGCGAAGAGTTGCTGCGGGTGCTTGTAGCCGTCGACGAAGTCCGACCGGTAGCCGGGGTTCGCGGTCAGCGGCGGGGTGCCGTCCTCCAGCCAGTCGGAGACCGCGCCGGTGACCACGCCACCGATCGAACTGGTCACCTGGATCCGGTCCGGACGGTGTCGAGTTTGAACAGGTTCCGGTGGAACATGTACTGCCCGGAGTCGACGAACCGGCTCATCGTCCGGGCGAAGGCGAACTCGGTGCCCTTGCCCGAGTCGTTCTCCACGTGCATCCCGACGATCGGCGCGGTCTGGCTGCCTTCCGTGGTGCGCGCCTCGACGTACAGGAAACCCTGACCCTTGGTGGTGAACCAGTCGGCGCGGGCGATCCGGACCGTGTTGTCGTGTCCGGCCGCCGCCAACGTGCGGGCGGCGGAGGCCGGCAGGCCCCCGTCGGCCTCGTCGCTCCACTCGAAGCCCTCGTCGTCGGCGAGGATCTTCACGCCCATCGCCTCCAGCGCCACGCGCTGCTCGGCGGTCACCGCCACCTCGCCCTCGATGCCGTCCGGCACGCGGGTGAGACCATGCTCGAGGTCGAACCCGGCGGCGACCACCTTGTCCACCATGTCGGCGCCGGACAACTGGACGCGGACGTGGCTGACCTGGTCGTGCGCGTCGAGATGGGACCGTAGGGTGTCGGCCGGACCACCCGGATCGGCGGGCACCGCGCCCACCGGCACGGGTGATGCCGCCGCCATGAGAACTCCGCCCACCAGGGCGGGCAGCGCGAAGAGCGCGAGACGCAGTCGTGTGCGTCGCATCTCCCCTCCTCCTGCTTGTGGCGTGTCACGCACGTCCATCGGTTGCCGTGAAACTAGCGGCGACGAACGAGAGCGATAGATCTTCACCTGCGCGGTTGAGGGAACCTTGAGAATTCCCCACGACCCGGAGGTGTGGTGTGATCTCCAGGTATGAGGGTCAGGGTCGTCGGTGCCGGTGTGGTGGGCCTGACCTGTGCCCTCCGCCTCGCGCAGGCGGGACACCGGGTCGACGTGATCGCCGCCGGGACGGGTGAGCAGACCACGTCGTCGGTCGCCGCGGCGCTCTGGTACCCCTACCGCGCCCATCCCCGGACCCGGGTGACCGGCTGGTCGGCCACCACCTACCGGGTGCTGTGCGGGCTGGCCGACGACCCGGCGACCGGCGTGCGGCTGCGCCTCGGGCGGGAGCTGTTCCGCCGACCCACCGCCGAGCCGTGGTGGCGGACCGCGGTGCCCACGCTGGACCGGGTCCGCGGCGACCGGCTGCCGCCCGGATACGTCGACGGGTACGAACTGACCGTGCCGGTGGTGGACATGGCACGGCACCTACCCTGGCTGCGGGACCGGTCGGTGCGCGCGGGCGTCGAGATCCGGCCCGGACGGGTGACCGCCCTTTCCGACGCCTTCACCGACGGCGTGCACGCCGTGGTCAACTGCACCGGCCTGGCGGCGCGGGAGCTGACCGGCGACAGCTCCCTCACCCCGGTACGCGGACAGGTCGTGGTGGTCACGCAGGTCGGCCTCGACGAGTGGCTGCTCGACCAGACCGACCCGGGGCGGCTGCGCTATGTCGTACCCCGGACGGACACGGTGCTGCTCGGCGGCACCGCCGAGGAGGGCGACGAGGACCGGCACGCCCGACCGGAGACGGCGGAAGAGATCGTGGCCCGCTGCACGGCGCTCGTCCCCGCGCTCGGCGCGGCCCGCGTCCTCGCGCACCGGGTGGGGCTGCGTCCCGCCCGACCGAGCGTCCGGCTGGAGACCGAACGGACCGCGCACGGCCCGGTGGTGCACTGCTACGGCCACGGCGGCGCCGGGGTGACGCTCTCCTACGGCTGCGCCGCCGAGGTCGCCGAGTTGGTGGCGGCGCTCGGCTGACCGCCGACAGCACGAGGCGGGCGCATGTAAGGAGGGGACCCCTGCTCTACCCCAGGCGTTAGCAGGGGGCCCTTCCTTGCATTGCGCACGAAAAGCACACGCTCCGGTGGCCCGGCTTGATCATTTCGCCTATCGTCGGGCCCGGCCAGGGATCCGACGAGGCGAGGAGCACCATGACCAGCCCGGTACTCTCCGTGACGACACCATCCACCCGACTGGGCACCGGCGCCCGCGTCGGCATCGGGCTCGTGCTGCTGCTTCCCGCCTTCCTCGCCCTGCTCTGGTCCTATCTGCTGCCCACCGGGCTGGCGATCTCGCGGTCGACGACCCGGGACAACCTGCTCGGCCCGCCGACCGACGTCGGTGCCGAGCACTACCGACAGCGCTTCGAGCAGGGCGTCGTCGGCGAGTACCGGATGACGCTGCTGGTGGCGCTCGTGCCGCTCGTGCTGGCCCTGGTGGTCGCCCCGCTGCTGGCCCTGCTCGCCGACCAGGCCGGGCGGCGGTCCCGGCTGGCGGCCCGCGCCCTGCTGGCCGTGCCGGTCGCCGGGTACGCCCCGGTGGCGCTGATCCTCGCCTGGCGCCTCGACCGCATCGAACCCGGACAGGCCCTGGACCGCCCGTACGCGACGCTCGTGGAGCTGACCGCGGTCGGCAGCGCCGGGCTGGTCGTCGCCGTCGCCACCACCGCTTTCCTCGCCACGCTGCGCGGCCGTCGCCGCCCGGCCGACGCGCTGCCCGCGGCGGCGACCGTGGCCGGCCTGCTGGTGCTCGGCATCGTCGCGGCCACGTTGCAGAGCTTCGTCGCACCGCTGCTGGCCGCCAGCAACCGCGCCCCGTTCCCGCTGACGACCATCGTCGTGCAGTCCCTGGCCCGGATGGACGTCGGCCGTGGTTCCGCCGACGCGGTGCTGCTGCTCGCCGTCCTGGCCGTGCTGGGCCTGGCCGCGACGACGCTGCTGCTGGTCACCCGCGCCCGGATCGAGCTCGCCGACACCCCGGCCCGCTACCCCATCACGTCCGCGCCGGCAGCGACCGCCGCACCGGCCTGGCCCGCGTCCGACGCCAGCACCCCGCCGCACAGCACCGCCGCCCTGGCCTGGCCGGCGTCCACCCCGCCGGACGCCGCGACCAGCGGGGACAGTGGCCCGACGAGCGAGGGCAGCGGCCCGGCCCGGATCGGGCTGGCCGTGGCGGGTCTGGTCGCCGTCGGCCTGATGCTGTGGGTAGCGTGGCCGTGGCTGAGTCGCAGCTTCCGGTTCACCAGCGACCTCGGCCCGGCGTCGACCACCGGTCTGCCCGAGTTGCTCATCTGGACCTGGCTGCCGACCCTGGTGACGACGATCGTCACGATCGGTGTCGCCGTGGCCGGCGGCTTCGCCATCGGCGGGCTGCGCCCGCTGGGCCGGTTCAGCGAGCTGCTCCTGCTGCCGTTCGCGCCGTGGCTGTTCGTCGGCACCGGGCCGCTCGCCATCGAGTCCTACCTGCGGACCCGCGACCTCGACCAGGTCAACACCTTCCTGGGGGTGATGCCGCCCGGCTGGGTCAGCATCCCGGCGCTGTTCCTCTTCACGCTGCTGTTCCGTGGGTTGGAGCCCGGCTGGCGGGCCGGCGGCGGGTTCGGCGGCACCATGCTCGCCCCGGCCGCACCGATGGTGCTGCTGGCCGGGCTGGTGACCTGGCTGGTCAGCTCCGGCCAACTGCTGTGGCCGTGGATCGTGGGACAGACCCCGGGCACCCGGACGGCGCCGGTCGAGGCGATGGCGCAGGGCACCACCGGCCGGATCAGCGCCGACGAACTGGCCCTCGGCGCGGTGCTCCCGCTGCCGTTGCTGCTGCTGTTCCTGGTCGCGCTGGTCGCGCTCCAGATGCGCTATCTCGACCGGCTGGCGATCCGGGTCGGTCGGGCACCGGAGCGCGCGGAGCACCCCTGACCGGCCCCGGACGCGGCGGTCAGGTGCACCACCCGCCCGCCGCGCCGGTCACCGACCGTTCATCCGGTCGCCTTTATCTCCAACAGTCCGACCGAGCCGGCGCCGCTCTCCAGCACCACCCGCAACCGGGTCGTGCTCACCGACGGGAACGTGACCCGGTTGTACTGGTGGAGCGCGATCGGATACCCGCCGACTCCCGGCACGTCGGCGTACGCGGTGCCGGTCCAGTACTGCAACCGCCACGACGCCGGCAGCCGCACTCCCCCGTTGTCGTCGAAGAAGTAGACCTCCGCCGCACCGAGGGTCTGCACGGTGGGCCAGGTCAGCTCCGCCCACTGCTGCCCCTGGTTCGGCCAGGTCCCCCAGCGCGGGTTGACCGTGTCGTTCGACGACGGCGGATCGATGCCGTCGTTGAGCGCGGCCACCGACTCCCAGGCTGAGGTGTACGACGCCGACGGTGTGGCCGCCCCGGCCAGGTTGCCCGACGGCGGTGGACCGCCGCCCCGGGCGTACAGCTTCAGCTCGGTCAGACCGGTGCGGAAGCCGGAGGCGTGGGTGAGCTGGACCCGGATCCGCTGGGTGCTGATCGGGGTGAACCGGACCCGGTTGTGGTTGGCCCGTGCCGCCGCCGGGGTCTTCACCTGGTTCGCGGCGTTGACCCAGGTGCTGCCGTTCCAGTACTGGACCTGATAGGACGCCGGTGCCCGGTAACGGTTGCCGGCCCGGTCGTCCCGGAAGTACAGCCAGGCGTCGTCGACGGTCCGGGTCTGACCGAGGTTCACCTCGTACCAGTCGGTGGCGTTCGACGACCCGGTACTCCCCCAGATCGGCGCGTTGGTGGGGAACCCGTCGACCGCCGCGCCGGTGGAGGTGCCCGAGGCGGTGTACGACGCCGTCGTCGTCGCGCCCTGGGCCAGGTTCGGCGTGGTCGAGGTCAGGTCGACGCCGGCTGCCCGACCGACAGCCACGGCCCGTACGAGTAGATCGGGTTGCGGAGGCACTTGAGGTCGTCGACGTGCATCGGCTGGGTCAGCACGATGGCGTTGGTGTAGCCGGTCACCCCCTCGATCGAGATGGGGAACTGGAAGTCCTGGCCCGGGATGTCGACGTCCAGGTGGTTGAAGCGCATCAGCCACCAGCGGTAGTAGATGTTCTTCTTGATGGCCGCGTCGGGCACGTCGATGTAGGGCACGTTCTCCGCCCACCAGCGGTGGTACTCGCGTACGTGGGTGGCGAAGGCGCTGGCCGGGGTGGCGTTGCGGTAACCGGTGTACTCGGTCAGCGACTCAGGGATCTCGTCGGTGACCACGCCCAGCTGCACCTTGGTGGTGACGCTCTGCCCCGCGCCAAGGGTCACCGACCGGTTCAGGCCGCCGCTGCTGACGGTGAAGCCGTCGGCGGAGAGGCGCGGCCGGATGGTGGTGGGGTTGTTCTTCACCTGCCGGCTGCCGCTCAGCTCGCTGCCGCTGCCCGAGGTGGCGTACGGCGAGGTGACCCGCAGTGGCACGGTGCTGCTGGCCGAGCCGGTGTTGGTGACGGTCAGGTTGGTCACCGCGACGATCTGGTTGGTGATGAACTTGGTGACGTCGACACGCAGCGAGCCTCCGGTGTACACGCTGCGCCAGTGGCTGGGCGCCTGCCAGCGCTGCGCCACCTGCTCGGTGAGGGTGCCCGAGCCGACCGTGACGGTGTAGGCGCCCTGGCTGCTGATGTTGTCCCAGTAGGCGGTGTTGCCGCCGAAGCCGATCACCGAGGGGTTGTGGGTGTACATGAACAGTCCCCGGCCCCGGGTCATCAGCCAGGTGCCGCCCGGGTCGTTGCCCGGGCGGGCCAGCAGCCGGTCCATCCAGAAGTCGGTGCCGCTGCTCTCGGCGTCGTAGATGGCCTGCATCGTGTCGCCGGTGGAGTAGCCTCACCGGCCACCGAGCAGGTCGACTGGTTCGGCGCGTCGACGTAGGCGCCGCCGTTCCAGTACTGCACCCGGCAGGAGGCGGGCAGGTCGATGCCCTGGTTGTCGTCGAACCAGTAGGTGGCCGTGCGGTTGATGTTCTGCGCGTTCGGCCAGCGGTACTCGATCCACTGGGCGCCATGCTGGGGCCAGTTGCCGTACGCCAGGTTGCCGCGGTCGGCGGAACTGGTCGGCACTCCGCCGTTGTTGATCGCGGCCAGGCTCTCCCAGGCGGACACGTGCGAGGTGGAGGCGGTGTTCATCCAGCCGGGGCCGTTGCCGTTGACCGAGGTGTACCAGTAGTACCGGCCGTTGCGGTGCTCGACCTCGCTGGCCCAGGCGTCCGAGCCAGCCCAGCCGAAGGTGCCGATGGTGGCGCGGGCGCCGTGGTGGTCCAGTTCGCCGCGTCGGTGGTGGAGAGCACGTGCCACTCGCGCATGACGAAGTTGTTGGTGCCCACCGGCGCCTCGTCGCGCCCGGCGTAGACGTACATCGTGTTGCCGACCACGAGCGGTGCGGGATCGGCGGTGTAGATGGTGGTGATGATGGGGTTGGCGGCCGTGGCGGGCGCCGTGAGGGCCAGGGTCGCGGCCAGCGCGGCGGCGCAGCCGGCGGCCAGGGTGCGGACAACGGGTCGTCGTCGCATCGAGGTCTCCAGTCGACGGGGACGGGGGCGGGACGGTGGTGGTGCCGGTGCCCGCGGATCGGCACCGGCGACGGGCCGACGCGGTGCGCGCCGACACGACAGATGATCGACAGACATCACTGTCAGCCGACAGCGTGCTCCCCGAAAACCATTTCGGCAAGAAGTTCGGCGGCCGGGATCGCGCCCCGACCCGACCTCCAACCGCCACCGGAAATCAGGTGGTGAAGGAAGCGCAATGGCCTCGGTGACGCCAACGCCGTGAGCCGAAAAGGATTCGAAAGCTTTTCGGGGTGCGGGGACGGCGGCGGTCAGCCGGCGAGCAGAGCCACGGCGATCAGCACCGGGACGGCGGTCACGGTCGACAGGAGGATCGCGTCACGGGCCAGCACCACGCCCCGGCCGTAGCGGACGGCGTAGACGAACACGTTCTGCGCCGTGGGCAGGGCCGCGGTGACCGTACAGGCCAGCACCAGCGGTGCGGACAGGCCGAGCCCGTAGCGGGCCACCAGGTAGGCGACCGCCGGGTGGACCAGCGTCTTGAGCACCACCGCGAGCCGGACGTCCCACGCGGTGTCACCGGAGCCGGGCGGCGGGGCCCCGCGCAGGGACAGTCCGTAGGCGAGCAGCGCGGCGGGCACCGCCATCGCGGCGACCAGCTCCACCGGTCGCATCAACGGCTCGGGCGGCGACCAGCCGGCGACGCTCACGGCCACCCCCAGGCCGCAGGCGACGGTGATCGGGTTCACCAGCGGCCGGACCGCCGCCCGGACCACCGACCGGCGCTCCCGCGCCGCCGCCGACTCCAGCACCGCGAACGCGAGCGGCGCCATCACGGCCACCTGGAACATCAGCACCGGCGCGACGAACGCGGCGTCGCCGAGGACGTAGACCGCGATCGGGATGCCGATGTTGCCCGCGTTGACGTACGAGGCGGCGAGGGCGCCGATCGTCGCCTCGGGCGCCGGTCGTCGCCACCAGAGCATCGCGACGGCCGCGAAGAGGGCCGCGACGACGGTGGTGCCGATCAGCGTGACGAGGAGGGCGGACGAGAAGACGGCGGACACGTCGGTGCGGGAGACGGTCTCGAAGAGCAGCGCGGGCGTCGCGACGAAGAAGGAGACCCGGGACAGCACGGCGGGCCCCTCCGGCCCCAGCAGCCCGATGCGCCCCACCAGGTAGCCGATCGCGATGACGGTGGCGATGACGGCAAAGCCCGTGAGTACGCCCCGCACCCGTGTTCCCCTCCGCGCCGATCCGCCCTCCGGAGACACCCCCCTGCCTCCGCGGATCAGCAGTAATGGTAAACGGGATTCAGTTTCTGGCGACGGAGCAGCCGACACCCGGATGTAAGGAAGGGACCCTTCCTATGCACGAGGCGTTAGCAGGGGGCCCTTCCTTACACGCAAGCCGGGTGGGGCGGTCAGCAGGTGTTGAGCATGCCGGTCAACGCCGACTTCTCCGCGCTGTCGACGGAGAGGCCGTAGTACCACTTCACCTGGATCCAGGCCCGGGCATACGTGCAGTGGAAGGCCGCTCGCGGCGGCTTCCACGCCGCCGGGTCCCGGTCGCCCTTGGAGGAGTTGACGCTGCCGGTGACCGCCCACAGCTCCGGCCCACCCAGGTCGTTGGCGTAGGTCTGCCGACGGGCGGTGGTCCAGGACCAGGCCCCGGAGCGCCATGCCTCGGCCAGCGGCACGACGTGGTCGATGGAGATCTCGGCCGGGTTCGTCCGGGTCACCCCGTCGTACGGGCTGTACCAGGACCCGGAGGTCGGGTAGCAGTTGGCGTCGACGACCACGTTGCTGCCGTCACGCTTGAGGACCTGCTCGCGGGTGTTGCAGGTGCCGGTGATCGTGATCCAGTGCGGGAAGAGATCCCGGCGGTAGCTGGACCGGTGTGACTCGGCGGCCACGGTCAGCGCGCCGAGCCGGCTCACCGCCGTGCTGTGCGACGGGATGTTGGGCGGGGTGGCGCCCGCCGGCGACGGGGCCACGACGAGGGACAGGGCGACGGCAGCCACCGTGGCGAGGGCGGCCGTACGGACGTGAGCCACTGGACGACTCCTGACTGTCACCTGCCGCGGCGGGTGGGGGCTCCCGCCTGACGGGAATGGCAGGCACAGCCGAATTGTCGCAGACATCGCGATCGATGGATGCGTTTCGGCCAGGAAGCTGCGGTGAACGCGGCGTGAAGGCTATGCCTGCCGGATCGCCTCACCGGCGATCTCGATACGGACGCTCTTGCCGACCAGCACCCCGCCGCTCTCCAGGGCCACGTTCCAGACCAGGCCGTAGTCCTCACGGTTGATCTCCGCCGTCGCGCTGAACCCGAAGATGTCCTGCCCGTACGGGTCACGCCGGGCACCGCCGAACTCGACCTGGAGGTCGACCGCACGGGTGATCCCCTTGACGGTCAACTCCCCGGCGAGCACGAACCGGGCGGTCGCCGGGGACGCCGGGGCGGCCGACTCCGGGCCCGCCCGCCGACCGAGGCGATGGTTCTTGAGCTTCGCCCAGTAGAAGATCGGATCGGTCTTCTCCAGCCGCGCAATTCCGGTACTGCGGTACTCCAGGGTGGGAAACGCCTCCACATCGAGGAAATCTGCGCTGCGCAGGTGAGTGTCCCGGTCGGTACTCGCCGTGTCGAGGCTGGCCGCTTGAATGGTCGCCTCGATCGTCGATCGAAGCGGGTCCTCGGCGACGAGGATCTGCGCGGTGGCGTCCCGGAACTCGCCGCGCACCGGGCTGACCATCATGTGCCGGGCGAGGAAACCGATTCGTTTGTGCGCCGGGTCGAGTCGGTAGGTGCCGGGGGCGGGAATGGACAACCCGTCCCAGATCCGTGTGGAGCCGGTCATTGCTCGCTACTTCCTCCCCGCCTCACGCAAGGCGCCCGCCGCCCGCCCCGGTACACCCGGGGACCGGTGGGATACGGACGATCATCTGGCGCCAGCATAGGGAGACCACAGGCGCTTCCACCTGCATCAGGGGTGCCGGTCGTGAGCACAATCACGGCCGCTGCCCCCTGCCCCGCCCGAAAGTGGGGACGATTCAATGAATCGGTCGGCAAATGGTGCACGGACCCGATCGCCGTACGAGAAGGGAATGGATCGCCCATTGCACGGCGCAGTGTGGCTCACCCCTGGCCAGCCGGTTTCCGGGCGGTCACCAGCTCCCAGGTGCCGGGCAGCACGGCCACCTCGGTGAAGCCGGTGTCGGCGAGCAGCGCGGTGTAGTAGCCGGCCTCGCGCAGCCGGCTCACGCAGGTGTCGACGCCGATCAGGAAGTAGCTCCAGAAGAACTGCATGGCCAGCCGGTCAGGGGTGCGGAACTCCTCGCAGATCAGCAGCAGGCCGCCCGGTTCCAGGGCCGCGTACGCCTGGGCCACGAGTCGCCCGGCCACCTCGTTGGGCCAGTCGTGCAGGACGCGGACGAAGGACATCGCGTCGTAGCCCCGGGGCAGTTCCCCGGTGAGGAAGTCGCCGCCGACGAAGCCGAGCCGGTCCGGATGGCCGCGGGCGATGCGGTTGCGGTCCACCAGCGGCGCCACCGCAGGCAGGTTGTACACGTCGGCACACAGCCCCGGCGCGGTGTCCAGGACGTGCGCGGCCAGGGTGCCGTCGCCCCCGCCCACGTCCAGCAGCCGGCGCCGGCCCGGCCAGAGGCGGGCGGCGTGCTGCCGTACCGCCTCGACGACCGGTCCGAGCCCGACGGCCATGCTGCGTTCGAAGTCGGCGGTCTGTGCGTCGGTCTTCGGTGGCCAGGCGAAGTCGTCGTCGCCGATGCTCACCTCGCCCCGCAGGCTGTCGGCGAGCCGGCCGTGCAGCAACCGCCACGGATAGCGGTCCCGGTCCCGTTCGACCGCGTCCGGGCCGACCACCGCCTCGACCGCCGCGCGCAGTCCGGGCACCGCCCGGTAGCGGGTGGCGCCGATGTCGTCGCTCGGCTCCTCCCGGACGAGGAAGCCGAGGCTCTCCAGGCAGTCCAGGAACTTGTACAGCCGCAGCGGGCGCACCTGGCAGCGGGCGGCCAGGGCGTCGAGGCGGACCGGGCCAGGTTCCAGCTCGTCGAGCAGCCCGAGCGCGAGCGCCGTCTCCAGCACGTCCATGGCCTTGGGCCCGTTGGCGAGCAGGCTCATCAACGCGCGCGGGGAGAGCGTGACGGTCATCGACCCAACTCCTTGCCCAACGCGTCCATGAACGCGTCGATCTCGTCGAGGGTGTTGTAGGCGTGCGGTCCGACCCGCAGGTGGCCGCGCCAACTACAGATCAGCTGCTGCGCGGCCAGCCGTCGCTTGACCGCCTCGCCGTCGGGCACATCCAGGAACACCACGCCGCCGCGCCGGTGCGCGGCGGTCGGGCTGACCACGGCGATGCCGGCCTGCGCGGCGCGGTCCAGGACCCGCTGGGTGAGGGCGAGCGAGTGCCGACGGATCGCCGGTACGCCGACCCCGGCCAGCAGGTCCAGCCCGACCTGGGAGACCAGCGACGTCAGCGGGTACGGCGTGCCACCGGCGAACCGGCGCGCGCCGGGGGCCCAGCCGGTGGAGGGCTGGAAGGTCAGCGCCCGGTCGCCGGCCTGCCAGCCGGTCGCCGCCGGTTCCAGGTGCGGCACCAGGTCGGGCCGGAGGTAGAGGAAGGCGGTGCCGACGCCGCAGAGCCACTTGTTCGCGCCGCCGAGGACGGCGTCGACGCCCAGCGCGGTGACGTCCAGCGGCACTACCCCGACGGTCTGGAAGGCGTCCACCACCACCAGCGCGCCGACCCGGTGGGCTGCCTCCACCAGCCGGGGCAGGTCCACGGTGGCGCCGGAGGTGAAGGCGGCGTGCGTGACGCACACCAGCAGCGTCCGCTCGTCCAGGCGGGCCTGGAGGGCGTCCTGGTCGAGGTCCGGTCCGCCGGTGCCGACCACGTCGAGTCGCGCGCCGTAGCGACCGAACGCCCGGAAGACGAACGGGACCGTCGGAAACTCCAGGTCGGTGATGACCACCCGGTCGCGGGGCGGCCGGTAGTCGAAGCAGGAGGCCAGCCGGGCCAGCAGCGTACTCAGGTTGGCGTCGGTGACCACGCTGCCCGGTGGCGCGCCGAGCAGGGCGGCCACCGAGTCCGCGTACCGGTCGAGACCGACGTGCCAGTCCTGCCAGGCGTCGTCACGCCAGGTGCGCAGCGTGTCCCAGTAGTCGTGCAGCACCCGCTCGGCACCGGCGGGCACCGCCCCCGTGGAGTTGTTGTTCAGGTAGACACAGGAACGCAGCAGCGGGAACTCGGCGCGCAGCGCCGCGTGCACGGCCGGGTCGAGGCAGGCCGGCGTGTCGGGGCCGGGCGGGAGGTCGGCGGGGTTCACTCGGGACGGTCTCCAGTCGGACGAGGCGGGTAGGGGTCGACGGCGTCGAAGACCGGCAGGTCGCGTACCGCCGCCAGGTAGGGCGTGCCCTCGGTGTAGCCGGTGCCGGGACGGCGGCCCAGCATCCGCACCGCCACCCCGTAGTGGGTTCGCCGCCACTGCGCCAGGGCCTCGGCGAACCTGCCCATGCCGGCCGCCACCATGCGGCGCGCCGGTTCGGCCAGCCGGCCCTCGTGGACCGCGCGGCGGTACGCCTCGTCGACGGTCGGCTGGCCGTCGCGTACCCGGGCGCGGACCTCCGGCACCGACCGGTAGGCCACCGAGTCCAGCCGCTGCGGCGCGGGGGTACGGCACAGCGACTCCACGAGCTTGTACGACCGGGACTGGATGGCGCTGGCACCCTCGGTGTACTGCCGGAACGTCTGAAACGCGGCGGGCTGCATGGTGGCCAGCAGCGAGAACAGCGAACCGGCGGTGCCGAGCAGCTCGCGGGCGTACCCGAGCCGGTCGACCGCCGGGGCGGGCGACCCGGTGTGCAGGGCGACCACCACGGCCCGGAGTTCGTCGGCGACTCCGGCGAAGACGCACTCGTAGGCTTGCAGCACCCGGATGAACAGGTACTCGTCGTGGGTCACGTGGACCGGCAACATGCTCAGCCGCAGCGGCGGGTCGCCGGTGGTGTCGAGGCCGGCGGCGACGGTGGCCAGCGCGGTGGCGGCGGTGGCGGGCGTGGCGTCGTCGATCGTCTCGGTCAGGCCGAGCCGGGCCAGGGCGGGCATGGCGGCGCGGACACCGAGCCGGCAGCGCTTGGCCACCACCGCCCGCCCCGGGCGCTGCTCCGGCAACAGTCCGGTGACCTTGGCGGCGCTCGCCAACTCGAAGGTCACCGCGTCGGCGACCAGCCGGACGACGAGCCGGTCGCGGACCCGCCGGGCGTCTCCCCCACCGACGGGTGGCGGATCGTCCGTCCCGTCGGGCAGCCGGAGCAGCCGCAGAGCGAGGTAGCTGCGGTAGTCGTAGCGGCCGTCCCACTTGTCCAGGGCGACGTCGAGGAAGTCGCGCAGCAGCCGGGCCCGCTCGTCGTGCCCGGCCACCCTCGCGCGCGCCTCGTCCAGCCGGGCGAGCAGCTCCTTGTCGACGAAATGTTTGCCGACCCGGTGAAATGCGTCGACCACCGGGTCGTAGGGAAATGCACCGGGATCGGCCACGCCCGCCGACCAACTCGTCAATTCGCGCACGGAACCGCACCTCGACATTCCGAAGAGGATCGCAACCGGGTCGGCCGAGGGCCGAGGAAAAATCAGTGCAGGGCGGCGGATTCCGTGTCGGGGGTGCGTAGACGCACCTGCCACAATTCCGGAAAGAATCGGTGCCCGACGAGTTTGGCGAGCATGTTCGCCGGGCTGCCCGGGGTGCCGGCCGGTGGGTGACCGCCGATCCGCAGCGCCACCTGGTAGTGCCGCACCCGCCACGAGGACACCCGCTCGTCCCACTCCACCATGGCCTCGGCCAGCCGGTGCGTCGGGTCCGTCGGGTCCAGGTCGGGCAGCGCGGCCGGGGCGGTCCCCCGGGCGTCGAGATGGTCTTGGAAGGCCCGGCCGAGTCGCCGGCTGAGCGTCTGGACCTGCCGCCACCCCGGTGACTCGGCGCCGGACCCGTTCCCCAACGCAGGCTGCATGGCCTGAAAATCCGCTGGCGAGAGGTGCCGGAGCATCTCCATCTGGTCGGTGACCAGCCGGATGCCCAGGGTCGCCCGACCCAACAGCGCCTCGGCCGTCACCAGTTCCCCGGCGTCCACCCGGGCCGCCGTCTCGGCCAGCTCGGCCGCCGCCAGCTTCAGCCACAGCTCCGTGGACTGGTGCACCACCTGAAACAGCAGCTCGTCGCGGTGGATCATCTCCTCTGGGGACCGCTGCAGACCGAGCAACGCCTCCGTACGCATATAACGCGCGTAGTCCGTGGCACCGTCGCCAGGCAACACAGGTGACTGGTCACGCTTCACGGAATTGTCCCTCCACCGGCGGCACACCCCGAATTGGCGATGTCACTGAACTGACGACCGGGATATTATCCAACGTGGATCTCCTTGCGCTAGACGTTGCCGGAACATCACCGTGAGTCAACCACCGCCGGGCCAAGGAGGAGAGACCGCCGGCCGATTATCATATTGACTGATATCAGTCAACCTGACAGGGCGAGGCGGCGTGGACCTGGACCGGGCCACGCCCGCCTCGTCGCATGGGAGAACTCAGCCGGAGAAGACGGTGAACTCCGCCACCGACCACCAGTTGCTGGCCGAACCCGTCTGCACCACCCGCACGTAGCGGGCGTCCCGGGCCTCGAAGTCCACCAGCGTCTGGTTCGTGAAGCCCTTGCCGCTGGCGACCGGACCGGTCCAGTTCCTTCCGTCGGTGGAGAGGAGCACCTGGTAGCCCCGGGCGTGGTCGTCGCCGGTGGAGAGCAGCGAGAGACCGCTGACCGTACGCACCGACCGCATGTCGACGGTGAACGACTGCCCGTTGGCCATCGGCGCCCCGGAGGTCCACCGGGTGCCGGTGTCACCGTCGAACATCCGCGCCGGGGTGCCCGCGCCGCCGCCGGAAGCGGTGGCGGTCCAACCGGTCCGGTCCAGGACGGTACGGCTGCCGGGCACCTGGTACTGCTCGTCGAGGGCCGCGCCCGCACCGGGCTCGAACTGGTCGAAGCCCCGGCTGTCGCACTGGCGGCCGGCGTTGATGCAGTGCTTCACCAGCGCGGCCAGGGTCGGCGTGTCCCACACGTTGTAGAAGTCGTAGTGGAACGAGTAGCCCCGCCCGCTGGAGAGCCGCACCTGCGACATGTCACCGCTGACCGGCCAGGCCATCTTGAACTCGATCATCGGCACCGCGACCGGGTGGCTGGTCGGGCAGGCGCCGTTGACCGGGTACACGATGTGGCTTACGTGGTCGGGGGTGTCCAGGTGCCGCCCGTCCCAGCAACTCGGCGCCTGCATCCGGACGTTGAGCTGGGAACCTGCGGGGCAGTTCGCCGGGAAGTCCACGTTGTCGTAGCTGTTCCCGCACTCCCAGCCCTTCTGGTAGGCCGGCGAGGACTCGAACTGCGCGGCGGTGGTCATCGGGCTGCCGACGAGGAACCGCAGGCCGGGCGGGAACGGACGGACGCTGGTGTAGTCGCGTACGCCGCTCTTGTAGTAGATGACCTGCGGGCCCCGAGGTACGACCGGCGTGTTCCCGTTGAGCAGCGTCGGCATCCAGTAGCCCGACTTGTCGCCCGGCACCCGGCAGGTGGTCCCACCCCTCGGCAGCGACTCCATGGTGCTCGCCGCGTTCGTCGTGGTGTTGCCCATGAAGGTGTGGTCGTGCGACGCCCCGGGCCGGTTGAAGAAGACGATCGGGTCGTCCTCCAGCCGGTGGCTGACCGCGCAGTTGGCCTGGAACTCGCGGTGGTCGCGGCGGGGCGGGTTCGCCGTCGAGGGCGTCACACCGGTGACCGGCCGCTCGGCGAGCACGTAGTCCGCGGGGCTCGGCGCGACAGTGCCGTGGCCCGCCGGGTGCGACTGGCTCGGGCTGCTCGGTCCCGGGGTGCTGGATGCGCTGGGCGTGCCGGAGGCGGCCCCCGACGTCTGCGGGGCGCCGGGGGTGGCGCTCGCGTCGGTCAACGCCCCGAACACCTGGAACTCCCACAGCGAGTAGCCGTACCCGGTGGCCCGCTTCGTGCCGTACATCCGCACGTACTGGCCCTCGCCGGACACGTCGAGGCGCTGGGTGCCGCCGGCGCCGGTGCTGGTCCGGTAGATCGAGGTCCAGGCCAGCCCGTCCGGCGACACCTGGATCTCGAACTCGGTGGCGTACGCGGACTCCCACTGCAGGACCACGCTGTCGATCCGGGCCGGTGCGCCCAGGTTCACCCCCAGCCACTGCGGGTCGGTGAACGTGCTGGACCAGCGGGACCTGGTGTCGCCGTCGACCGCGCGCTCGGCGGACCAGCGGTCACCCTCGCTGGACGAGGCCGTGGCGGGCTTGCCCTGGGACAGCGGGGTCTCCGCGCCGGCGGCCAGGCGCAGCGGTCCCATCGCGGTCCAGGAGGTGAGCGCGGCGGTGACGGCGAGGGTCACCGCCACCATCCAGTACCGCCAGCGCGGCCGGCGGCGCGGCCCGGACGCGGGCAGGTCGCGGGTTGGCATGGAACCTCCGAGGTCTCGATCCGTTCGTCGGCGACGAATGTCGCGGTACGCTAACCACGCCCGGCCACCCGGGGAATGAGGCGTAGGACCCAGCTCTGGGCCGTCCAGGGCCCAGCGGACCGGCCCTTGACCACTTTGGGCCCGACTGGGTCTTTCGGCTCAGGAACGGGCACCGCCCGGCGTCTACCGTCGGGGCCATGTCTGCGGCAAGCGATGATCAACCCGGTCCGACCGGTCCCGGACTGTGGCGGTTGGTCGGCGCGGCCGCCCTGGCCTGTCTCGGCGTGATCGTGTTGTGGTCCACGTTCCGGCAGCCGGAACCGCCGGACGGGAGCATGCGCGCCCTGGACCAGATGCCGTCGCAGGCACCGGTGGAGCCGTCCACCCCGCCGGCCCTGTCGCCGCTGGGTGCGGAGGACGGACCGACCCCGAGCACCACCCCGGAGAGCACGGTGTCCGCCGCCACCACCACCGGCCCGGCCTCGCCGTCGCCCGGCCGGACGACCGCCGGGCCGTTCCCGGCCGCCACGACGCCGGGCACGCCAGGCACGCCGGTCCGGCCGACGCCCGCCGCGGCCGCTCCGAGCAGCACGCCGAGCCGGAGCCCGGCCGCGCAGTTCCGGCCGGTCACCGTCCAGGCCGAGGCCCCCGGCAATCTCCGCAGCGGCGGCGCGGAGACCGCCTACTGCGACTCCTGCGACGGCGGCGCCCGGGTTCGCTATCTCGGCCGACTCACCGTCTATCTGGACGTGGCGGCCGCCGGGTCGCGCACCGTGACGGTGGGCTACACGGCCGACGGCCCCCGGGACCTGAAGGTGGTCGTCAACGGTGGCGCACCGCAGACCTTCACCGTGACCGGAGGTGGCTGGGAGACGCCGCGCAGCTTTCAGTTCACCTCACAGATACCTGCCGGCCGCACCGCCGTCACGTTCTACAACGACAGCGGCCCACCGCCGGACATTGACAAAGTCACGGTCAGCTAACAGCGACCCTTGCCGAGGCAACTACACATGGGTGTTGTGTACATTCGCTGCCGTGCTTACGGAGAAGCGGGCCCCTCGTCCGATTCCTGACTCCCGACTCAGGGGGTTCCACGGTGCCGTCTGACCCGCCCTCGGACAGCAGCGGCCCTGACCAGCGGTTCCTCGACACCTCGACGGACTCGACATCCCTGCGGGTGCCTCTCTGGGCGGGGATCGGCAGCCTGGCCGGCGCCATGGTGCTGGCCGCGGTCCTGATCCCGCCGTTGATCCTCTCGAACGACGGCGACGGTCGGTCGGACTCCACGCAGAGCCAGGGCGACCCGTCGAGCGCCCCGCCCAGCGTGACCGGTCAGGAACCCGCCGGCCCCACCGCCCCGACCGAGCCCGGGCGGACACCGAGCCACCGCCCGAGCGCGACACCGCACTCGGGCGGTGGCGGTACGGCCCTGCCGGCTCCGGAGGCCACACCGTCGCGGAGACCCGCGACGACCGGTACGACGAGCCGGAGCCCCGGCCCGACCGCCACCACCGGCGCCACCACCGGCGCCGAGCCGTTCTCGCCGCTCACCGTGCAGGCCGAGGCTGCGGGCAACACCCTCGGCGGCGGTGCCAAGGTCGCCACCTGTTCCGCCTGCGACGGCGGCGCCCGGGTGCGCTACCTGGGCACCCTCACCGCATACTTCGACGTCCCCGAGGCCGGTCGCCGGACCGTCACCGTGGACTACACAGCGGACGGCTTACGGGACCTCCGGGTCTCCATCAACGACGCCGGCCAACACTCCTTCTCCGTCACCGGCACGGACTGGGACTCGCCGCGCAGCTTCCAGTTCGACGCGACCGTCCCGGCCGGACGCGTCGCGGTCCGGCTCTGGAGCGACAAGCCGGCACCTGACATCGACAAGATCACGATCAGCTGACGACAACGGATGAGCCGGTTCGTCGCGTATGCCGCTCTCTGCCGGGCAGTCCTGCTCGGCCGGCTCGTCGTGACCATCGCCGCCGTCGGAGTGGGACTGCGGCTGGTCGACGACACGTGGGCGGCGGTCATCACCCTCGGGTTGATCACCGCGACGACGGCGGTGCAGGTCACCGTGCTGAGCACGTGGCCGAACACGATCCGGTGGCGATTGAGTTTCCTCGCGCTCGACGCCGCCCTGATGGTCACCGTGCTGGTGGTCAGCGGCGGCGGGATCGGCTTCTTCTGCTACGCGGCCGGCCACGCCGCCCTCACCGGCGCACTGCTGGGTACGCACGGGCTGCCACTGTGGGCCGTCAACGCGGTCCTCGGCTTCGCCGTCGCGACGCAGCTGCTGCGCGCCGACGGCGGCGCGGCCGGCGCCTCGGTCGCCGTACCCTTCATGCTCGCCTTCCCTATGATCAACATCGTCTGCGGGTTCGGGGCCGCGGTGGCCACCGCCGCGCTCGCCCGCTACATCGAGGCGACGGTGGCGACGGTGACCTCCGCACAGCGGTCCGCCGCCGCCTCGGAGCGGGCGCGCCTCGCCCGCGAGCTGCACGACTCGGTGGCCAAGACGCTGCGCGGCGTCTCCTTCGCCGCGGTCGCGCTGCCCGGTCTGCTCCGTCGCCAGCCGGACCTGGCCGAGCAACTCGCCGGCACCGTCTCCGAGGGGGCCGACGCGGCCGTCCGCGAGGCCCGCGACCTGCTCGCCGGCCTGCGTCGTGACCTGCCGGACCGGCCCTTCCCGGATAACGTGAGGAGCATCTGCGCCCAGTGGTCGACGCGCAGTGACGTCCCGGTCCAGGTGATCGCGCACGCGGTCGAACCTCCCGTGGCGGCCCGCTACGAACTCGCCCAGATCCTCAGCGAGGCGTTGCAGAACGTGACCCGGCACGCAGAGGCGACGCTGGTCCAGGTAGTACTCCACCGCTCGGAGGCACATGTGGAACTCACCATCACCGACGACGGCAGGGGTTTCCCGATGCCCGGGGATCTGACCGGCCTCTCCGGCGCGGGCAGCTTCGGGATCGTCGGCATGGCCGAGCGGGCCCACGCCGTCGGCGGCACCCTGCGCGTCGAGTCCCGCGTCGGTCGGGGCACCCGGGTGGTGGCACGGGTTCCGCTGTCCGGCCCGGTGCCGGAGTCCGGCCGCGCCCGCCAGGTGGCCTCCCGATGATCGACGTACTGATCGTCGACGACAATCCGATCGTCCGGACCGCCATCCGCGGTTACCTCGCCAGCGCCGAGGACGTACGCGTGGTCGGTGAGGCCCCGGACGGGCGGACCGCGGTGGCCGTGGCGGCCCGGCTGCGTCCGACCGTGACCCTGCTCGACCATCGCATGCCGATCGCCGACGGGCTGAGCGTCGTGCACCAGCTCGCCCAGCAGAGTTCCGTGCTGGTGTTGACGAGCGACTCCGACGACGAGCTGATCGCCGGGATGCTGCGCGGCGGCGCCAGCGGATACCTCGTGCACGGCGAGTTCGAGCCGGCCGAACTGCTGCGCGCCGTGCAGGCGGTCGCCGCCGGCCAGGGCTGGCTCTCCCCCCGGGGCGCCTCGGTCACCATCGCGGTGCTGCGCGAACAGGCAAACCGGGAACGCGACACGGTGGGCCGGGCCGAGCAGATCCAGATGATGCGGCAGGACTTCGGCCTGACCCGGCGGGAACAGGAGGTGGTCGAACTGCTCTGCGCCGGACACTCGAACGCGGCGATCGCCCGACGCCTGCTGCTCACCGAGAAGACCGTGAAGAACCACCTCAACCACGTCTTCGCCAAGCTGCGTGTGACGAACCGCACGGAGGCGGTGGTGCGCTGGTCGGGCCCGGACGGCACGCCGGATCGGTGACGGGCTGAACGCGGCGCGCCCCGGCACCGTTGTGTGGTCGGTGGTGACGTCGCACCGCCCGAGACCGACGGGAGCGGGGACCGGATGGCAGCCGTATCAGCCCAGGCGCGACATCGGCGTGATGGCTAGTCGGCAGGTACGCGCGGCCGGTCGCACCGCGCCGACGATCAGGGTGTTGATCGCGCATCCGCACCCGGGCGAGCGTTCGGTGATCCGCACCGTGCTCGATACCGGGGAACAGATCCGGGTGGTCGCCCTCACCGGCGACGCCGGTGAGGCGGTGACACTCGCCGATCGGATGCGGCCCACCGTGACGTTGCTCGACGATCGGATCACCGCGCCCGAGGGCACCGACCTGGTGCGGGCGTTGGCCCGGCGATCACCGGTGATCGCGTTGACCGCCGCCACCGAACACCGCGCCATCAGCACCATGCTGCGTGCGCCGTTCAAGGGCTGCCTGGTGTACGGGCACCACGAGCCGGCGGACCTGCTCGGTGCGGTACGGGCCGTCGCGGCCGGGCTGGGATGGCTGTCACCGGTAGCGGTGGCGGCGGTCGCCTGGGCACTGCGCGAGTCCACCCGACCGCCGGTCCCCTAGACCGTGGGAGTTGCGGGCAGGTGGCGGCTGCGTAGCTCGTCCTGGAAAGCGGCGATCCGTTCGGGGTGGCCGTAGAGGTCCGCGTACTGCGGCACGGTCGTCTGCGTCGTCGGATCGAGCATCGATCCGACGACGGCGAGTTCGAACAGGAGCGGAACGAGACTGATCCCCTTCTCGGTCAGCGAGTAGGCGCCTTGCATCCCGCACGGGACGTCCTCCTTGGTCAGCATGCCCATGGTAAACATTCAGGGCCACTCCGGGTGGTGGCCGTGAGTGGCTGTCTGTGATTGACGGGCTGGGTCGATCTTGACGGTGTGTCGATGCGCGGCCGGGTGCGATCGATGTGTTGTGATCGGTGGGTGCCGGGCTTGGAGGAGTTGTCGCGCGAGGAGTTGATCGGACTCACGCGACGGCTGATCGTTCAGGTGGAACAGTTGACCCAGGCGAACCGGGAGTTGACTGATCGGGTCGCGCGGTTGGAACGCCTGGTGTCGCGTAACAGTGGGAACTCGGGGATGCCGCCGTCGAAGGATGATGATCCGGGACGGACGCCGCCGGCGGAGGTGTCCACGCCGGTGCCGGCAGCCGGTGCTGGTAAGCGGTCGCGGGGTAAGCAGCGGGGTGCGCCGGGTGCGCAGCTGTCCTGGTCACCGTTTCCGGACGGCATTGTGGATCATTTTCCGGGCGGGCCGTGTGGATGCGGATCGGATCTGGCATCGGCGGCTGATCTGGGGGTTTACGCCTCGCATCAGCAGGTCGATGTGCCGGCGATGACGGCGACGGTCACCCAGCATGATCGGCACGCGGTGCGCTGCGGGTGCGGGGCGATGCACGTGGCGGCCCGCCCCGAGGGGGTGCCGGACGCAGGCGTCTCGTACGGGCCGAATCTTCAGGCGTGGTGCGTCTATCTGATGGTGGTGCACGCGATTCCGGTGGCCCGGTGCGCTGACCTGGTCGCCGCGTTGACCGGCTCGCGTCCGTCGGACGGGTTCGTCCACGCGTTGATCGGCCGGGCCGCGGCGGGGGTGGCCGAGTCGAACCGGATCATCCGCACGCTGATCGCCCTCGCGCATGTGGTCTCCTGCGACGAGACCCCGATCCGGGTCGGTGCCCGCAAGGTCAAGAAGTACCTTCTGGTCGCCTGCACCCGCCTCTACACCTGGTACCTGCTCGGTGACCGCAGCCTCGACACGTTCAAGGTGTTCGTCCTGCCGGACCTGACCGGGGTGGTCGTGCACGACCGTTACCAGAACTACGACGCGAAGATCTTCGCCCACCTGGTCCACCAACTCTGCGTAGCCCACCTGATCCGCGACTGTCAGGACGCCGCCGAGACCTACCCCGACGCGCACTGGCCGATCCAGATCCGCCAGGCGCTACAGGGACTCGTCCACGCCGCGAACCTCGCCCGCGCACAGAACCTGCCCGCGATCGGCGAACACATCGCCGGCCCGCTGATCGACGCCTACCGGCACGGCGTGCGGATCGGGCTCAAGGAGGTCGCCCGGGTGGACGGCCGTAAACAGCCGAAACACCGGGCACTGCTGGAAGACCTCCACGACCGAGAAGCCGACATCCTGCGATTCACCACCGACCTGCGCATCCCACCCACGTCGAACCAGGCCGAACGCGACCTACGGCCCGCGAAGACCCAGCAGAAGATCTCCGGACGGCTCACCAGCGAGAAGGTCACCGAACACCGCTACGCCATCCGCGGTTACGTCTCCACAGTGACCAAACACGGCGCGGATGTCATGACCGCCATCCGCGACGCCATCCTCGGCCGACCCTGGACACCACCCGCCTGGGCACCCGGCTAACCCACCACGAGCAACGACCGCCACCACCCATCACACACTGCCACCAACGGCTACGTCATGGAGTGGCCCTGAATGCTTACTGCCCATGTCCACGAGATCCGCGAGTCGGCGTGAGAGCGTGGGCGGGGTGATGTGCTCTCCCGACTTCGTGAGCAGTTCCCTGAACGAGCGGTGGTCGCAGAAGATGATGTCCCGCATGATCACCAGGCTCCACGGATCACCGAGCAACTCCACCGACATCCAGCACATCCACATTCCCCGAGTTCTCTTTGTCCGGGAAACCGTCGCTGTCACGCAGTTGCGCGATTGTCAGGGGCGAGCGCTCGCTGCGATCTGGTCCACCCTGCAGACCCAGGGCGAGGCGTCATCCGAGCATGCATACGTGCGATACCACTCCGTCGACGAGACAGAGATGGATGTCGAAGTAGGGCTACCGGTGGACGACACGATCATCGGTGACGACACCGTCTCCGTGGGTTCCCTCCACAAAGGGCCGGCACTCACCCACCTGCACTTCGGGAGCCATCAGCGCCTCGGCGGGGCATACGCCGCCCTGGCCGAGGGCGACAGTGCCGGGCTCGTTCCCGTAGGTGCGCCATGGGAGACGTACCAATGGTTCAAACTCGACAGCACACCGAACCCCACAGATTGGCCCGCCCAGGAGACCTGGCGCACCATGCTGGTTCAGCCCCTCGCACCGGACAACCAGTCGCATGGGTGAACCGGACTCCCCCGACGCGATCATCACTCGACTCCGCGAGTTGGCCACCCCGGACGAGCGGGAGAGAACCAGCAGGCGGATACCCATCGATCAGGTCATCGGCGTCCGCATGAAGTTCGTGTTCGATCTCGCGAAGTCGTTGCGGTCCACCTCACTCGACGACGTGCGGACGCTACTGAGAAGTGAATGGTATGAAGCACGCCTCGTCGCGGTGTGCATCCTCGACTTTCGCGCCCGAGCGCGCGCCATCTCCGCCGACGACCGAAAAGCCCTCTTCGACCTGTACCTCGCCGAGCACGAACACATCGACAGTTGGGACCTCGTCGACCGCGCGGCCCCTCGTGTCGTGGGTGACTACCTGCTGGGAAGGTCCCACGCACCGCTCTTCATGCTCGCCCACTCACCGAGCGTCTGGGAACGGCGCACCGCGATCACCGCAGCCTTCCAACTGATCCGGGCCGGAGAGACCGACACCCCCATCAAACTCCTCGATCTGCTGCTCGACGATCCAGAACGCTTCGTACAGACCTCCGTGGGTGTAGCCGTCCGAGAACTGCGGCGCGCAGCGCCCGCAGAGGCGGACGCCTTCCTCGCTTCCCACGGTCACCGGCTGACGGCGACCACCCGGCGACTCATGGCAGACCGCCGCAAGCCAACCCCGGCGGAGGGCAGCGACCCGGTGGCACTGCGCCGGGAAGCGGTCGTCGATCAGGTCGCCCACCACGGTGACCTGACCACCGGCGGCGATGACCTGACGGACCAGCCGCAGCGTGTACCACCATCGCTGAGTCGGCGGCCCGCCGACGGCTACCGCGTCCGGGCAGCGGGCCAGGTCGACCCGGAGGCAGCGGCCGGACGCCTCGCCGAGCAGGAGCGCGAGGGGCGCCGAGCAGGACGCCTCGGCACCGGGGCACCAGGTGTGCGGCGGGCCGGGACGACCGGCGCGGGCACCGTCGAGCGACACCGTGGCCGTCCGGCCGTCGAGGCTGACCTCGACTGCCAGGGTGTACGGATCGACCCTGGACCGGTCCGGGGCGGTCCGTCCTACCGGCGGGTGGAACCGCGTACCCGGGCTCGGCGCGACGGCGAGCCCCGCCGGGCGGGGCCGAACGGCGGTGTGGGCGGGCAGTTCCTCGGTGTGTGATGGCGAGAAGCGGTCGGTCAGGGTCAGTGCCGGGGCGGAGGCGTCCGGCGTCAGGACGGCGACCTGACGTCCCGACGCGGCCGGCAGCGCCGGATCGGCGTCCGGGGACGGATCGGGACCTGCCCCGGGCGGAGGTGTCGGGCGGGGGCCACCACGCAGCACCGCCACCGCGAGGGCGAACAGGATGACTGCGCTGAACACACCGGCGGCCCTGGTCAGCGGCGTGCCCGGTGGAAACGGCGTCGGGGCGGCAGCCTGGGCCGGACCGGCCGGCAGGAGCACGGTCAGCACGAACGTGCCGAGACCCGAGACGGCGACCCGCCGCAGTCGTCGCACCCCTGCTTCCCCTCCGGCCGAGCCGCCCCGGCCGGCAGTGGTTGCCGGTCGGCCGTGGCGCGGGGACGGGGACCCCGACCCGCCCCGCCGCACGGTGCCCAGAGCCTGTCAGCCCGGACGGGAAACCGGTAGTCCCCGATCACCTCGGCGCAACCGACCCGGTTCGTCCCCCGACCGCCCTCCGAACAGGGACGGTCCGCCACGTCCCCCGACCACCGGCGACCCTGAGTTTGGCCGGGTCGCCGGTGGTCGGAGTGCGGTGAGACGTGTCCGGTCAGCGGGTGGTCACGTCCTGGACCTCGCCGATGAGTTCCTCGACGATGTCCTCGAGAAAGATGACGCCGGTGGAACCGCCGTCGGAGTCGAGGACCCGGGCCACGTGGGCGCCACTGCGCCGGATCGCGGCCAGGGCGTCCTCCAACTCGCTGTCGCGCCGGACCGACGCGAGCCGACGGACCCGCTTCGCCGGGACCGGGCTGGTCCAGGCGTCGCCGGTCAGGTCCATGACGTCCTTGATGTGCAGATACCCGCTGGGCTCCTCGTCGTTGCTGAGCAGGTAGCGGGAGTATCCGTGCGTGGCCACCGCCCGCTGGATCTCGGCGGGCGTCACCGTCGTCGGCAGCACCACCAGGTCCGTCAGCGGCACCTCCACGTCACCGACGGTCTTGCCGGTGAACTCGACGGCCGCGGTGAGGGCGCCGTTGCCGTCGACGAGCACACCCTCGCGGGTGGACTGCGCCACGATGGTGGCCACCTCGTCGAGCGTGTACGTGCTGGTGGCCTCGTCCTTCGGAGTGACCCGGAACAGTCGCAGGATGCCGTTGGCGATCCCGTTCAGGCTCCAGATGATCGGGTTGAAGATCCGGGCGACCACCACCAGCGGCGGGGCGAGGATCAACGCGGCCCGGGTCGGCACCGAGAACGAGATGTTCTTCGGCACCATCTCACCGAACACCACGTGCAGGAAGGTGACGAGCACCAGTGCCACGACGAACGCGAGCACCGAGACCATGCCGGGCGACAGCGGGGTGTTCGCCAGCGGGATCTCCAGCAGGTGGTGGATCGCCGGCTCGGAGACGTTCAGGATGAGCAGCGAACACACGGTGATACCGAGCTGGCTGGTGGCCAGCATGAGGGTGGCGTGCTCCATGGCCCAGAGCGTGGTCTGCGCCGCCCGACTGCCGGCCTGCGCCTTGGGTTCGATCTGGGACCGCCGGGCGGAGATCACCGCGAACTCGGCGCCGACGAAGAACGCGTTGACCACCAGCAGGATGAACAGCCAGACGATGCCGGGGAGGTAGGCGCTCATCGGATCGCCCCTTCCTGGCGGTCGTCGGCCCGGCGGTCCGCGCCGGACTCGTCGGTCGTCTCGGTGGGCACGTACCGCAGCCGGTCGGCCTGGACACCGTTGAGATGTTCGACGCGGAGCAGGCCGCCCTCGATGGCCACCTCGTCACCGACTTTGGGGAAGCGGCCGAGGTGGGCGGTGACGAAGCCGGCGACGGTGTCGTACTCCTCGTCCTCGGGGACCACGATCCGGGCCCGTTCGAAGATCTCGTCCGGGCGGAGCGAGGCGTCGAAGTAGACCGACCGGCCCCGGCGCCGCATGACGGTGCGGGCCCGGTCGTGCTCGTCCTCCAGATCGCCGATGATCTCCTCGACCAGGTCCTCCAGGGTGACGATCCCGGCGGTGCCGCCGTGCTCGTCGTAGACGACCGCGAACTGCAGGCCGCCGCCGCGCAGGGTCGGCAGCAGCACGTCGAGGTGCATGGTCTCGGGTATCCGCGCCGGCTCGACGACGAGGTCCTGCGCCCGCACCCCGGCGCGCTCGGTCGGCGGGATCGCGAAGGCGCGCTTGACGTGCAGCACCCCGACGATGTCGTCGACGTCCCGGCCGATCACCGGGAACCGGGACAGGCCGGTCGCGGTGGCCCGCTCGATGATCTCGTTGGCGGTGGCCGAGGCGTCGACCGCCGTCATCCTGACCCGGGGCGTCATCACGTCCGACGCGTCGTGCCCCGCGAAGCGCAGCGTGCGGTCCAGCAGCGTGGCGTGGTCCGGGTCCAGCACGCCGGCCCGGGCCGAGTGGCGCAGCAGCGAGCTGAGTTCCTCGGCGCTGCGGGCTCCGGAGAGCTCCTCCTTGGGCTCGATGCCGAAGGCCCGGATCACCGCGTTGGCGGTGTTGTTGAACAGCAGGATCACCGGCTTCAGCACGGTGGTGAACAGCGCCTGGAACGGCACCACGAACTTCGCCGTCTGCAACGGCACGGCGAGCGCGAAGTTCTTCGGCACCAGCTCACCGATCACCATCGAGAAGAGTGTCGCCAGCAGGATGCCGACGATCGCGCCGACGGCGGTCACCGCCCCGTCCGGTACGCCGACCGCGCCCAGGGGGTCGGCCAGCAACGAGCTGACCGCGGGTTCGAAGGTGTAACCGGTGAGCAGGGTGGTCAGCGAGATGCCGAGCTGTGCGCTGGACAGGTGCGTCGAGGTGATCTTGAGTGCGGCGATCGTCGGACCGAGCCGCTTCTCGCCTCGGGACTGGCGCGCTTCGAGTTCACCCCGGTCCAGATTGACCAAGGCAAATTCGGACGCCACGAACATGCCGGTGCCCACGGTGAGCAACAGGCCTATTCCGAGCAGGATCCATTCAGACACGAGTCAGCCCCTGTCGCGGGTCGACGGCCGTACGGGCGACCGGGACGACGAGGGGCCTCGGACTATGATGCGGAAGATCATCCATGAGCAGCAGAGAGTAGTCGGTCACGCTGAGAGCATGCTGAAAAGGGGGCCCACCGACGGGACGGAAACCGGTCGTCGGTTGAACGGGTGACCCACTACGGTGCGCTCGTGCGATTGGTGCAGATCACTCCGGAGAACTACGAGGCGGCACTCGCCCTGTCCGTACGCCCGGACCAGCAGGACCTGGTCTCGCCGGTGGTCAAGTCGCTGGCCGAGGCGTACGTCTTCCCCGAACACGCCTGGCCCAGGCTGATCCATGACGGCGACCGGCTGGTCGGCTTCGTGATGGCCTTCCGGGACATCCCCTGGGACCCGGCCGTCGACCCCGACGACCGGCGCTCGGGCCTGTGGCGGCTGAACATCGCGGCCGACGCGCAGGGGCGCGGTTACGGGCGGTTCGCCGTCGAGGCGGTGTGCGCGCAACTCCGCGCGGACGGTGCGACCCGGGCCTACGTCACCTGGGAGCCGCGAGCCGGGGGGCCGGCGGGCTTCTATCTCCGGCTGGGCTTCCGCCTGACGGGTGAATGCAGCGGCGGCCAGACCGTCGGCGTCCTCGACCTGGCCTGACTGCCTCGCCGCAGCCGCCGCCACGTAGGCGACCGCCAAAAGGTTTTGTGGGGTTCCCACAACTCGGGCTGGCCAGGGTTCGGCGGTTACGACATGGCGCTGGTTGCCCGTAGGCAGAAGGGTGATCTGTGCGGGGGCCACCGTGCCCTGACGCGTGTCGCCGTAGGTCTACCGGAGGGGTCCGTCGGGTGTTCAGCCGTATCGCCATCGTCAACCGTGGTGAGGCCGCGATGCGGCTCATCCACGCGGTCCGGGAGCTGGCAGCGGAGACCGGCGTCCGCATCGAGACCGTGGCCCTGTACACCGACGTCGACCGTACCGCCACGTTCGTCCGCGAGGCGGACATCGCCCACGACCTCGGACCCGCCGCCGCGCGTCCGTACCTGAACCTCGCGACGCTGGAGCGGGCGCTGGTGGAGACCGGCGCGGACGCCGCGTGGGTCGGTTGGGGCTTCGTCGCCGAGGATCCGGCCTTCGCGGAGCTGTGCGAGAAGATCGGGGTCACCTTCGTCGGGCCCAGTCCCGACGCGATGCGCCAGCTCGGCGACAAGATCGGCGCGAAGCTGCTCGCCGAGCAGGTCGGTGTGCCAGTGGCGCCGTGGAGCCGGGGCGCGGTCGAGACGCTGGACGCCGCCCGCGCGGCGGCCACCGAGATCGGCTACCCGCTGATGCTGAAGGCGACCGCAGGCGGTGGCGGACGCGGCATCCGCGTGATCACCGACGAGGCGGAGCTGGCCGACGCGTACGAGCGCACCAGCCAGGAGGCCGCGCGGGCCTTCGGCAGCGGTGTGGTGTTCCTGGAGCGCCTGGTCACCGGCGCCCGGCACGTCGAGGTCCAGGTGATCGCCGACGGTCAGGGCACCGCCTGGGCGCTCGGCGTCCGGGACTGCTCGGTGCAACGCCGCAACCAGAAGGTCATCGAGGAGTCGGCGTCGCCGGTGCTCGGCCCCGAGCAGACGGCCGAGTTGAAGACGTCGGCCGAGCGGCTGGCCGTGGCGGTCGGCTACCGGGGCGCGGCGACCGTCGAGTTCCTCTATCACCCGGGCGACCGGCTGTTCGCCTTCCTGGAGGTCAACACCCGCCTCCAGGTCGAGCACCCGATCACCGAGGCCACCACCGGGTTCGACCTGGTCAAGGCCCAGTTGCACGTGGCCTCGGGCGGGCGGCTCGCCGGCCGGCCGCCGGTCGAGCGCGGGCACGCCGTCGAGGCCCGGCTCAACGCCGAGGACCCGGACCGCGACTTCGCGCCCTCCCCCGGCCGGATCGCCCGGCTGGACCTGCCGGCCGGCCCGGGCATCCGGGTCGACACCGGCGTCAGCGAGGGCGACACCATCCCCGCCGACTTCGACTCGATGATCGCGAAGATCATCGCCTACGGCCGGGACCGGGACGAGGCCCTGGGCCGGCTGCGCCGCGCGATGGCCGACACCACGGTGATCATCGAGGGTGGCGCGACGAACAAGAGCTTCGTGCTCGACCTGCTCGACCAGCCCGAGGTGATCGACGCCAGCGCGGACACCGGCTGGATCGACCGGGTCCGGGGCACTGGCGGGCTCGTGACGCACCGGCACTCCGGCATCGCGCTGGCCGCCGCCGCCATCGAGGCGTACGAGGAGGAGGAGCGCGTCGAGCGGCAGCGGCTGCTGGCCACCGCCTCCGGCGGGCGTCCCCAGGTGCGGCACGCCAGCGGGCGGCCGCTGGACCTCAAGCTGCGGGGCGTCACGTACCGGATGCGGGTGGCCCGCACCGGCGCGCAGCGGTTCCGGGTCGGCATCGAGGCGGGCGGCGCGGTGCGCACCGCCGACGTGGAGCTGGACCGCTTCGACCGGCACACCGGGCAGATCGTCGTCAACGGTGCCCGGCACCGGCTGCTCACCGGCACCCACGGCCCGGTCCACCTGGTCGAGGTCGACGGCGTGGCGCACCGGGTCAGCCGCGACGAGGGCGGGGTGCTCCGGTCGCCGATGCCGGCGCTCGTCGTCGCCACACCGCTGGCGCTCGGCGCCGAGATCGAGGCGGGCGCGCCGGTGCTGGTGCTGGAAGCCATGAAGATGGAGACGGTGCTGCGGGCACCGTTCCGGGCGCAGCTGAAGGAGTGCGCCGTCTCGGTCGGCAGCCAGGTGGAGGCCGGCGCGGCCCTGCTGCGGCTGGAGCCGCTGACCGACGGGGCCGCCGAGACGGTTGAGGCCCCGGTGGCCGCCGTCGAACTGGACCTGCCCACCCGGCCCGCGCAGCTCCCGGCCCGCCAGCGCGTCCGGCGCGGTCACGAGGACCTGCGCGGTCTGCTGCTCGGCTTCGACGTCGACCCGCACGACGGCGGGCGCGTGCTCGACGAGTACCTGGCCGCGCGGCAGACCGCCACCGAGGAGGGGCACCGGCCGCTGGCCGAGGAACTCGACCTCGTCGACGTCTTCGCCGACCTGGCCGAGCTGAGCCGCAACCGGCCGAGCGGCGAGGACGGTGAGGCCGCCCACGTACACAGCGCCCGGGAGTACTTCCACGCCTACCTGCAGAGCCTCGACGTCGAGCGGGCCGGCGTGCCGGACGCCTTCCAGGCCAAGCTGGCCCGGGCGCTCGGGCACTACGGCGTCGCCGAGCTGGACCGCGCCCCCGAGCTGGAGGGAGCCGTCTTCCGGATCTTCCTCGCGCAGCAGCGGGCGGCAGCCGACGCCACCGTCGTCGCGACGCTGCTGCGTACCTGGCTGCGGGAGCCGCCGCCGGACGAGGCGCTGCGCGAACCGACCGGCCTCGCGCTGGAACGGCTGCTGGCGGCGACGCAGGTCCGCTTCCCGGTGATCGCCGACCTCGCGCGCGGGGTCGCCTTCGCCTGGTTCGCCCAACCGCTGCTGCGCCGCAACCGGGCCCGGGTCTACGCCGAGGTCCGCCGGCACCTGCGGCACCTGGACACGCAGCCGGACGCGTCGGACCGCGCCGAGCGCATCGCGGCGATGGTCCGCAGCACCGAGCCGCTGGTCCGGCTGCTCGGCCAGCGGTTGCAGCGCGGCCACCTGGACAACACCGTGATGCTGGAGGTGTTGACCCGGCGCTACTACGGCAACAAGGGACTGACCGGGGTGGCCAGCCGCGAGGTGGCCGGCTGCCGCTTCGTGGTCGCCGCGCGCGCGGACTCCGACCTGGTCTCGGCCGCCGTCGGCTTCGACACGCTGGGCGACGCGCTGCGCGGACTCGCCGAGCTGGCCGAGAACGGCCCCACCGTCGACGCCGACATCTACCTGGCCTGGGAGAACCAGCCGGAGCGCTTCGACGCGATGGCGGCGGCGCTGCTGGCGATCCTCAACGCGCACCCGCTGCCGCCGCAGGTCCGCCGGTTGACCACCACCGTCGCGGGTAGCGGCGGGGCGGTGATGCACCACCACTTCACGTTCCGCCCGTCGGGCTCCGGGTTGGTCGAGGAGCGGCTGATCCGCGGCCTGCACCCGTACATCGCACAGCGGATGCAGCTGGAGCGGCTGCACAAGTTCGACCTGACCCGGCTGCCGTCGGCGGACGAGGAGGTCTACCTCTTCCAGTGTGTGGCCCGGGAGAACCCGTCCGACGAGCGGCTGGTCGCGTTCGCGCAGATCCGCGACCTGACCGAGCTGCGCGAGCAGGACGGCCGGCTGGTCGCCCTGCCGACCACCGAGGACACCGTGGCCGCCTGCCTCGACTCGATCCGGCGGGCGCAGTCACGCCGGTCGTCGAAGAAGCGCTTCCACACCAACCGGATCGTCATCTACGTCTGGCCGCCGAGCAGCCTCACCCTGGAGGAGATGGAGAACCTCGCCGCCCGGATCCGCCCGACCACGGCCGGCGCCGGGCTGGAGGAGATCCTGTTCATCGGTCGGCAGCGCAACCGGCGCACCGGCGAGCTGACCAAGATCGCGGTACGGATCTCCTTCGACGCCACCGGCGGTGCCGAGCTGACCGTCGGCGAGCCGCCGGTCGAGCCGGTCGAGCCGCTCGACGACTACCGGCTCAAGGTGCTGGGGGCGAGCAGCCGCAACACGGTCTACCCGTACGAGCTGACCCGCCTGCTCGGTGACTTCGTCGAGCACGACCTGGACGACGACCACGTGCTGGTGCCGGTCGAGCGACCGAAGGGCCGCAACCACGCGGCGCTCGTCGCCGGTGTGGTCACCACCCCGACCGTTCGGCACCCGCAGGGCGTGACCCGGGTGGTGCTGCTCGGCGACCCGACCAAGTCGCTGGGCGCGCTCTCCGAGCCGGAGTGCCGCCGCGTGATCGCCGCCCTGGACCTGGCCGAGCGGATGCGGGTGCCGCTGGAGTGGTACGCGCTCTCCGCCGGCGCCCGGATCTCGATGAGCTCGGGCACCGAGAACATGGACTGGGTGGCCGCCGCGCTCAAGCGGATCGTCGAGTTCACCCAGGACGGCGGCGAGATCAACATCGTGGTCGCGGGCATCAACGTGGGTGCGCAGCCGTACTGGAACGCCGAGGCGACGATGCTCATGCACACCAAGGGTGTGCTGGTGATGACGCCGGACTCGGCGATGGTGCTGACCGGCAAGCATTCGCTGGACTTCTCCGGTGGGGTGTCCGCCGAGGACAACTTCGGCATCGGCGGCTACGACCGGGTGATGGGCCCCAACGGGCAGGCGCAGTACTGGGCGCCGGACCTGCCCGCCGCGCGGGACGTGCTGATGTCGCACTACGAGCACACGTACGTCGCGCCGGGCGAGCAGGGACCGCGACCGGGCGCCACCACCGACCCCGTCGACCGGGACGTCTCCGACTTCCCGCACGCGGTGGCCGGCAGCGACTTCACGACCGTCGGTGAGATCTTCTCCCCGGTGGCGAACCCGGACCGCAAGAAGCCCTTCGACATCCGTACGGTGATGCGCGCCCTGTCCGACCAGGACCACCCGGTGCTGGAGCGGTGGGCCGGCATGGCCGACGCGGAGACCGCAGTGGTGCAGGACGTCCACCTCGGCGGCGTACCGGTCTGCCTGCTCGGCATCGAGTCGCGTGCGGTGCCGCGCCGGGGCTTCCCGCCCACCGACGGCCCGGACACGTACACCGCCGGCACGCTGTTCCCCCGCTCCTCCAAGAAGGCCGCGCGGGCGATCAACGCGGCCAGCGGCAACCGGCCGCTGGTGGTGCTGGCCAACCTGTCGGGCTTCGACGGGTCGCCCGAGTCGATGCGCAAGCTGCAACTGGAGTACGGCGCCGAGATCGGCCGGGCCATCGTGAACTTCCGGGGCCCGATCGTGTTCTGCGTCATCTCGCGGTACCACGGTGGGGCGTTCGTGGTGTTCTCCAAGGCGCTGAACCCCCGCATGACGGTGCTGGCGCTGGAGGGCTCGTACGCCTCGGTGCTCGGTGGCGCCCCGGCCGCCGCCGTGGTGTTCTCCCGCGACGTCGACGCCCGCACGGCGACCGACCCCCGGGTACGGGACCTGGAGGCCCGCGTGGTGTCCACGTCCGGCGCCGACCGGGCCACGCTCAGCGCCGAACTCGACGAGCTCCGTTCGTCGGTCCGCGCGGAGAAGCTCGGCGAGGTGGCCACCGAGTTCGACCGGGTGCACAACATCGCGCGGGCGGTCGAGGTGGGCTCGGTGGACGCGGTCATCCGCGCCGCCGAACTCCGCCCCCGCGTCATCGCGGCGATCGGGGCGGCGGCGACCGAGTAGGACGGATCGTGGCGCAGCCGCCGGTGACCGGGGCCGGTCACCGGCGGCTGCGCCGTCGCGCCGCCCGCACGTAGGATCCGGCGGTGACCTCCGTACGCGACCGACTCTCCCTACCACAGCGGGAACTGCTGGACCGGTGGCTACCCGGTGCCACGGTGACCCGGGATCTCGGTTGGGACCTGCTGCCGAACACCGTGCTGGAGATCTCCCGGGACGGGGCGCGGTACGTCGTCAAGGCCGGTGGGCCCGAGGACCAGCACATCGCACGGGAACTGCGCGCCCACCACCACTGGCTGACGCCGTGGACCAGCCGGGAGCGCGCACCGGTCCTGGTGCACGGCGACGAGTCCGCCAGACTGCTCGTCACCCGCTATCTCCCCGGCGACCTGGTGCTCGACACCGCACACGTCGACGATCCGGCCGCCTATCGGCAGGCGGGCGAGTTGCTGGCCCTGCTGCACGCGCAGTCCACGGTCGTCGACGACGACCACGAGAGCCGGGAGAACGCCCGGGCGCTGGCCTGGCTCGCCGGTCCGCACCGCATCGCCCCGGCCACGGTGGAGCGGCTCCGCGCCGAGATCGCCGCCTGGCCGACACCAGCGGCCACGCTCGTGCCGACACACGGGGACTGGCAGCCCCGCAACTGGCTGGTCCACCAGGGCCGGGTGAGCGTCATCGACTTCGGCCGGGCCGCGCTGCGACCGGCGTACACCGACTTCGGACGGCTGGCCGTGCAGGACTTCCGCCGGAACCCGGCGCTGGAGGCGGCGTTCCTGGACGGGTACGGCACCGACCCGCGCGAGCCGGGGAGTTGGCACCGGACCCGGGTCCGCGACGCGATCGGCACCGCGGGGTGGGCGTACCGGGTGGGCGACGAGCGGTTCGAGGAGCAGGGCCACCGGATGATCCGGGACGTCCTCGCGGCGGCCGGGTAGCCCGCAGGATGCCGCGTGAACTCGACGGTCCGCCGGGCCGCCACCGCCTCTGGTACCAGCGGCCCGCCGCCGACTGGCAGTCCCAGGCGTTGCCGATCGGCAACGGTCGGCTCGGTGCCATGCTCTTCGGCGGGCCGGAACGGGAACGCGTCCAGTTCAACGAGCAGAGCCTGTGGGGCGGGGCCGACGGCTACGACAACGCCCTCGCCGGTCGGCCCGACGACGACTTCGACCTGAGCGACACCGGCTTCGGGTGCTACCGCCCCTTCGGTGACCTGCTGCTCACCTTCGACACGTCGACCGCTCCGGCCGCCGCCGACCCGTCGAGTCCGGCCGTCCGCGACCCGGTGGTCGACTACCACCGCGCGCTCGACCTGGAGTCCGGGATCCACACCACCGGTTTCGCCGTCGCCGGGCAGCGAGTCCGGCGGGAGGCGTTCGCCAGCCGCGCCGCCGACGTGCTGGTACTGCGCTACCAGGCCGAACGCGCCGGCCCGCTCGACTGCGACATCGCCCTCACCAGTGCGCAGGGCGCGCCGGTGACCGTCGATGCCACCGCGCGTACCGCCGCCTTCCGGGGCCGGCTGGGCAACGGCCTGCGGTACGCGGCCGGGCTGCGGCTGGCCGACACCGACGGCGTGGTCACCGCCGTGGGCGCGCGGTTGCGGGTACGGGCGGCGACCTGGATGACGCTGCTGCTGGACGCCCGCACCGACTACCGGTTGGACGCCTCTTCCGGGTGGCGTGGCGCGACGCCGGAACCGGCCGTCGAGGCCACCCTCGACGGCGCGGCGAACCGGTCCTACCCGGCGCTGCGCGAGACGCATCTGGCCGACAGCACCAGCGTGGCGCGGCGGGTCTCGGTGACCTGGGGGCACACCGACGACGAGATCGTCGCGCTGCCCACGGACGCCCGCCTGGCCCGCTACCGCGCGGGCGGCGAGGACGCCGCACTCGAACAGACCATGTTCGTCCTCGGCCGCTACCTACTGCACAGCTCCTCCCGGCCCGGCGGGCTCCCCGCCAACCTCCAGGGCCTCTGGAACGACAGCGACCGACCGCCGTGGGCCTGCGACTACCACACCAACATCAACGTGCAGATGAACTACTGGGCGGCCGAGACGGCCGACCTCAGCGACAGCCACCGCGCGCTGATCGAGTTCGTCCGTCAGGTGGCGGTGCCGAGCCGCGTCGCGACCCGCCACGCCTTCGGCGCCGACACCCGGGGCTGGACGGCCCGGACCAGTCAGAGCATCTTCGGCGGCAACGCCTGGGAGTGGAACACCGTCGCCAGCGCCTGGTACGCGCAGCACCTCTACGAGCACTGGGCCTTCACTCAGGATCTCGCCTACCTGCGCGACACCGCCCACCCGATGATCAAGGAGATCTGCGAGTTCTGGCAGGACCGGCTGATCGAGCGGGACGGCCGACTCGTCGCGCCGGACGGCTGGTCGCCGGAGCACGGTCCACGCGAGCACGGCGTCACGTACGACCAGCAGATCGTCGCCGACCTCTTCCAGAACTACCTGGACTGCGCCGAGACGCTCGGCGTCGACGCCGAACACCGCAGCGTCGTCGCCGACCTGCGGGCCCGGCTCGCGCCGCATCGGATCGGGCGGTGGGGCCAGCTCCAGGAGTGGCTGACCGACCGGGACGACCCGGACGACGTGCACCGCCACACCTCACACCTGTTCGCGGTCTTCCCGGGCCGCCAGATCACCCCCACGGCGACCCCGGACCTGGCGGCGGCGGCCCTGGTCTCGCTCACCGCGCGGTGCGGCGAGCGCGCCAGCGTACCGTTCGACGAGTCCACCGTGCGGGGCGACAGCCGCCGCTCCTGGACATGGCCGTGGCGGGCCGCGGTCTTCGCCCGTCTCGGCGAGGCGCAGCGGGCCCGCCACATGATCCGTGGCCTGCTGCGCTACAACACGCTGGACAACCTGCTCTGCGACCATCCACCGATGCAGCTGGACGGCAACTTCGGGCTCACCGCCGCCGTCGTCGAGATGCTCCTGCAGAGCCACCAGGGCACCATCCACCTGCTGCCGGCGCTGCCCCGGGAGTGGGCCGACGGGGCCTTCCGGGGCCTGCGCGCCCGCGGCGGCTACCGGGTCGACTGCACCTGGCGGGACGGCCGGGTCGTCGACTTCACGGTGGTGGCCGACCGGGCACCGCACCGCGACCCGGTCCGCGTCCGGGTCGACGGCGAGGACGTGTCCATCACGCCGACGGCTCCCGGGGCCGGTCCTGCGCCGGGATCAGCCCCTCGCTGACCAGCTCGACCCAGAGCGTGTCGGGGCACCGGTGCGGCGAAGAGAGCCGCGTTGTCGGCGACCTGCGTGGCGGTGTGGATCCCGACGACCACCGACACGACGGTCGGGTGGCGGGCCACGAAGACCATCGCCGCCTGCGGCAACGCCGTCCCGTGTCGCCGCCGCACCTGCGCGACGCGGACGGCCCGGTCGCACAGCGACGGCGGCACCGGCATCGTTGTAGAGCAGCCGGGAAGGTGTCGGCAAGGGGTCAGGTGGAGCCGTCGGGCCGGGGCACGCCGGTCACCCAGCGCAGCGCCCCGGCCAGATGCGCGCGGAACGTCCCGTCGGCGTACGCCTCGACGGTGTGCCCCAGTGCGGTGTAGAACGCCCGCCCGCCCAGCCGGTCGTGGCACCAGGCCAGCGGGTGGTCGACCCCGGTGCGCCCACCGTCGTACGTGGACTCGTCGACCCGCAGCAGGATCCGGGCGCGCGGATACGACCGGAAGTCGTACCACTCGTCCACCCATGGCCAACGGGCGGGCAGGTGGGCGGTGGCCGGATGATCGGGATCGGTCACCGTGACGGTGGCGGGCTGCACCTGCGGATGCCGGTCGAACCCGGCGCCCACCAACTCGCCGTAGAACGGCCAGTCGTACTCGGTGGCGGCGGCGGAGTGCACGCCGAGGAACCCTCCGCCCCCGCGCACGTACGCCTCCAGCGCCGTCCGGCCGGCGTCGGTGAGCACCGTGCCGTTGGTGTTGAGGAAGACGACCGCGGCGACGTCGGCCAACTTGGCACCGGTGAAGACGTCCGGATCCTCGGTCGCCACCACGTCCGGCCACAGGTCGCGCAGGGCCCGGACACCGGCCGGGATCGAGTCGTGCCGGTATCCGGTGGTCCGGGAGAAGACCAGGACTCGCCTCACGTGACTTCGCCACCCCTGCGACTCGACGGGTTACACCTCCAGGTTGCCGTACCCCGTCGTCGCCCGGCCCGGGTGGACCGGTCACGGCGGCGCGGGTCAGGGCGCCAGCGGTGCGGTCGACCCGGCGTCGAGCGCCTGTCGGGCCCGTTCGACGCCGGACCGGATCATCGTGCCGTACCCGTCCTCCGGAAGCGCGGCGAGGTCCGTCACCGCCAGATGGCGGCGTGCCTCGGTGGCGTCGCCGGCCCGGCGGTGGGCGTCGGCCAGGTTGAGCCGCAGCGACGGCAGGAAGGACCGCACCCGCAGTATGTCGTGGTGGCGGTCCATCACGGCGTCGTTCACGTCCGTCGTGGACTCTGACATGGTTGTCCCTCTGCTGAGTCGGTGACCGGTGGCGGTCCGCGGCGGGTGGCGCACCGGGCGGGTCGGCTGTCCCGCACCGCACCAGGTTGCGCCCTCGACCATGTCGAGGGTCAAGACGAGGCAGGGTTGGCGGCGACGCGGCGTAACAGGCATGATCGGGTTCGCTGCGAGGGACCGTCCGGATCGTGAGATCGGGGTGGGAGGAGGGACGACGTCGATGACCCCGGCACAGTTACGCGCGTACGTCGCGGTGGTCCGGATGGGCTCGGTCAAGCAGGCCGCCGCGCAGCTCGACGTCTCCGAGTCGGCCGTCTCGCTGCACATCGCGCAACTGCGCAAGGAGTTCGGGGACAAGTTGTTCTCCCGTACCGCCGTCGGGCTCGCCTTCACCCCCGGCGGTCTGCGGCTGGCCAGCCGCGCCTCGGAGCTGCTGGGCCTGCAGGACCGGACGGTGGTCGAGGTGACCGCTGCGGCACGGGGCCGCCGGATGCTGCGGGTCGCCGCCTGCAGCCTCTTCGCCGAACTCGCCGCGCCGGGCCTGATCGAGTTGTTCACCAGGCGCGCCGCCGACCTCGACGTCGAACTGAGCGTACGTGACGCGGGCGCCTTCGAGACGCTGCTGCTGACCCGCGCCGTGGACATCGCGATCGGGCCCCAGCCGCCGGTCGTCGACCCGGCGATCACCTGCCGGCCGGTGATGAACTACCGGCTCGTGACCGTCGTCGGACCGGACCATCCGCTGGCCGGCGTCCGGGCGTCGGCGGCCCAACTGCGCGAGCAGACCTGGCTGCTCGGACCGTCGGCCACCACCCAGTTGGGTGCGGTCCCGGCGATGCTGCGCCGGCTGGCCGTACCCGAGGACCAGCAGCAGATCTTCCAGAGCCACGCCGCCGCGCTAGGCGAGGCGAAACGGGGCAAGGGCGTCGCGCCCGCGCCCGCGTTCACCGTCGCGCCGGAGGTCCGCAACGGTGACCTCCTGCTGCTGGCCGGCACGCACACCCCCACCGAGGACGGCTGGCACTCGCTGCTGCTGGATGGCGCGGGCACGCCCTCGGCCGCGGCGGAACTGTTCCGGTTCGCCTCCACGTCCCGCGCCATCCAGGCGATGATGCGCGGCGCGGGCGTCAGCGTGGGTCACTTCAAACCAGCGGTCCACGTCACGCTCTGGAGCTGACCGGCGGCGTCCAGCAGATCCTGGAACGTACCGGCGGGCAGCAGCCGGTCACAGTAGGGCAGCGCGGCGGCCATGCCGGCCACCCGGGGGGCGAAGCCGGGGGCACCGGCGCGCGGGTTCAACCACACGATCCGGTGTGCCCGACGGCGCAGCCGGGCCATCGCGGCGGCGAGGTCGTCGGGCGGGTCGCTGTCCCAGCCGTCCGACCCGATCACCACCACGGCCCCACGGACGAGTTCGCCCTGGTGGGAGCCGAGCAGCGTACGCAGGTTGGTGGCGATCCGGGTCCCGCCGAACCGGTCGGTCACCGCCGCCCCGGCCCGGTCCACCGCCTCGACCGGCGAGGAGTGCCGCAGCACGGTGCTGAGCCGGGTCAACGTCGTCGCGAACGCGAACACCTCGGCGTCGCTGACCGTGGCGAACGCCCGCATCAGGTGCAGGTAGGCGGTCGCCTGGGCGCGCATCGACTCGCTGACGTCGCAGAGCAGCACCACCCGACGCGGCCGGCGGACCTGCCGTTCGCGTACCACCTCCACCGGCTCCCACCCGGTCCGGCGGGCCCGGGCCACGGTCGGCCGCAGCGCGATCCGCCGACCGGCCGGGCTGACCGTGTGCCGCCGGGTACGCCGGGTCGGCCAACGGTGCACGGCGGCCCGCAGAACCTCGCCGAGCAGCGCCACCTGCCCGTCGTCGAGGTCCTCGAAGGGCCGGTCGGCGAGCCCGGCGAGGGCGGCCGGGCGTCGCTCGGGCAGTCGCAGCGCCGCGTCGGACTCCTCCGCCTCGGCCACCGCCGGCGGCAGCGTCGCCCAGGGCAGTCCACCGCCCGACCCGGTGCTGTCGGTGGCGGCGGGCAGCGGCACGTGCACCTCGTCACGGCGGCCCGGCCCGGCCGCCGCCGCGCGGGTCAACGGCAGCGGCGGCGCGTCGGCGAAGACCGCCTGGAAGACGGCCTCGAAGGTGGCCAGATCGGCGTGCCGGCGCACCAGGCTGACCCGGGCGCTCCAGTACAACGTCGACCGGTCCGCCGGAGGCGCGGCGACGAGCGCCCGGACGAAGTCGTCGACCTGGGTGAGCCCGGCCGGGACGCCGGCCCGCCGCAACCGGTCGGCCAGCGCCACCGCGAACGCGGCCCGGTCGACGCCGCGCAGCACGCCGGAGGTCACCTGCGGGCGATGAACCAGGCGATCACCGCGCCGACCACGATGAGACCGACGACCAGCGGCACCACGCGCTTGGTGATCGACCCACCGGCGATGCTGAGCAGGTCCAGCGCCTCGTCGTCGCTGTCGGTCCGGGCCGGGGCGGCGGCGGACGGCGTGGACGTGGCGGCGCCCCGGGTCACGGGCGCGACGGATACCGGCGCCGGTCCGGCGCTCGCCGTCGCTGCGGCGGTCGCGGCCTGCCCGGTGGTCGCGGTCCCACCGCCGGTGGCGGTCTCCCCAGCGGTACCGGTCTCCCCCGAGGACGCGGTGTCCCCGGTGGCCGCGGTATCCCCGGTCGCGGTCTCTCCCGAGGTCGCGGGCGGCACGGTCGGTCCGGTGGTCGCCGTCTCCTCGACGGTCGTGGCTGCGGGCCCGGGCGAGGCGGTCGCGGAGCTCGACGTAGCCGAGGTGGGGCCGGCGTCGGCCGAGGCCGGGGTGGCGGCGGCGGTGGTCTCCTCGGCCGCCAGCTTGGCCTCCAGGTTCGTGACGAACTGGGCCAGCAGCTTGCCCGACACCTCCTTGATCATGCCGCTGCCGAACTGGGCCAGCTTGCCCGAGATGCGCAGGTCGGTGTCCACACTGACCAGGGTCCGGTCACCGTCGGGCCGCAGGGCGGCGGTCACCACGGCGGCGGCGTTCGCCGCCGAGCGGGCGTCGCGGCCCTTCGCGTCGATCACCGCACGGTACGCGGCGTCGTCCTTCTCGACGAACTGCGCGGTGCCGGCGAACTCGGAGACGACCGGGCCCACCTTGACCTTCACCTTGCCCTTGTAGACGTCGCCTTCGACGCCGGTGAGGCGGGCGCCCGGCATGCAGGGCGCGATCCCCTCCAGGTCGGTGAGGACCGCCCAGGCCCGCTCGATCGGGATGTTGACCACGAAATCATTGTTGAGCTTCACGACTGACTCTCCTGGTAGGTGCTGAGCACTGGCCCCCCTGGTATGTGCCGAGCACTGACCCTGCTGGGGGTGTGCCGAGCGCGGCGGCCACGGTGACGCGGTCGTCGGGGGTCTTGGCGATCGTGCCGATGGTCCCCAGGACGTCGTCCCCGGCGAGGTCGGCGGCACCGAGTACGGACAACGCGGCCACCCAGTCGATGGCCTCGGCCATCCCGGGCGCCTTGTCCAACTCCAGACCGCGTACGGCGCCGACGAACTCGGTCGCGGTGCGGATCAGCGGCTCGGTGGCGGTCGGTACCGCCCGGCGGACGATCTCGGCGGCCCGCTGCGGCGCCGGGAACTCGATCCAGTGGTACAGGCAACGGCGGCGCAGCGCGTCGTGCAGTTCCCGGCTGCGGTTGGAGGTGAGCACGACGATCGGCGGGGTGTGCGCGGTGAACGTGCCGAGTTCCGGAATGGTGATGCCGGCCTCGCCGAGGAACTCGAACAGCAGCGCCTCGAACTCGTCGTCGGCGCGGTCGATCTCGTCGATCAGCAAAACCGGCGGCACCGGCCCCGGGTGGCGTACCGCCCGCAGGATCGGCCGTTCCTGGAGGAACTCGGCGCTGAACAGGTCGCCGTCGGTCAGCCGCGAACCCTGCGCCTCGGCCAGCCGGATGGCGAGTAGTTGTCGCTGGTAGTTCCACTCGTAGAGCGCCTCACCGGCGGTCAGGCCCTCGTAGCACTGCAACCGGATGAACGTGGTGTCCATCGCCCGGGCCAGCGCCTTGGCGGCGGCGGTCTTGCCGACGCCGGGCTCCCCTTCGAGCAGCAGCGGCTTGCCGAGACGTACGGCCAGGAACAGGGCCATCGCCAGGCCGTCGTCGGTCAGGTAGTCGACGGCGTCGAGGCGGCGTGCGACGTCCTGCGCGTCCTTCACCGGGTCTCACCCGTCAGCAGTCGCTCGTAGTCGGCGCGGGTGTCCACGTCGATCGGCACCGGGCCGTCCACGGACAGTTCGGTCACCGGATGGCGGCCGGAGTGCAGCAGCTTCCACACGGCCTTGTCGCCGTGCAGGTCGGCCAGGTCGGCGAAGACCGCGCGGCCGAACCGGAACGGATGCCCCAGCCCGTCGGTGTACCGGCACACCGCCAGCGGGGTGTCGTCCGTGGCGGCGAGCCGCCGCACGTCGTCGGCGCGGACGCCGGGCTGGTCGCCGAGGAGCAGCACCAGCGCGTCGGCGCCCGGGTCGACCGCCCGCACGGCGGTGCTGATCGAGGAGCCGCAGCCGGTGCTGAACGCCGCGTTCTCCACCACCTCGCACCCGGTCAGGTCCACCCGGTCCCGGACCCGGTCCGCCGCGCCGCCGAGGGTCACCAGGAGCTGGCCGAAGCCGCACGAGCGGGCCAGGTCCAGGGTGGCGTCGAGCAGGGTCCGCCCACGGTAGGGCAGCAGTTGCTTGGCCTCGCCGAGGCGTACCGACGCGCCCGCGGCGAGCACCAGACCGGTCACGTTCACGGCTACCCGCCCGTGAAGCGTGCGAGGCATCCGGGGCAGCAGAACCAGTGGTCCTCGCCGTCCACCCGGGCGTGCGGGGTGTCCGGTCCGACGGTCACCGTCATCCCGCACACCGGGTCCACCGCCTGCCGGGGCCGCACCACGGGCGCGCCCGCAGGAGGGCGCAGGTCGTCGCACCGGACCGCGCGGACCACGTCGGCCATGATCGCCAGGGCGATCTCCGACGAGGTACGCGCGCCGATGGCCAGCCCCGCCGGCGCGTGCACCCGGGCACGTTCGTCGTCGGTCAGCGTCAGCTCGTCGAGCAGCGCGGCGGCCCGGGTACGGCTGGCCACCAGCGCCACATGGCCCACGCCCGCGTCCAGCGCGGCCCGGATCGCCTCCGGCTCGCCCTTGCCGAGACCGGCCACCACCACGGCGGTCGCGCCGTAGTAGTCACCGGCCTCGACGACCTCGAAGTCGAGGAACCTCGCCAGCGTCGCCACGGCGGCGCTGATCGGGGTGTTGCCGGCCACCCCCAGCACCGCCGCGGGCAGCATCGGCCGGAGGAAGATCTCGACCGCGCCGCCGGAATGGCACGGGTTCACCACCACCCGCGCACCCGGGGTGTCGGGGAAGGTGTCCGTGCCGTCCGGCAGCACCCGCAGCAGCAGGGTGTCGCCGTCGCGCAGGGTGTCCAACGCGGCGGCGCGGACCGAGCTCTCGGCGCACGCCCCACCGACGAAGCCTTCGATCGACCCGTCCGGCAGGATCACCGCGTCGTCGCCCGGCCGCGCCGACGTCGGTTCCTGCGCGCGGACCACCGTGGCGTGCACGAACGGCTCCCGGGCGGCGCTCAGCTCACGGGCGCGTTCGGCGATCGTCGTCGACACGTCGCCTCCTCAGATCGGCGGTCGGGCCTGGCCGCGCATGGCGTCCCAGACCCGCGACGGCGTCAACGGCATGTCGGCGTGCCGGACGCCGAAGGGCTTCAGGGCGTCCACGACCGCGTTGACGATCGCCGGTGGCGAGCCGACGGTGGCCGACTCCCCCACGCCCTTGGCGCCGATCGGGTGGTGCGGCGACGGGGTGACCGTGTAGCCGGTCTCCCAGTCGGGCACCTCCAGCGCGGTCGGGATGAGGTAGTCCATCATGGACGCGCCGAGGCAGTTGCCGTCCTCGTCGAAGGCGATCATCTCCATCAGCGCCATGCCGACGCCGTCGGTCAGGCCGCCGTGCACCTGCCCCTCAATGATCATCGGGTTGATGCGGGTGCCGCAGTCGTCGACGGCGATGAACCGGCGCACCGTCACCTGGGCCGTGCCCGGGTCGATGTCGACCACGCAGATGTACGCCCCGTGCGGGTAGGTCAGGTTCGACGGGTTGTAGCAGATCTGCGCCTCCAGTCCGCCCTCGATCCCGTCCGGCAGGTCACCGGCGCCGTGCGCGCGCATGGCGATGTCCTGGATCGTGACGGACTTGCCCGGGTCGCCCTTGACGTGGAAGGCGCCCTTCTCCCACTCCAGGTCGGCGACGGACACCTCCAGCATGGCCGAGGCGATGATCTTGGCCTTGTCCCGGACCTTGCGGGCGACCAGCGCGGCGGCGGCCCCGGACACCGGGGTGGACCGGCTGCCGTACGTGCCGAGGCCGAACGGGGTGTTGTCGGTGTCGCCGTGCACCACGTCGATGTCGTCCGGCGGGATGCCGATCTCCTCGGCGACGATCTGCGCGAACGTGGTCTCGTGGCCCTGCCCCTGCGACTGCACGCTGAGCCGGACCACGGCCTTGCCGGTCGGGTGCACGCGCAGCTCGCAGCCGTCGGCCATGCCCAGCCCGAGGATGTCCATGTTCTTGCGGGGACCGGCGCCGACGGCCTCGGTGAAGAACGCGATGCCGATGCCCATCAGCTCGCCCCGGGCACGCTTCTCCTCCTGCTCGCGGCGCAGCTCGGAGTAGCCGGCCATCTCCATGGCCAGCCGCATGGTCGGCTTGTAGTCGCCGGAGTCGTAGACCCACCCGGTCTTCGTCGTGTACGGGAACTGCTCGGGCTGGATGAAGTTCTTCAGCCGCAGCTCGGCCGGGTCCATGCCCAACTCGTCGGCGAGGCAGTCGACGATCCGCTCCACCAGGTACACGGCCTCGGTGATCCGGAACGAGCAGGCGTACGCGACACCGCCGGGGGCCTTGTTGGTGAAGACCGCGGTCATCTTGCAGTAGGCGGCCTCGATGTCGTAGCTGCCGGTGAAGACGCCGAAGAACCCGGCCGGGTACTTGACCGGCGCGGCGGTGCCGTTGAACGCGCCGTGGTCGGCCAGCACGTTGGTGCGGATGGCCAGGATCCGGCCGTCCCGGGTCGCCGCGATCTCGCCGCGCATGATGTAGTCGCGGGCGAAGCCGGTGCTGATCAGGTTCTCCGAGCGGTCCTCCATCCACTTCACCGGCTTGCCGGTGACGATCGAGGCGACGATGGCGCAGACGTACCCGGGGTAGATTGGCACCTTGTTGCCGAACCCGCCGCCGATGTCCGGCGAGATCACCTGGATCTTGTGCTCGGGCAGGCCGGCCACGATGGCGTAGAGGGTGCGGTGAGCGTGCGGCGCCTGGGTGGTGGACCAGAGCCGCAGCTTGCCCTCGATCGGGTCGAAGTCGGCGAGCGCGCCGCAGGTCTCCATCGGCGCCGGGTGCACCCGGGGATAGACGATGTCCTCGCTGACCACCACGTCGGCACGGGCGAACGCGGCCTCGGTGGCCGCCTCGTCGCCGGTCTCCCAGTCGAAGCAGTGGTTGTTCGTCTTGCCGTCGAGGTCGTCGCGGATCACCGGGGCGTCCGGCTCCAGCGCGCGGCGCACGTCGACGACCGGGTCGAGGATGTCGTACTCGACGTCGATCAGTTCCAGCGCGTCGCGGGCGGCGTACCGGTCCTCGGCGACCACGAAGGCCACCTCCTGGCCCTGGAAGCGCACCTTGTCGGTGGCGAGCACGGCCTGCACGTCGTTGGAGAGCGTCGGCATCCAGGCCAGGTTCTGCTCGGCCAGCATCGCCCCGGTCACCACCGCCTTGACCCCGGGCGACGCCTCGGCGGCGCTGGTGTCGATGGAGACGATCCGGGCGTGCGCCACCGGCGACCGCAGGATGGCGAGGTGCAGCATGCCGGGCAGGTGCACGTCGTCGACGTAGCGGCCCCGGCCGCGTACGAAGCGCGGGTCCTCCTTGCGCAGCATCCGGCCGTACCCGACCGGCTTCTGGTCGTTGTCGTGGAACGTGTCCACGGGCTCGTGCACGGTCGTCATGCGGGGCTCCCGGCAGGCTGGCCGGCGTCGGAGATCTCGCCGGCGGCGGGTGATTCGGTGGTCTCGACGACCTGGGCCGCGGCGGTCTGCTCGTGCACGGCGGCCCAGCGTACGGACCGGACGATGGTGGAGTACCCGGTGCAGCGGCAGATCTGGCCCGAGATCGCCTCGCGGATCTCCGGCTCGCTCGGGTCGGGGTTGCGGTTCAGCAGCGCCCGCGCGGTCATCATCATGCCCGGCGTGCAGAAGCCGCACTGGAGGCCATGGCACTGCATGAAGCCCTGCTGCACCGGGTCCAGCTCGGCGCCGGAGGCAAGCCCCTCGACGGTACGCACCTCGTGGCCGCCGGCCATCGCGGCGAGCACTGTGCACGACTTCACCGGCTCGCCGTCCAGCCAGACCACGCAGGTGCCGCAGTTGCTGGTGTCGCAGCCCCAGTGCGTGCCGGTCAGGCCCAGCACGTCCCGCAGGAAGTGCACGAGCAGCAGCCGGCCCTCGATCTCCCGGGTGACCTCGACGTCGTTGACGGTCATGGTGACCTGCATGCTCAGCTCCTCGCCCGCTCGGCGGCCCGGCGCAGGGCCCGTTTGGTCAGCTCGGCGGCCAGATGCCGCTTGTAGTCGGCACTGCCGCGTTGGTCGGTGACCGGTTCGCACTGGCTCGCCGCGATCTCCCCGGCCCGGGCGAACACGCTCTCGGTGGGCGCCTGCCCGCGCAGGGCGGCCGAGACCTCCGGGATGCCGGTGGTGTTCGGGCCGACCGCGGCCAGCCCGACCCGGGCGTCGGAGATCACGCCGCGGTCCAGCCAGATCGCCGCGCCGGCCGAGACCACGGCCCAGTCGCCGGCCCGGCGCTCGACCTTCTCGTACGCGCTGCCGCCGCCGGGGCGTACCGGCAGCCGGACCTCGATCAGCATCTCGGCCTCGCCGACCGCCGTCTCGTACGGTCCGACGTGGAACTCCTCCATCGACACGATCCGCTCCACCCCGCCGGGTCCCCGGATCACGCAGCTCGCGTCCAGCGTGGTGCAGACCGCCGACAGGTCCTCCGACGGGTCCGCCTGGCAGAGCGAGCCGCCCAGGGTGCCCCGGTTGCGCACGATCGGGTCGGCGATCACCCGCTCCGCGTCGGCGAAGATCGGGAACGCCGCGGCCAGTTCGGCGGACTCCAGCAGCTCGCGGTGCCGGGTGAGGGCGCCGATGCGCAACTCGTGCCGGCCGGGCCGGATGTACCCGAGTTCCGGGTGCAGATCGTTGATGTCGATCAGATAGTCGAAATTGGCCAGGCGCAGCTTCATCATCGGCAGCAGGCTGTGCCCACCGGCGATCAGCCGGGCTGTGCCGCCCAGCCTCTCCAACAAACCAATGGCCTGGTCCACACTGGTGGCGCGCTCGTACTCGAACGGTGCCGGAACCTGCATGATGTCGCTCCTCCGGGGTCCCGCCAGAATCTGGTCGGGGCCGTTTACAAAGTCAACGTCGACCTAAGCAATTACTTAGGTCGGGTTGACGATGACACCGGTGTCCACGGATGGTGCAGCCATGCGGGACATCGCGGACGGACTGACGGACTGGCGTACGGCCGGCGTCGCGTTCGCCGTGGCGACCGTCGTACGCACCTGGCGCTCGGCGCCCCGGCAACCGGGCGCCACCATGGCGGTCAACGCCGACGGTGAGGTGCTGGGCAGCGTCTCCGGCGGGTGCGTGGAGGGCGCGGTCTTCGAGCTCTGCCGGGAGGCCATCGAGACCGGCAAGGCGCGCACCGAGATCTACGGGGTCAGCGACGACGACGCGTTCGGGGTGGGTCTGACCTGCGGCGGCACCATCGAGGTCCTGGTGCAGCCGGGCGTCACACTGACCGAGACCGACGCGGTGCTCGACGCGATCACCGCCGGTCGGCCGGTGGCCACCGCGTCGATCGGGGACGCGCAGCTCGTGGTCTGGCCCGACCGGGTCGCCGGCAGCCTCGGCGAGCCCGACCTGGACCGCGCGGTGGCGCAGCAGGCCGCCGGGATGCTGGCCCAGGGCAGCACCGGCACCGTCCATCTCGGTACCCACGGCGAGCAGCGCCGCGACGAGGTGTCGGTCTTCGTCCAGTCGTACGTCCCCCCGCCCCGGATGATCGTCTTCGGCGCGATCGACTACGCCGCCGCAGTGGCCCGGATCGGCCGATTCCTCGGCTACCACGTCACGCTCTGCGACGCCCGCCCGGTGTTCGCCACCCGCAAGCGGTTCCCCGACGTCGACGACCTCGTGGTGCGCTGGCCGCACGAGTACCTCGCCTCGACCACCGTCGACGAGCGCACCGTGCTCTGCGTGCTGACCCACGATCCGAAGTTCGACGTACCGCTGCTCCAGGTCGCCCTGCGCACGTCCGCGCGGTACATCGGCGCGATGGGCAGCAGGCGTACCCATGACGACCGGATACGCCGGCTACGCGAGGCGGGCGTGGACGAGGCCGCCCTGGCCCGGCTCTCCTCGCCGATCGGGCTGGACCTCGGCGCCCGCACGCCCGAGGAGACGGCCGTGGCGATCGCCGCCGAGATCATCGCCCAGTCCTGGGGCGGATCGGGTCGTCCGCTCACCGACCTCGACGGCTCGATCCACCGGTCCTGAGCGGTCCCACCCCGACCGCAGGTGGTTCAGACGGTGACCACGATCTTGGCGCGGGCGTGCTCGACCTCCATGTACCGGATCGCCTCGGGCACCTCGTCGAGCTTGTAGGTCCGGTCGATGACCGGGCTCACCATGCCAGCCTCGGCGAGCTCGCGGAGCGCCGCCAGCAGCTCGCGGCTCAGCGGCGTCGGGAGCACGAGGATCCGCTCGCGGGCGACGCGGGCCATCACCTGGGCCCCGATGAGCAGACCCATCGGACCGACGAGACCGGGTCGGCCACGAGAGGTTCCGCCACCGGAGAGCACAAGCGTCCCTCCCGGCGCCAGCGCCCGACGCAGGTCGCCCAGGGAGCGGTTGCCGACCAGGTCGAGCAGCACGTCGTAGCGCCGGCCGAGGCGGACGAAGTCGTGGGTGGTGTAGTCGACGACGTGGTCGGCGCCGAGGGAGCGGGCCAGGTCGACGTTCCTGGTACTGCACACCGCCGTCACCGTGGCCCCGAGGGCCTTGCCGATCTGGACGGCGAAGGTACCCACGCCACCGGAGGCACCGTTGATCAGGACGTGCTGACCGTCCCGGAGCTGTGCCAGGTCCCGCAGGCCCGACAGGGCGGTGCTGCCGGCCAGCGGCATCGTGGCCGCCTGCGCGAAGCTGAGGTTCGCCGGTTTGGCCTCGATCTGCTCGGCGGGGACGCACACGTACTCGGCGAACGCGCCGTGGACGTCCCCGGTGTCGCCGTACACCTCGGCGCCGGGGCGGAACCGGTCCACCCCGGAACCGACCGCCTCGACGCGCCCGGCGAAGTCGGTACCACGGATCTTCCGCGTGGGGCCGCGCAGGCCCATCATCTGCGGCGCGGCCAGCCGCGCCAGGTACGGGTCGCCCCGCAACACGTGCCAGTCCCGCGCGTTGACCGAGGCCGCATGCACCCGCACCAGGACCTCGTGCGCGGCGGGAGCCGGCTTGTCGACCTCCTGGAGTCGCAACACGCCCGGTGAGCCGTACCGCTGTTGAACGATCGCCTTCATGACGCCATGGTGGCGCTCGCGGAGGCACCACTCATCGGAACGCGGGCCGGAACCACACCGGCCGATAGCAGGAGCCGCGCCTGCCGAAAGCACGGTCTACGGTCGCGCTGTGGTGCGGGTGGCGACGGCACGGGCCCGCACCAGCCACGATCGGGCTGCGCTGCGGAACGATCCGGTCAGCCACGCATGGCCGTGGCCGGCGGTCCGGTATCCGGCCGACTGCCGCACCCCGCCCGGGAAGCTGGTCGCCGGTTGGTACGGTCGCCCGCAACGCTGATCATCACGGGACCGACAGGAAGAGGCGCGATGGGGCTGATGGACCGGCTCCGGGGCGAGTTCATCGACATTGTGGAGTGGCTGGACGACAGCCGGGACACGATCGTCTGGCGCTTCCCCCGGTACCAGAACGAGATCAAGATGGGCGCCAAGCTGGTCGTGCGCGAGTCGCAGACGGCGGTGTTCGTCAACGAGGGGCAGATCGCCGACGCCTTCCCGCCCGGCACCTACACCCTGGAGACCCGTAACCTGCCCATCCTGTCCACCCTCAAGGGCTGGAAGTACGGCTTCAACTCGCCGTTCAAGGCCGAGGTGTACTTCGTCAACACCCGGCAGTTCACCGAGATGAAGTGGGGCACCCAGAACCCGGTGATCCTGCGGGACGCCGAGTTCGGCGTGGTCCGGCTGCGCGCGTTCGGCGCGTACGCGGCGCGGGTGGTGGACGCGCAGCGACTGCTGCGGGAGCTGGTCGGCACGGACCCGCAGTTCCGCACCGAGGAGGTGCAGGAGTACCTGCGGCAGCTCATCGTGGGGCGGCTCGGCGGGGCGCTCGCCACGGCCGGGGTGCCGCTGCTGGACCTGGCCGCCCACCAGGACGCCATCGGCCGACGGTTGGCCGGGGTGCTGACCGCGGAGCTGGCCGAGGTCGGTATCGCGATCCCCACGTTCGTCATCGAGAACATCTCCGTGCCGCCGGAGGTGGAGCGGGCGCTGGACAAGCGGACCAGCATGGGCGCGGTCGGCGACTTGAACCGGTTCACCCAGTTCCAGGCGGCCACCGCGCTGGAGGAGGCGGCCAGGAACCCGGGCGGCGAGGCGGGTGCCGGCGTCGGACTCGGGATGGGCATGGCCATGGGGCAACAGATGGCCCGCACGATGTCCGGCGAGGCCGCGCCCGCACACCACGCACCGGCGGCGCACGCCCCGACACCGCCGCCGAGCGCCGAGCCGCCGCCGCTGCCGCCCCAGACCCAGTGGTTCATCGGAGTCGCCGGGCAGCGGCAGGGCCCGTTCGACCTCGGTGGGCTGGCCACCCAGGTGGCCGCCGGCACGCTGGGCCCGGACACGCTGGCCTGGCGGGCCGGCATGGCTCAGTGGCAGCCCGCCGGGCAGCTTCCCGAGCTCGCCTCGGTGCTGGCCAGCGTCCCGCCGCCGCTGCCCCCGCGATGAACGGCGCGACCGTTCCCCCGCCGACGTTCGGTTGCGGCGGCTGCGGGGCCCGGGTGGAGTACGCGCCGGGCGCGGCGGTGCTGCGCTGCCCGTACTGCGGGCGCCAGCAGGAGATCGCCGGGGCCGGCCGGGAGGTACGCGAGCACGCGTACGCCCAGTTGGCCACGCTGCCGCGCAAGCCGGTGGCGCAGGTCGGCGCGCACAGTTTCGTCTGCCCCGGCTGCGGCGCCCGCACCGAGAGCAACGCGCTGGCGAAGCGGTGCCAGTTCTGCGCCGCGCCGCTGGTGGCCGACCAGGCGACGGGCAGCCTCATCGCCCCGGAGGGGGTGCTGCCGTTCGCGGTGGACCGCAGCGGTGTGCGGACCGCCCTGGGCACCTGGTGCCGCAGCCGCTGGTTCGCGCCGAACAGCCTCAAGAAGGTCAGCGAGGCGGAGACGCTCAAGGGCACCTACCTGCCGCACTGGACGTTCGACGCGCGGACCGTGTCGCAGTACCGGGGGCAGCGCGGCCAGCACTACTGGGTCACCGAGAACTACACGGTGATCGTCGACGGCAAGGCGGAGATGCGGACCCGGCAGGTACGCCGCACCCGATGGTATCCGGCCGGCGGCACCGTCCGGCGGGACTTCGACGACGTGCTGGTCCCGGCCACCCGGTACCTGCCGGAGCAGCAGCTGGACCGGCTGGCCCCGTGGCCGCTGACCGAGGCGGTCGCGTACCACGGGGACTACCTGGCCGGCTATCACGCGCTGCGCTACGACACCGAGCCCGAGGCGGGGCTGACCACGGCGAAGGCCCGGATGGCACCGGTGATCGCCGGCGACTGCCGCCGCGACATCGGCGGCGACGAACAGCGCGTCGACTCCGTCGACACCAGCTACTCGGACGTGACGTACAAGCTGATGCTGTTGCCGGTCTGGATCGCCGCCTACCTGCACGCCGGCCGGTCGTACCAGATCCTGGTCAACGCCCGCACCGGCGAGGTGATCGGTGAGCGCCCGTACAGCGCGGCGAAGATCACCGCCCTGGTGCTGGCCGTGGTGGCGCTCGTCGCCGCGATCGTGCTGGCGTTCGCGCTGAGTCGGTAGGACGCGCCACGCGGCCGGTCCAGCCCGTCGGCCGCGGCCCCGCTCGCCGAACAGCCCAGGTAGGCGCCGCCGTGCGTGCGGCGGACCAGGCCCTGCTGCGCCAGCAGGCTGAGGTCGCGGCGGATGGTCTCCGGCGCGACGCTCAGCTCGGCGGCGAGGTTCCGCACGTCGACGTCACCCTGACGACGCGTCACGGCGAGGATGTGGTGGCGGCGTGGATTCGCGTCCACTGTGCACCTCCCGTCGACGTGTCAGCAGACCGGTCGCCGGGCGGGCTTCACGGCAACCTCTGATTACTCCGCGTAAAGATTTCTGGCACGGATCGCCCACTTCTTCCTTCTGCGTGACCGACGCAATACGGTAGGTCCCTGCCGGGCCGTCGAACCGGAGGGTTTTCCCCATGACCGTGTACGACTACCTGGTGGTCGGCGCGGGCTCGGCCGGCTGCGTGCTGGCCAACCGCCTGACCGAGGATCCCGACGTCCGGGTGCTGGTGATCGAGGCCGGCGGATGGGACGGCAGCCCGTGGGTGCGCATCCCCAAGGGCTTCAGCCGGCTGATGGACGACCGGCGCACCGCGTGGCACTACTCCGCCGAGGTGCCCTCCGGCGGGCAGGAGGTCTGGCAGCGCGGACGGCTGGTCGGCGGGTCCAGCTCGATCAACGGCATGGTGTACGCCCGTGGCGACCGGCTCGACTACGACGAGCTGGTACGCCTCGGCAACCCCGGCTGGGGCTGGGACACCATGCTGCCGATCTTCAAGCGGCTGGAGGACAACCCGCTCGGCGCCTCCGACGTACGCGGCACCGGCGGCCCGCTGCGACTGTCCACCGCCACCGGCACCGACGAGATCTGCGAGGAGACCATCGCGGCCGGGGAGGAACTCGGCTGGCGCCGGACGGACGACCTGAACGCCGGTGATGACGAGCGGATCGGCTACCTGATGGCCACCATCCGCGACGGCCGCCGCAGCAGCGCCGCCGACGCCTTCCTGCACCCGGTCCGGCACCGACCCAACCTGCACGTCGCGGTGAACACGGTCGTCCGCCGCGTTCTCGTGGAGAACGGTCGCGCCGTCGGCGTACACGCCCTCCGGGGCGGGCAGCCGGTCGACTTCCGGGCCCGGGCGGAGGTGGTCCTCGCCGCCGGGGCGATCGCCACCCCACAGTTGTTGCAGGTCTCCGGGATCGGTCCGGCCGAGGTGCTGCGCCGGGCCGGGGTCGACGTGCTGCTCGACCGGCCCCGGGTCGGTGCCGGGATGCGGGAGCACCGGACCACCCCGATCCAGTTCCGGCTGGCCGGACGGGTCGGCTACAACCCGCGTCTGAGCGGGCCGCTCGGGCAGGGCCGGGAGCTGCTGCGCTACCTGCTGACCCGGCGGGGACTACTGGCCCTGCCGGTGTTCGACGTCGGTGCGTACATCCGCGCCACGCCGACCGCCGGGCACCCGGACGCGCAGTTGCTGGTCGCGCCCTTCTCGGCGGCACCTCGACGGCCGGGACGCGCGCTGGAGCTGGAGGCCGAGTCGGGGTTGATGGCGCAGGTCACGGTGACCCGGCCGGAGAGCGAGGGCAGCCTCGCCATCACCTCCGCCGACCCGGGTTCGCCGCCCCGGATCGTCGCCGGCTACTTCGACGCGGCGCACGACCGCCGGGTGGCGGTCGACGCCTTCCGGCGGACCCGGGAACTGTTCACCACCGGGCCGATCGCCAAGCGCATCTCCGTCGAGACGCTGCCCGGCCCGGCGGTCCGCGAGGACGACGAGATCATCCAGGCGGGGCTGGCGCTCGGGTACTGCGGGTACCACGCGGTCGGCACCTGCGCGATGGGTCCCGACGACGACTTCGTGGTGGATCCGCAGCTGCGGGTCCGGGGCGTGACGGGCCTGCGGGTCGTGGACGCCTCGGTGCTGCCGACCCTGGTCAGCGGCTATCTGAACGCGCCGGTGATGGCGCTGGCGTGGCGCGCCGCAGACCTCATCCGAGCCGCCTGACGGCGGCATGCTTCCGCCACCGTCCATTCTGGAGTCGGCGATGTCATCACCGGCACGGTCCGCACCAGCGCGTACTCGCTGACCTCCGGCACCTGGTCGGCGTGGTCGAAGGCGGCCGGCCGGGGCGACCTGGCCTCGGCACCCGTCGGCCGGGGGTCCACCGGCGCCCGACCGGCTGTGAGCTGCGTTACCAATACGCCGACCGGGAATCAGCTCGCCGGTCGCGGGGTGGAGCCAGTTATGACCGCTGCACCACTGCCTGCTCAGCGTCCGGACCGGCCGGAGGTCGCCCGATGAGCGCCCCGCCGCCGGGCGCGCTGATGCCGGGCGACCTGATGAGCCCCCGGCAACGCCTCCGGCTCATCCTCGTCCTCGGCTCACTGATCGCGGTGGGGCCGCTGACCATCGACATGTACCTGCCGGCGCTGCCGGCGATCGGCGACGACTTCGCCACCAGCTCGGCGGCGGTCCAGTTGACCCTCACCGGCACGCTGGTCGGCCTCGCGCTGGGCCAGTTGCTGATCGGTCCGCTCTCCGACGCCGTCGGTCGGCGCAAGCCGCTGATCGCTGGCACCGCGCTGCACGTGGTCGCCTCCGTGCTGTGCGCGCTCGCGCCGAGCATCGCCGTGCTCGGCGCGCTTCGGGTCGTCCAGGGCCTCGGCGCCGCGGCCGCCGCCGTGATCGCCATGGCCGTGGTCCGTGACCTGTTCAGCGGTACGGCCTTCGCGCAGGTGCTGTCCCGCCTGCTGCTGGTGATGGGTGCCGCCCCGGTCCTCGCGCCGACCCTCGGCAGCGAACTGCTGCGCTGGACCCAGTGGCGGGGGGTGTTCGCGGCGCTGGCGGTCTTCGGCGTCCTGCTGATGCTGGTCGCCGTGTTCGGTCTGCGGGAGACGTTGCCGCCGGCCCGCCGCCAGCGCGGTGGCGTGGTGTCCACCGCCCGCCTCTACCGCTCGCTGCTGCGCGACCGGCCCTTCGTCGGGCTGGTGCTCGTGGCCGGGCTGGCGATGGCGTCGATCTTCGCCTACGTCAGCGGCTCCTCGTTCGTCCTGCAGGAGCAGCACGACCTCGACGAGCAGCAGTTCGGGTTCGCCTTCGGCGCGGGCGCTATCGGTCTGATCGCGGCCACCCAGGCCAACGTACGCCTGCTGCGCCGCTACTCGCCGCAACGGATCCTGGCCAGCGCCCTGCTGGTCGGCACCGTCGCCGGTCTGGTGCTGCTCGGTATCGCCGCGACCGGGCTCGGTGGCCTGCCGGCGCTGCTCGCGGCGCTGTGGGTGGTGCTCGCGGCCGCCGGTCTGGCGCTGCCGAACGCCCCGGCGGTGGCGCTGACCCGGCACGGCGAGGCCGCCGGCACCGCCTCCGCGCTGCTCGGCTCGGTGCAGTTCGGCATCGGCGCGGTGGCCGCGCCGATGGTCGGGGTCCTCGGCAACGGTGCGGTGGCGATGGCCCTGGTGGTGGCCGGTGGCATGGCGTCGGCGCTGGTCGTGCTGCACCTCGTGGTGCGGCCGGCCCAGCTCGACGCTCCGGAGCCCGACGCGGAGCCGCTGGCCGTCGCGGTCCACTGACCGCCGAGCGTGGTGCCGCGACGTGCGCGGTGACCTGGGTCGTGTACATGGGCGGACGCGACCGGCCACCGGTGACGAAACGAGCGCGCACCGACTCGTGTCAGGGGCGTGCTCTACCGTCCGACGGCGTGAACGCAGTGCAGACGTACCGGTACCTCGCCCCCTCCGCGCTCGGCGGCGGCGCGCTCGCCCTCCAGACCAGCGGCGGGCCCACCCCGAATCCCCGTTTCTTCCGTGGTTTCCTGACCACGCCGCAGGCGGCGGCGGTCGGCCTGCTGGCGGTGGCCGAGGTGGCCCGCACCCGCTACCACCGGCCGGTCGACCCGGCCAGCCTCGACCCGGTGGTCACCGGCAGCCGCGACCGGCTTCGTTTCGAGTCCTTCTCCGGCTGCTGCGGCGTGTACGCCCGCCTCGACGCGCTGCCCGAGGGCCTCGACGGTGACGTGGTCGAGCACGGCACCACCAACGTGGACGTCAACACGCCGCTGCGGGAGGCGCTGTCCCGGGTCGGCGGGCTGGATCCGCTGCACATGTCGGTCGGCCCCGACGACCTGACCGTGTCGACGATGAACGGCGAGGTGGTCGAGAAGAAGGTCCCACTGCCGGTGCGCTGGCTGCGTGGCTTCGCCGAGGTGCAGGTGCTCGCCGCCCGCTTCGAGCCCCGCGCGGAACTGTCGGCGGCCGAGGCCGCCACGTTCCTGCGGCGACTGCCCAAGGGCGGCAGCCGTTCGGTGCTCTGGGTGGTGCCCGCCGGCCGGTCGTTGCGGTTGACCTCGCGTCCGGTCCCCGGGGCGGCCTGCCTGGCCGGGCCGAGCCGGTTGGTCGCGCTGCACCCGATGCTGCGCTTCGCGAAGACCCTCCGGGTGTACGGCCCGACGGTGCGCGCCGGTTCCGCGCCGCTACCCAGCGTGTGGGAGCTGGACACCGGGGCGCTGCGGCTCTCGCTGACCCTCTCCCCCGAGCCCTACCGTGGCTTCTCCGGCGAGGGCGCGGCGCTGACCGCACTGGCCGGTGACGACGTGGTCGACGACGCCGAGCTGGTCTCCGCGCTGCTGTCCTGGGATCCGACCGTCGACGTGGACCGGCTGGCAGGCGAGGCGGGTATCGACGCCGACCGGGTCCGGGGCGCGCTGGCGCAGCTCGGCACCGCCGGTCGGGTCGGTTACGACGTCTCCGAGGCGGCATACTTCCACCGGGTCATGCCGTACGACGCGGGCCGGGCCGAGCGCGACAACCCCCGGCTGGTCGGCGCACGGGCGCTGCTCGACGCCGGCGCGGTGCAGGCGGACGGGGCGTCGGCCACCATCCGCAGCGGCGACCAGATCTACCGGGTCCGGCTGCTGCCCGACGGCGCGCTCACCTGCACCTGCCCCTGGTGGGCCAAGCACCGGGGGCAACGGGGGCCGTGCCGGCACGCCCTGGCCGCCCGCATGATGGTCACCAACCGGGTCGAGGAGCGGGTGTGAGGCGCCCTACGCGGGTCGACATCATCAAGAGCATGCCGCGCCGTCGGCAGGAGTTGGCAGAAGGCGGCACCAGCGACCTGTTCGACCTGGTCGGCAACGGCTCCGCCGAGCAGGTCGCGGAGGCGCTGACCGGGCTGCCCGAGCCGCGCCGCCGCGAGATCGGCGTGGAGCTGACCGCCTGGTTCAAGAAGCGGGACAAGGAGACGTGGTGGACCACGGGGTCGGGCACCGCGCTCGCGGTCGCCGTCGTCGGTTGCCTGCCGACCGCCGCCCAGGCCGCCGCGATCATCGGGCGCGCCTCGGTGCCGGTGGACGGCACCCGGGCCGCCAGGCTGGTCCTCGCCGTCGCGCAGGAACGCGGCGTCACCTGGCTCGGTGACCTGGCATACCGGGTGGCCGCGCGGTTCGGCCAACGCACCTGGGTCGACGACTGGCTGTTCGTCGCCGAGGTGTTGCGGGTCGAGGGGTCGCCGCCGCCCACCGACGACCGCTCGGTGCAGCTGTGGCTGACCGCCGTGCAGTTCCCCGACCGAGGTCGCCGAGGCGCCCCGACCCCGGTGGCGGACCGGATCCGCGACGACCCGTTCCTGCCGGCCATGCTGCCCCGGTTGTTCGAGGCGGACGGCATCGGCACGCAGATGATGTTCGACGTGCACTGGAAGAGCTGGGACGAGCCGAAGCGGCACGCCCTGCTGACCGCGCTGGCCCAGCTCGGCGCCGAAGGGGTGGTCGAACGGACGGCACTCGTCGACGGTGCGCTCGGCCGCCTGCTGCGCGGTGACCGGCCGACCGCGCTGCGCGCCTTCACCACCCTGCTCGGCCTGCTCGCGCTGAGCAGCGCCGAGATCGCCGCCCGCGCCACCGACCACCTGCGCCTGCTCACCGACGCGCCCGCGCCGGTGGCCACCATGGCGCAGAAGGCGCTGCGTCAGGTGCCCGACCTGGAGCTGGAGTCAGTCCTCGACGCCTCCCGCCAGGTGCTCACCCGGCCCGACAAGGCGCTGGTCCGCACCCAGCTCACCTGGCTCGACAAGCTGGCCCGCCAGCACCCCGACCGGGCCACCGAGATCGCCGAGGTGATCGCACTCGGTGCCGACCACCCCGCCGTCGAGCTGCGCGACCGCGCCGCCGCTCTGGCCGCCCGTCACGGCGTGGTGCCGGAGCCACCCGACCTCGGCCCTGCCCGCACCGGTCCGCGCGGCGACGACCTGCCCGCCCCGGCACCGTCCGCACCGGCCCCCGCGCCGATCACCGACGTCGACGAGCTGGCCGAGGAGGTCGCCGCGCTGCTCGGCACCCGATACCAGGGCACTCCGCTGGAGCGGATCCTCGACGGGATGGTCCGACTCACCGCCACCGACGGTCCCCGGGTGCACGCCGCCCTCGCCCCGGTGATCGAACGCCGGCACTGGTCGTGGGCGAACGAACACCAGTACGACCCGCTCTGCCTCTGCGAGGTGCTTGTCGACGTGCTCAAAAGCGCCGGGGTCGAGCAACCCGCCCGCCCCCGTTCCCGGTGGCAGGCGCTGCTCGACGCGGTCCGCCGCAGCGAACCGTCGGCACCGGAGCTGGTCGGCACGAACCCCCGGGTGCCCCCGGTGCACCGGCTGCTGCGCGCCCGGCTAGCCGAGATCGGCGTGCACGTCAACGACCCGGGGAATACCGGACTGCTGGCCCTGCCCACCGCCGCCAACGGCACCATCGACCCGTTGGCGCTTGTGGAACGACTCGCGGCGCTCGGTGCGCGTACACCCGGGCACTGGGATCTGACCCAGGCGTTGCTGCGGTTGCCGACCGACGCTGACGAGGCGGTCGCCGGCACGGCGGCGGCGTTGGGCACCCCGGCCGGTGACCGCCTCGCCACCTGGTTGCGCGACGGTGGACTGCCGCAACCGGTGATGCGGCAGAGCACCCTGCACCGCAAGCGGCAGGGCCGGTACAGCTGGGACCATCCGTACATGCCGCCGGAGCGGCTGCTGGTCGAGCTGAGCCCGCCCGACGGTCACGCCGACCCCGACGGGCTGCTCACCCTGCACCCGACCTCGATCGGCGTGGAGCACTTCGGCTGGGTGAACCTGTGGCCCTCGCTGTTGCCCGGTCACCGGGGCGTCGTCGCCGCCTCCGTGCTCCCCCTCGTCGCCAACACCGCCGACCTGGACCAGCGCGACGGTACGGCGGTGCTGCCGCTGCTCGCCGAGATCACCGGACCCGGCGGGATCGCCCTCGACCTGGCGGTGGCGTACGGCCTCGGCGCCCGGCACGCCCCCGACCGGGTGGCCACCCTGGACGCCCTGCTCACCCTCGCCGCCGCCGGCCAGCTCGACGCGGCGGGCACCGGCACGGCACTCGGCGCGCTGGTCACCAGGGACCGTGTCAAACTGTCGCGGGCCGTCGAGCCACTGCGCGACGCCGCCCAGGCCGGCGTACCACTGACCGTCTGGCGACTGCTGGCCGCCACGCTGCCCGCACTGCTCACCCCGCCGACCGCCCCACGCGGCACCATCGACGTGCTGACCCTGGCCAGCGAGACCGCCACCGCCACCGGGGTACGCCTCGACGTCCCCGGCCTCGCCGAGGTGGCCGCCCGAGGTGGTTCCAGCCGACTGGTCACCGAGGCCCGCCGCCTGCACCAGGCGCTACAGAACGCGTGAACGCACCAGCACCGACGACGCAGACCGCCCGGGCAGCACCCGGGCGGTCTCCCGCCGACCACTGGCAGCGTCTCCCCGTCAGAGAACCGCCCCAAGGGCTGGTCGAACCACCCGTCTGGTACGACCTCGCGAATGACAGGAAGCGCGACATGATTCCCCTAATCGTGGCAGTGTGGCTGGGCGACACGCCGACGTGCGAACAGCTACACCGCCACGATGAGACGTGCACCGTCACGACGGCGCGGACGGGGGCAAGTTGTGGCTCCATCGGTGGCTCATCGCCCGGCGTTCACGAAGGCAACGATCTCGTCGAGGCGAGGGCGATAGCCGTCGCTGGTGTCCAACTCGATCTCGGGCACGTCGAGCCGGACGGGCCGAAAGCCGTGGTGGCCGACGGCATGGGTCTGATGGTCGCCGAGGGCACGACGGACAGCTTTCTCGTCCTGCCGTCGGCGGCCGCATGGACCATGCCCTCCTTGATCTCGTCCCGGCAGATCGCTGGGCAACCGATCCTCCCGGCGAGAAGGTGCGCGAGTGTCGTCTTTCCAGCCCCCGATGGTCCGCTGACGACGACACACGATTCAGCGAACTGGCGCAAGGGGTGCGGGTGCGATCCGTCTGTGCTGTCAGGTCGACAGGGGCCGAGCACAGGAGCCTCGCCCCGCCGGGTCGACTGGCGGGCGCAGGGTAACGTCGGCTTGCATGAGGATCTTGGGGACGGACTCGGGGGACGTCGGGCGACTGGTGCGACCGACGGAGACGGGCCGGTGGGTGGTACCCGTGCTGGTTCCGCTCGCGGTGGTCTTCGTCGCGTACGCGTGGATCGTTCCCGACGGGCTGGGTGAGGCCACCCGGAGTGTCGCGGTGGCGACGGCCTGGGCCCTGACCTTGATTGTCACACTGCTCGTGACGCTGCTGGTCCTCATCCTGGTCACGGCGGCACGGCGGGGCACCGCAGCGGCGCGGCAGGTCGCGGGGTCACCCGGCACCTGGCTCGCGGTCGCCGTGGTGGCCTACCTCGTGCTGCTCACCGCAGTCTCCGGGCGGATGGCGCCGCTGCCGGTGTTCGACGCGCTCGATCGGCATTGGCAGGGCAAGGTGCTCGACCTGGTCTGGCTGGCCGTCCTGTTCGGCATGTTGCACCGGTGGGCGCGCGCCGAGGCGGGCCTGCGGCTGAGTATCACGCCCGGCTCGGCCCGGCCGGCGCTGCTCACCATCGCCGTCGTCTTCGGGGGTTTCGTCGGGCTCACCGCGCTGGCGGTCGCGCTGGATCCGTCGGCCGCCACGGCGGTGGGCGCCGAACAGGTGGCCTACAACGCCACGATCCCGAACCTGACCGAGGAGCTGATCTGGCGCGCGGCGATGCTCGCGGTGCTCGACCGTGCCTTCGGCACTCCCTGGGTCGTGCTCGGTGCGCCGGTCGGCTGGGGCGTCGTCCTCACCAGTGTGGTCTTCGGTGCCGGGCACGGCCTCCTCGTCGACCTCGACGGCGTCTGGGGGTTCAACGTCGCCGGTGGCCTCTTCGCGACGGTGATGGGGTTGGCGCTCGGGTGGATCTGGGCGCGGACCGGCAGCGTGTGGCCCGCGTTCCTGCTGCACTGCGCACCGGAGCTGGGGGTGGACGTCGGCATGCTGGTCGCCGGGTGAGCCGACGTGGGCTCCCGACGGCGTACCGGCGGGAGCCCACCGGCTCAGACCGCGTGGCGCTGGGCCCAGTCGAGGGCGTAGTCGGCGACCTGCTCCCAGCCGGGCTCCGCACACGTCCGGTGTGAGCGCCCGGGGAACTCGTGGAAGTCGGTGCGCAGCGGCAGCGCCGCCAGGGCGCTGGCCCGACGGGGCCGGGGAGGGCTGTGAGTGCACGGGCGCGACCGACAGTGCACGGATGCGGGGGCGGTCCGCCGCCGCGCGACGGACCGTCCCGGGGCAGATCGGTGGGTCAGCCGACCGAGGCGGAGAGCCGGTCCCAGGCCCGGTGGTCGGCCACCAGCCGGTGCACCCCCGCGAAGACGTCCTCGCCGGAGTCCCCGGTGACGACGCCGGGCGTGCCGCCGACGCCCGCCTGTTCCAGCACGGCGACACCGGAGCCCCAGGCACCGATCGCCTTGGCGTGCCGCCAGCACTCCTCGACCATCAGCAGCACCCGGGGATCCACCGGGCCGGCGGCCGGTGGAGCGCCGACCTGGGAGTCGGGGGCCGGTGGCGCGTCCGGCGCCGGAGCCGGCGCGGCGGCGACCAGCAGCGCGTCGAGTTCGACCGACCGACCGGTGGCGAAGCTGCGCTGCGCCGGCAGGTCACCGATCAGGCCGCCGTGCGGGGCGATCAACAGCGGCACCATGTCGGCGGCGAAGATCGCCCGGCGGACGTCGCGGACGGTGTCGAGGTCGACGTCGGGGTCGACGACGATGCCCACCATCCGCCCGTCGGTCGGCCACTGCCGTCCCAGCTGGGACAACGCGGGGCTGGGCGTGACGTCGGCCAGCGGCATGGTCGGCTCCGGCGCGGGCAGCCCGAGACCGGCGGCGACCTGGGCGCAGAGCACCGGGTCGATGTTGGCCAGGCACTGGAGCTGCCGCTCCCTGATCGCCTGGTGGTAGCACCTGCCGAGCTCGAAGGTGTAGGCGCGGACGATGTGCTCCCGCTCCACCGGGGACATGCTCAGCCAGAACAGTCGCGCCTGGCTGAAGTGGTCGTCGAAGGACGCCGGGCTGGCCCGGACCTTCGGCGCTTCGGCCACGCGTACCGGCACGTCCACGAAGGCGTTCTCGGCGTCGCCGGCCGGGAAGGGGTTGCCGCCGTCGAGCGAGTTCGGCCGGTACGGCGCCACCCCGGCATGCACGGCGTGCTGGTGGAAGCCGTCCCGCCGCATGTCGTTGACCGCCGCGTGCGGCCGGTTGACCGGGATCTGCGCGAAGTTCGGCCCGCCCAGACGGGTGAGCTGGGTGTCGACGTACGAGAAGAGGCGGCCCTGCAACAGCGGGTCGTTGGTGACGTCGATGCCGGGCGGCAGGTGGCCGACGTGGAAGGCGACCTGCTCGGCCTCGGCGAAGAAGTTCGTCGGCGTACGGTTCAGCGTCAGGCTGCCGACCAACTGCACCGGGGCGAGTTCCTCCGGCACGATCTTCGTCGGGTCGAGCAGGTCGATGCCGGCGAACGTCTCCTCGGGGGTGTCCGGGAAGATCTGGAGACCGAGTTCCCACTCCGGGAAGGCGCCCGCCTCGATGGCGTCGTACAGGTCGCGCCGGTGGAAGTCCGGGTCGATGCCGGCGAGCATCTGGGCCTCCTCCCAGACCAGCGAGTGCACGCCCAGCTTCGGCTTCCAGTGGAACTTGGCCAGCACCGTCTCCCCCGCCTCGTTGACCAGGCGGAAGGTGTGCACCCCGAAGCCCTCCATGGTCCGGTACGAGCGCGGGACGCCCCGGTCGGACATGTTCCAGATCACGTGGTGCTGCGCCTCGGTGTGCAGGGAGACGAAGTCCCAGAACGTGTCGTGTGCGGCCTGGGCCTGCGGGATCTCGCGGTCCGGACGCGGCTTGGCGGCGTGCACGATGTCGGGGAACTTGATGGCGTCCTGGATGAAGAAGACCGGCATGTTGTTGGCGACGAGGTCGAAGGTGCCCTCGTCGGTGTAGAACTTCGTCGCGAAGCCCCGGGTGTCGCGCACGGTGTCGGCCGAGCCGCGCGATCCGAGGACGGTGGAGAACCTGACGAAAACGTCGGTGGTACGGCCCTTGCGGAGGAATCCCGCCCGGGTCACCGCCTCGGCCCCGCCGTACGCGGTGAACACGCCGTGCGCACCCGCGCCCCGGGCGTGCACGACCCGCTCCGGGATGCGCTCGTGGTCGAAGTGCGTGAGCTTCTCGCGCAGGTGGTGGTCCTGGAGCAGCACCGGCCCCCGGGGCCCCGCCTTGAGCGAGTGGTCCGTGTCGCGCAGCCGCGCCCCGTGTGCCGTGGTCAGGTAGGCGCCCTGCTGGCCGTCGGCAGCGGCCGGAGCACCGGTCCGCGCGCCGGTCGGCGTACGGGTCTGCGGGCTGCCCTGCTCCGGCTTGGGTGGCGGCGGGTCCTGCGGCGTGGTCGGCTCCGGCACCGTCGGCTCGGCGCTACCGGGCTTGCCGGGCACCTCTGACGTCAGGGTGTCGGTGACCTTCTCCGCAGCGGACTCCACCGCTTCCTTGACCACCTTTGCGGGATTGCGGGCATCCATCTCGGCGACTACCTCCTGGAACATTAGGACCGGATGGCATCGCGGTACCCTGGCCGGAGTCGGCAAAACAGGGCGAACGGTACGAGTTTGGTAGGTCCCGTCCCTCGGTGCCCGGCTAGGCCCGGCGGGCGTGCACGCGTTCGATGGCGCCGTAGCTGAGTCGTTCGGTGACGAGCACCTCGACGTCGAGCTGTCGCAGGGTGTGCAGCGGGCGACGGGTGTAGTGCTCGCCCTGCAACGGCACGCTCACCAGGTCGACGACGTGCTGCGCGGCGCGCAGCAGCGGGTGGGAGGCGGCCGCACCGTACGGGGACTCCAGTCGACGCCACTCAGCTGCACGTCGGCCGGGTAGTGCGGCAGGTTGAGGCCGGTGCCGACGGCCACCTCCAGAGTCCTTGATCGACGCGCCGGAGGCGGGCGGAGCGGGCCGGGCAGTGGGCGGTTCAGCGCCCGGAAGACCGGCGGCGGCGCAGCTCAGCCGCCACCGGCACGAGCAGCGCGAAGCCGAACAGCCCGGCCAGCCCCCACGGCTGGTGGTCGGTGGTCGCCTCCACCCGGCGGGCCGCGCCGGAGGTGACCACCTCGCCGTGGATCCGGTAGTCGCCGACGGCCGGTGCCGGCAGGGTCATCGGGATCCGCACGAGGCGTTCCTCCCCGGCGGCGAGGTCCGGCGTGTCCGGGGACGCGACGAAGCCGGTCGGCTCCGGTCCCCGACCGACGGTGAACGACAGGGCCACCGCCACCGGCACCGGCTCGTCGTTGCGCAGCCGCAGCACCACGGTCCGCTGCACGGAGGCACCGAACAGGGCGGGCCAGCCGCCGTCGCGTTCGACCTGCGCCCCGACGACGACCGGGGGGCGGGTTCCAGTCTGCCGGACGGTGCCGCCGGATCGCCGGATCGCGCCGGTCACGCCCAGCGGCGTGGTCGCGGAGAGCCGACCGTCCAGTGTGCGCACCCGCACCTGACAGGGACAGCCACCGGGCGGCGCGGCGACGGTCAGCGGTGCGCCGCCGGTACCCGTGGCGGGCAGGTGGATCTGCGCCGAGGTGTCCACCGCGCAGCGGGGCGGCGTACCCGCGTCGCACAGCTCGATCACGACGGTGCCGGTGGGCCAGCCGGTGAGCCGGACCAGCACCTGCTCCCCCGGCTTCGCCTCGGCCCGGTCCACCGCCACGCGTGGGTCCGGGGCCGGGGCGCCGGCCAGGGCGAGGCCGGCGAGCAGGGCGACACCGTACGCGAGCCACCTCATGCCGGCGTCGACCGGCGCCGCCGGATCGCCCGCACCCGGCTGACCAGCAGCGCGCCGAGGGCGGCGAGCAGCACCGCCGTCCAGACCCAGGGCACGGCCCAGGTCACGGCGGTGCGGGTCACGGTGGGCAGCATCCGGTCCGGGGTGGCCGGGTCGACGGCCACGGCGGCGGCCAGCCGTCCGGCCGGCACCACGCCGTTGATCTGTTCGGTGACGGTGATCGCCGCGCCGGGCAGCAGCTCGGGCACGGTGACCGGCTCGGTGCGGGCCAGCCCGAGACCGAACGGCGCGGTCAGGCGTACCTGGGTGGTGCCGGTCAGTCGGGTGTTGCCGGTGTTGCGCAGCCGGTAGCTGACCACGACCGGCCCGGTGCCGAACGGGTTGATCGGGTTGTCGTAGCCGATCCGCATCGCCTCGACCTGGAGGCCGGGGCGCACCGGGCCGGCGACCCGCAGATAGATCCGGGCGGCCACGCGACGGTCGAGCCTGACCTGCCCGCCCCCCTCCGCCACCTGGGCGATCGAGGCGACCACGCCACCGGCGTGGTCGCCGGGGCTGGCGTTGGCCGGCACGCCGACCTGGAACGGCACGATAACCTGTTCGCCCGCCGGCACCCGGTAGGTGCGTTCGGCGAACCGGGTCCAGGCGCCCACGTCGACCGGTGGGCGGCTGGCCGGTTGCAGCGCGAAGCCGCCGTCGTCGGTGGTGAAGGCGTCGGCGCCGTACACCGCGAAGGTCATCGTGGTCTTGCTCAGGTTGGTCAGCGCCACCCGGTCCTCGATCACCTGACCGGGTTCGGCGTCGTAGACGAAGTAGCTGCGGCCGGTGGGGCCGGACGGTCCGGACGGCTGCACCGCCCAGGTGAACCCGGCGTCGCTCGGCGACGGCGCGGGGGCCGGCGCGGCGAGGGCGACGGCCGGTCCGCCGGCCAGCACGGTGGCGAGCACGGTGAGGACCACGGTCACGGCGACCAGGTGCGGGGAAGGGCACCTCGTCATCGGTCTGCGCACAACAAGATGCCCTTCCACGCGTCAGGACAGGGTCAGGGTCAGGGTGGCGGTGTAGTCACCGGGACCGGTGGCGGCCGGGACCCCGAGGCCCAGGTCGGCACCGCACCGGAAGCTGCCGGCGCTGGCGCCGGCCGCGGAGCCGCACAGGGTACGGGCGCCGCCCAGACCCGTGCCATCACCCGGGTTGGCCTGCCCGCCCGGAGTGACCACCCCGGCCGAGCCCACCAGATTGTCGGCGAGCACGGACGCGTTCGGCGTCCAGCCGAGGTTGTCGGCGGCGATGGTGCCGCCGAGCGCGCTGGTGAAGTCCTCCACCTGACCGACCACGTTCCAGCCGGCGTTGGTGCCGCGCAGGTCGCTGACCGTCACCGCGTTGAGCGCACCGTCGGCCACCCCGCCGGGGTGCACGTCCGACAGCGTCACGGCGCTGCCGGACGAGGTCAGCGTCAGCGGGCCGGACTGGAGCACCGTGGCGGTGATCTCCTGCTCGGCGCCGCTCGGCCCACCGGTGGCACCCCGGAAGGTGACCGGCGTGAAGGTGTCCTGGCTGCGGTCGCCGGAGCCGTGTGCCGCGAACGTCAGCACGTAGCACTGGGTCACCGTGCAGTCGACCGTGTCGCCGTTGCCGTCGGTGTAGCTCGGCACCAGGTCCAACGTGGTGGAGAAGGTGCCGTCGGCGGCGAGCCTGACCTGCGCCGCGGACGACGAGGCGTTCTTGTGCACCCACTTCACCGGCTTGTACGGGCGGGAGTTCGTCCAGTGGTTGTCGACCTTCGGGCCGAACGCCACGTAGACGCCGACGCCGCCGTTGGCGTCCGGGTCGAACCCGGAGCCGGTGACGGTGACCGACGTCCCCTCGGGGTCGAGGGCGGCGGACGGATCCACGGTCACCGACGGGGTGGCGGGACCGCCGCCGCCCGGGCCGGTGGTGAAGGTGAACGATGTCGGGTCCAGGGCCGTGCCGGCGGTGAAGAAGCCGGCGAAGGCACTGGCCCCGGTCTCGGTGAGCATGGTGGCCAGGTTGCTCCAGCTCACCGTGTCACCCGAGACGGTCGGGCTGGCGCCGCCGGTGCCGAGGGTGGCGATGGCGGCCTGCTCGATCTGCACCGGCTCGAACCCGCCGCCGCTGACCTCGAGGTCGACGTCGGCGAGCAACGAACCGCCGGCACCGTCCACCACCACGGTGGGGTTGGCCAGGGTGATCTTGAAGAAATGCGACGGGTACGAGAACACGACCGTGCCGCCGTAGTTGACGGTGGTCGCGCCGGTGGCGCTGTCGTACGTGCCGCCGGTGACCGGGAACTTGAAGGTGCCGTCCGCGTTGCGGGTGGCACCGTCGGCGACCCCGATCGGCGGGTTGCCGTTACCGGTCGAGACGTACGCCCGGAACGAGCTCTTGAAGCCCCAGTCGAGGCTTCCTGCGGTGACGTCGGTCGGCGCCGCCGTCGCCGGGGCCACCACGGCCAGTGACGCGGCGGCACCGAGCACCGCTGCCGACACCCACCGGCACGACCGTCGGCGGATACCGCCGGGTCTGGGTACGGACATGGGTCTTCCTCTCGGAGGGAGTAGGGCCCGATTAGGTTAGGCTCACCTAATCCTCTGCGACATCCTCCGAACACCCTCTTGCGCAACCCCCAAGATCTACTTAGGTTAGCCTAACCAGTTATCGGAGGTCACTCATGCCTGCCCGCCTCGCCGCCGCCCTGGTCAGCGTGGTGCTGCTGGTGATCGGCGCCCTCGCGGCCGGCCCCGCGTACGCGGACACGGTCGGCAGGGGCCCCGACGGCCAGCGCCTCTCCGTCAGCCGGACGACCGCGATCCCCCTCGCCGGTTCCACCGTCACCGTCTCCGGCTCCGGCTACGACACCGCCAAGGGCATCTACGTCGCGTACTGCGTCGACAACGGCACCGGTGCGCCACCCTCGCCCTGCGGCGGCGGCATCGACACCAGCGGTGCCAGCGGCGCCTCGCACTGGATCTCGTCGAACCCGCCCGCGTACGGCGAGGGGCTGGCCGTCCCGTACGGCTCCGGCGGCTCGTTCAGCGTCCGGCTCCGGCTGACCACCACGATCGGCGACGTGGACTGCACCGTCCGGCGCTGCGTGGTGGCCAGCCGCAACGACCACACCCGCAGTTCCGACCGCTCCCAGGATGTCAAGGTCCCGGTCACCTTCGCCGCACCGGCGGCCAGCCCGAGCACCCGGGCCGACCCCCCGGCCTCCCCGGCGCCCGGCGGCACCCCCCGGACCTCCGCCGCACCGGCACCGGCCGCCTCCGGCGCGCCCGCCGGGGTGCCCCCCTCGGCCGACGCCGTCGAGGGATCCGCCCCGGCCGAGGCCGGCGGAACCACCGGTGCGGGCGGCACCGGCGCCGACCCGGTCAGCGCCGACCAGCCGTTGCTCACCACCCAGGTCAGCGACAGTGGACCGGCCGGCCGCTGGTTCACCACGATCGTGGCCGGACTCGCCGCGCTGCTGGTCCTGCTGGTCGTCCTGCGGATCCGCCGACGCCGGCAGGGACAGCGATGAGGCGGCTGCTGCCCGCCCTGCTGGCGCTGCCCGCGCTGCTCGGTCTCGTCGCCTGCGACGCCGCCACCACCGCACCGGGCGCCACCCCGGCGACCGGTTGCGGACCCGCCACCGCCGTGGTCGCCGACACCGACGTCGTCCCGGTCGGCGGCGATCCCGGCAGCAGCCTGCCGGCCACCGTCGACTCGGCCGACGGGACGAAGGTCACCGTCACCGACGCCAGCCGCATCCTCCCGGTGAACCTGTACGGGTCCATCGCCGAGATCGTGTTCAGCCTCGGCCTTGGCGGCCGGGTGATCGGCCGGGACACCTCCACCACCTTCGCCGCCGCCGCGCACCTGCCGGTGGTCACGCCCGCCGGCCACGACCTGGCCGCCGAGGCCGTGCTGCGGCTGAACCCCACGGTGGTACTCGCCGACACCAGCATCGGCCCACCCGAGGTGCTCACCCAGCTCCGCCGGGCCGGCATCCCGGTGGTCCTGATCGACGACGAACAGAGTCTCGCCGCGATCCCCCGCAACATCCGCGCCATCGCCGCCGCGCTCGGCGTACCAGCGGCCGGGGAACTCCTGGTGTCCCGGGTCGACGCGGAGATCGCCGAGGCCCGCCGCAGCGCCCCGGCGGACGGTACGCCCCTGCGCATCGCGTTCCTCTACGTCCGGGGTACCGCCGGGGTGTACCTGATCGGCGGCAAGGGCGCCGGCTCCGACGAGATGATCCGGGCCATCGGGGCGACCGACGCCGGCACCGAGATCGGACTGTCCCGGTTCCGGCCACTGACCAGCGAAGGTCTGATCAACGCGGCACCGGACGTCATCCTGGTGATGACCGAGGGGCTGGAGTCGGTCAAGGGCGTCGACGGACTGCTCGCCCTGCCCGGCGTCGGCCAGACCCCGGCCGGTCAGCATCGCCGGATCGTGGACATGGACGACGGGATGCTGCTGAGCTTCGGGGCCCGGACCGGCCGCACCATCCAGGCCCTCGCCGAGGCGGTCCACCGACCGTGCACGTGAGACGGACCCTGCTGCTGGTCGGGCTGAGCGTCACCCTGGTCCTGCTCTGCCTGGTCGCGGCCGGCACCGGGCAGGTCCAGGTGCCGCCCGCCGAGGTGCTCGGATCGCTGCTGCACCGCGTGGGACTCGACGTCGGGCCACTGCCGAGCGCCTTGCACGGCGAGAGCGCACTCTGGGTCGTGCGCTTCCCCCGGGTCGTGCTCGCCGTGGTCGTCGGGGCCGCGCTCGGCTGCGCCGGCGCGCTGATGCAGGGCGTCTTCGGCAATCCGCTGGCCGAGCCGGGCGTCATCGGCGTCTCCTCGGGCGCCGCCGTCGGTGCCGCCACGGTCATCATCACCGGTGTCGCCACGTTCGGTGGCTGGACCGTCGCGGTCGGGGCCTTCCTCGGCGGCCTCGTCGCCACCGGGCTGGTCTACTCGATGTCCCGGACCGGCGGACGCACCGAGGTGGTCACGCTGGTGCTGACCGGCATCGCGGTCAACGCGGTGGCCGGCGCGCTGATCGGCCTGCTGATGTTCTTCGGTGACGCCGACGCCGTACGCGCCATCGCGTTCTGGCAGCTCGGCAGCCTGGCCCAGGCGAACTGGTCGGCCGTGGGAGTCACCGCGCCCTGCGCGGCGCTCGGCATCGCGATCGCCGTCGCCACCGCCCGACGCCTGGACCTGCTGGCGCTCGGTGACCGGTCGGCGCGGCATCTGGGCGTCCACGTGGAACGGTTGCGGCTGGCCATGATCGGGGTGACCGCGCTGCTCGGCGCCGCCGCGGTGGCCTTCACCGGCGTGATCTCCTTCGTCGGGCTGGTGGTGCCGCACCTGGTCCGGATGGTCGCCGGGCCGGGCCACCGGCTGCTCCTGCCGGCCAGCGCGCTGGGCGGGGCCATCGTGGTCGTCGCCGGGGATCTGGCCGCCCGCACCCTGGTCGACTACCAGGAACTGCCGCTCGGCGTGCTGACCGCCGTGGTGGGCGGCCCGTGCTTCTTCTGGCTGCTGCGGCGGACCCGGGCCCGGGCGGGAGGATGGGGATGAGGACCGAGATCGGCCGTGAACCGATCGGTCTGCGGGTCGACCGGTTGAGTGTCCGGCGCGGCGGCCGGCCGATCCTGACCGACGTGACCCTCGACGTACGGGCCGGGGAACTGCTGGCGCTGGTCGGGCCGAACGGCGCCGGCAAGAGCACCCTGCTCGCCGCCATCTGCGGCGACCTGCCGCCGGCCGGTGGCGGTATCGCCTTCGCCGGCCGCCCGCTGCACCGCTGGACCCCGGTCGAGCTGGCCCGACTCCGCGCCGTGCTGCCGCAACGCGCCACCATGACGTTCCCGTTCACCGTCGCCGAGGTGGTCGCGATGGGGCGCGCCCCCTGGGCGGGCACCCGGTACGCCGCCGAGGACGACGACGTGGTACACGAGGCCCTGCGGCTGACCGGCACCGAGTCCTTCACCGACCGGGTCTTCTCCGCGCTCTCCGGCGGCGAGCAGGCGCGGGTCGCGCTGGCCCGGGTGCTCGCCCAGCGCACCCCGATGCTCCTGCTGGACGAGCCGACCGCCGCACTGGACCTGCACCACCAGGAGTTGGTGCTCCGGCTGGCACGCGAGCGGGCCCGCCAGGGCGGCGCGGTGGTGGTGGTCCTGCACGACCTGGCGCTGGCCGCCGCGTACGCGGACCGGATCGCGTTGCTGGCCGGCGGGCGGCTGGTCGCCGACGGGCCGCCGGTCGAGGTGCTCACCGCCGACCGGCTGAGTGAGGTCTATCAGCACGAGATCGAGGTGCTGCCGCATCCGCGCACGGGTGCGCCGCTGGTGATGCCGGTCCGCACCGACGGGTGACGGCCCGCCGGTGTGACCGGCGGGCCGCCCGACATCGAACGGGGTCAGCTCGCGTCGGGGCGCGGCGTCAGGCCCAGCGCCGCGCACGCCTCCCGGTACATCCGGGCGGCCTCGGCCCGGATCTGCCGCCGTTCGGTGAGCGGGGCGCTGAAGGACACCCGCACCGGGACCGGGGCACCGTCCACGGTGGCCGCGAAGTACATGGCCTCGGCGTCCATTCCGGACATGGTGGCCGCCGTGGCGGTCGGTCGACCGCCCAGCCCCTGGCAGATCAGCCGGCAGTCGTCGGCGTGGTCGGTGTTCATGTGCCGCATCACGGCCGCCACCACCTCGGGCGGAAACGGGTTCGGCGCACTCACGCGGCGCTCCCCCGCACCACGTCCCGGCCCAGCTCGGCGATCATCTCGGTGTTCAGCCGGTACGCCCACGACACCTCGTCCAGGAAGCGTTGCCGCTCGACCTCGTCCCACGGCGCCGTGTCGAGCAACTCGCGGTAGTGCTGCTTGAAATCCTTCGCGTCCAGGTCCGGGAAGAGGAAGAAGCGGACGCCGTCGGTGTCGAGCCCGAACGTGCGGCGTACCGCCCGCACCATCACCTGCCCGCCGGAGAGGTCACCCATGTACCGGGTGTAGTGGTGGGCCACAAAGCCCGCCGGCCAGGTGAACGCGACCTCCCGCAGACGTTCCTGGTACTGTCGGGTGGCGTGGCTCGGCGCGATCCGGGTGGCCCAGTCCGGGCCGTTCAGAAACCGCAGGTCGTCCTCGATCCGCGGCAACCGGTGCAGTTCGTCGACGACGAACGGTCCGGCCACCGGGTCCTCCCGCATCGCCTCGGCGGCCTCCTCGATCGTCTGGTAGACCACGTGGAGCTGCTCCAACAGCGCGGCGTACCCGGCTCGGTCGAGTTGCCCCGACAGCAGGGCGTCGAAGTACGTCACGTTCTGCGCGGCCCGATGGTCTGCCCTGGTCAACTCGCGCACCTGTGCGGCGAACCCCATGCACACCTCCTGTAAGGTAAGCCTAACCTAGCATGATCAGCTAGCGGTGGGGGGATGGCCGAACGTGCCAACATTCCAGGAAGGTAAACCCTCGTACCGCTTGGTCGGCAGCCCTGGCGCGGTCCACGCCATCTTGCGACGCTAGTGATCGTGTATGACTACGACCTGTTGGTACTGGGCTCAGGGCCGAGCGGCCAGAAGGCCGCCATCGCCGCCGCCAAACTCGGCCGGCGGGTGGGCGTCGTGGATCGGCGCGACATGTTCGGCGGGGTCTGCATCAACACCGGCACCGTCCCGTCGAAGACCCTGCGCGAGGCCGTCCTCTATCTGACCGGCCTGAGCCAACGAGACCTCTACGGCAGCAGCTACCGGGTGAAGGACGAGATCACCGTCAGCGACCTGGCGGCCCGGACCCAACACGTGATCAACCGCCAGACCGACGTCATCCGTAACCAGTTGACCCGCAACCGGGTCACCCTGATCACCGGCACCGGCCGCTTCGCCGACCCGCACACGGTCTGGGTCGACGGCGGCTCCGGACGGGACTCGAAAATCACCTTCGACAAGGCCATCATCGCTGCGGGCACCCGCCCGGCCCGACCGGACAGCGTCGACTTCGACGACCGCACCATCGTCGACTCCGACGGAGTCATCAACCTCCAGGCCGTGCCGCGCAGCATGGTGGTGGTCGGCGCGGGCGTGATCGGCATGGAGTACGCCTCCATGTTCGCCGCGCTGGGCACCAAGGTGACGGTGGTGGAACGCCGCGAGCGGATGCTCGACTTCTGCGACGAGGAGATCGTCGAGTCGCTCAAGTACCACCTGCGCGACCTGTCGGTGACGTTCCGCTTCGGCGAGGAGGTCGCCGCGGTGGAGAAGCACCAGAACGCGGCGCTCTGCGTACTCAAGAGCGGTAAGCGGATCGTCGCGGACACGGTCATGTACTCGGCCGGACGGCAGGGCCAGACCGACGGGTTGGGCCTGGAGGCGGCCGGGCTGACCGCCGACCGGCGCGGCCGGATCGAGGTGGACGCCAACTACCGGACCACCGTGGAGAACATCTACGCCGTCGGTGACGTGATCGGTTTCCCTGCGCTGGCCTCCACCTCGATGGAACAGGGCCGGCTGGCTGCCCAGCACGCCTGCGGCGAGCCGGAACGCCCGATGCACGAGTTGCAGCCGATCGGCATCTACACCATCCCGGAGATCAGCTTCGTCGGGAAGACCGAGGACGAGCTGACCGAGAGCACCACGCCGTTCGAGGTGGGCATCGCCCGCTACCGCGAGCTGGCCCGAGGCCAGATCGTGGGCGACTCGTACGGCATGCTGAAGCTGCTCGTCTCGCCGGACGACGGCCGACTGCTGGGCGTGCACGTCTTCGGCACCGGCGCCACCGAGATCGTCCACGTCGGACAGGCGGTGATGGGCTGCGGCGGCACGGTCGACTACCTGGTCGACACGGTGTTCAACTACCCGACGCTGGCCGAGGCGTACAAGGTGGCGGCGCTGGACGCCTCAAACAAGATCCGCAACATCACCCGGATCGACACCTGACCGACCGGCCTGGTCTCGCCGCCTCCCGGTCGACGGCGGCGGGACCAGGCCCGGGTGGCGGTCGACCTCGCCGCCGGCGTTCGTGCCCTCGTGGTATCGGGTGAGACCACTATCGAGCTGAGCCGTTTGTGCAGTCGCCCGTCGTGACCACCCGGCTGGCGACTCACCCCCCCCCCGCTCCGCGACTCCCAGCGATGGCCGCTAGAAGCTCCGATCCGATGACGCTCTCAGCTCGATAGCGCCCGACCGGCATGGCCCGCACCCGCCCGATGACATTCCGCCGCCGCGCTCAGTCCGACCGGGCCCGACCGACATGGCCCGCACCCGACGTCCCGCCGGGCCCTGCCGCCGGAGCACCGGATACCTCATCCGGCGGCCGGGGCCGGGCGGCGCACCGGGCTGAGGTGTCGGGCGTACGCGCCGGTGGTGAAGAAGGCGGGCAGGTCCTCGCCGAGGGCGGTTTCCTCGACGATGCGCGCCGCGTGCCCGGCGCGCTCGCGCCCGGCGGTGTCACCGCGCCCCTCGACCAGGGCGGCCAGTTCTTCGGCGAGGATCGTCCGGACCCGCTCCTCGGTCACGCTGCCGCCGCCGGCCAGCGGCGTACCGTGGTGCAGCCACTGCCAGACCTGGCAGCGGGCGATCTCGGCGGTCGCCGCGTCCTCCATCAGGTTCCACAGGGCCACCGCACCGGCCCCGCCGAGCCAGGCGTCGACGTAGCGCAGCGCCACCGCGATGTTCGATCGCAGTCCCGCCTCGGTGACCTGACCGGGGGTCTTGTCCACGGCGAGCAGGTCGGCGGCGGTGACCTCGACGTCGTCGCGCTGCCGGCCGAGTTGGTGCGGGCGCGCGCCGAGCACCGCGTCGAACACCCCACGACAGGTCGGCACCAGGCCGGGGTGGGCCACCCAGGAGCCGTCGAAGCCGGCGGCGGCCTCCCGCTCCTTGTCGGCCCGCACCCGGCTCAGCGCCGTCTCGTTGACCGCCGGGTCGCGGCTGGGCACGAACGCGGCCATCCCGCCGATCGCGTGCGCCCCGCGCCGGTGACAGGTCCGCACCAGCAATTCGGTGTACGCGCGCATGAACGGCACGGTCATCGTCACCTCGGCCCGGTCCGGCAGGACGAAGTCCGGCCACTGCCCGAAGTTCTTGATGATGCTGAAGATGTAGTCCCACCGGCCGGCGTTCAGCCCCGCCGAGTGGTCCCGCAGTTCATAGAGGATCTCCTCCATCTCGAACGCGGCGGTGATCGTCTCGATCAGGGTGGTCGCCCGGATCGTGCCCTGCGGCAGCCGAAGGTAGTGCTGGGCGAAGACGAAGACGTCGTTCCACAGCCGCGCCTCGCGGTGGTCCTCCAGCTTCGGCAGATAGAAGTACGGCCCCGCGCCGGCCGCGAGTTGCCGCCGGGCGCAGTGGAAGAGGTAGAGCCCGAAGTCGACCAGGCTGGCCGAGATCGGTCGACCGTCCACCACGATCCCCTTCTCCACCAAATGCCAGCCACGTGGACGGACCACGATGGTGGCCAGGTCGTCGCCGAGGGCGTACCGCTTGCCGCGCGCGTCGGTGAAGTCGATCCGGCGGTCCAGGGCGTCCATCAGGTTGAGCTGGCCACGGATGACGTTGTCCCAGGTCGGGGCCGTGGCGTCCTCGAAGTCGGCGAGCCACACCCGGGCTCCGGAGTTCAGCGCGTTGATCGTCATCTTGCGGTCCGGCGGGCCGGTGATCTCGACCCGCCGGTCTTCCAGTCCGGGCGCGGGCGGTGCCACCCGCCAGCTCGGGTCGGCACGGACGCCGAAGGTATCCGGCAGGAAGTCGGGTAGCTGGCCGGTGGCGAACCGGTCCCGGCGGGCCCGTCGAGTGTCCAGCAGCGCCACCCGGCGGGCGGAGAACTCGCTGTCCAGCGTGACCAGGAACTCCAGCGCCTCGGCGGTGAGCACCTCGTCGAAGCGCTCCGCCACCTGGCCGATGATCTCGTACCTCATGCGAACTGCTCCTCCTCGGTCGATCCCCGCAGCGCGGTGGTCTCGGCGGCCGGGTTGAGCACCGTGCTGATCAGGTCGAAGTAGCCGGTGCCCACCTCACGCTGGTGCTTGACCGCGGTGTAGCCGGCCGCCTCGGCCGCGAACTCCCGCTCCTGGAGCGAGACGTACGCCGGCATCCCCTCGGCGGCGTAGCGCCGGGCCAGGTCGAACATCGAGTAGTTCAGCGCGTGGAAGCCGGCCAGCGTGATGAACTGGAACTTGTATCCCATGTGGCCGAGCTCGCGCTGGAACTTGGCGATGGTGGCGTCGTCGAGGTGCTTGCGCCAGTTGAACGACGGCGAGCAGTTGTAGGCCAGCATCTGGTCCGGGTGCTCGGCCTTGATCGCCTCGGCGAAGCGGCGGGCCACCTCCAGGTCCGGCGTGCTGGTCTCCATCCAGATCAGGTCGGCGTGCGGGGCGTACGCCAGCCCTCGGGCGATGCACGGCTCGATGCCGTTGCGGACCCGGTAGAAGCCCTCCGCGGTGCGCTCGCCGGTGACGTACGGCCGGTCCCGCTCGTCCACGTCGGTGGTCAGCAGCGTGGCCGCCTGCGCGTCGGTACGGGCCACGACCACCGTCGGCACACCGGCGACGTCGGCGGCGAGCCGGGCCGCCTCCAGGGTGCGGATGTGCTGCCCGGTGGGGATGAGCACCTTCCCGCCGAGGTGGCCGCACTTCTTCTCGGCGGCGAGTTGGTCCTCCCAGTGCACGCCGGCCGCGCCCGCCGCGATCATCGCGCTCATCAGCTCGTACGCGTTGAGCACACCGCCGAAACCGGCCTCGGCGTCGGCGACGATCGGCGCCAGCCAGTCGATCCCCGAGGTGTCGCCCTCGGCGGTGGTGATCTGGGCCGCCCGCAGCAGCGCGTTGTTGATCCGGCGCACCACGGCCGGCACCGAGTTGGCCGGGTAGAGGCTCTGGTCCGGGTAGGTGTGCCCGGCCAGGTTGGCGTCGGCGGCCACCTGCCAGCCGGACAGGTAGATCGCCTTGAGCCCGGCGCGGACCATCTGCACCGCCTGGTTGCCGGTGAGCGCGCCCAGCGCGTGGACGTAGTCCTCGCTGCTGAGCAGCCGCCACAGCCGGTTGGCCCCGTGCCGGGCCAGGGTGTGCTCCTCCCCGATGGCGCCGCGCAACCGGATGACGTCCTCGGCGCGGTAGCTGCGCCGTACTCCGCGCCAGCGGGGGTTGGTCTCCCATTCGTGCTGCAACTGCTCGACCGTGGAAAGCATCGCATTCATCCCCTTCGGCTTCTCGATTGACCCATCGGCGCGTCGACGCCGACGCCGCCCACCGGTGTGCCACTCACGGTCACACGGACTGTCGGGGCAGGTCGAGAGACGGAAATAGCCAATTATTGAAAAGCCGGAGAGCGATTTTGCAAAGTTGCGAAAGCCTCTATTCGCAGCAGTGCTAATGTGGCCCGACCCAGTCCGCCGATCGGGAGGTTGCGGCGATGACCAAGACCTTTGCCGGCGCCCGCCTGCGCCGGCTGCGCGAGGAACGCGGGATCAGCCAGACCGAGCTGGCCCGCCACCTCAGCATCTCCCCGAGCTACCTGAACCAGATCGAGCACGACACCCGCCCGCTGACCGTCCCGGTGCTGCTACGCATCACCGAACTGTTCGGCGTCGACCCGACCGTGTTCGCCGCGCACGACACCCCGCGCCTGGTCGCCGGGCTGCGCGAGGCCCTGCCCGCCCGGGCCGGGATCACCGAGCTCACCGAACTCGCCACCCGGCTGCCCGAGGTGGCCGCCGCCGTGATCGACCTGCACCGTCGCTACCAGCAGGCCGACGAGCAGCTCGCCGAGCTGGTCGGCGACCGGGAACGGCTCGGACGCAGCCCGCACGACCAGGTGACCGAGTTCTTCTACCGGCGGCAGAACTACGTGCCGGACCTGGACGAGGAGGCCGAGCGGCTGGCCGCCCGGATGGCGCTGCGCCGGGGCGAGGTGCGCGTACTGCTGCGCGAACGGTTGGCGCAGCGGCACGGGGTACGTGTCACCCGCGAGGACGCCGGCTCGCTCGGCGGCGACCTGCACCGCTACCGCCCGCAGACCCGCACCCTGCACCTGTCCACCTCGCTGCGGGGCGGGCAGGAGGCGATGCGGATGGCCGCGCAGATCGCGCTGCTGGAGTTCGCCGACGTGATCGACGAGATCGTCGAGTCGGAGAACTTCGACGACGTGCAGACCCAGATCCTGACCCGGGTCGGCCTAGCCAACTACTTCGCGGCGGCGCTGCTGCTGCCGTACGAGCACTTCCTGGCCGCCGCCGAGCATCGCCGCTACGACATCGACCTGCTGACCCAGCACTACGCCATCGGCTGGGAGACGGTCTGCCACCGGCTGAGCACGTTGCAGCGTCCCCGGGCGCGCGGCGTGCCGTTCTCGTTCGTCCGGGTGGACCGGGCCGGCAACATGTCCAAGCGGCAGTCCGCCACCGGTTTTCCGTTCTCCCGCACCGGCGGCACCTGCCCGCTGTGGAACGTCTACGAGGCGTTCGGCGCGCCCGGCCGGGTGGTCACCCAGGTCGCCGCGATGCCCGACGGGCAGCGCTACCTCTGGATCGCCCGCACCATCACCCGTCACCACGGCGGTTACGGCCAACCCGGCAAGGTGTACGCGATCGGGTTGGGCTGCGAGACACGGCACGCCGGGCGGTTGGTCTACTCCACCGGGATGGATCTGCACGCGTCCGAGGCGGCGATCCCGATCGGGCCCGGCTGCAAGACCTGCGAACGGATGACCTGCCCGCAGCGGGCCGCCCCGCCGATCAGCCGGCACCTGGACCTGGACGAGAACCGCAGCACCTTCATCCCGTACCCGCTGCGGGACTGAACCCGGCGCCCGGCGCCCGACCCACCGACGGCCCGCCATAGATGATGATTGATGTCGATGTGATCCGCCCACCCCGCCCGGGCCGTGCCACCGAAGACGCCCCGCAGTTCGGCGTCGATCTGCCGGAACGGGTCAACGTGCCGTTCCCGGTGGAGAGCGCCCTGTCCGGGGTGCAGCGCGCCGCCGCCGACAACCGCCACCACCTGCACTACCGCCGCACCGCCACCGGCGGGTTCACCGAGTTCACCGTGCCGGTACCGAACGCCCGCCGCTGGTCCCCCGTGCCGTCCGCCTCCCGGATCGCGGTGCTCGGCGAGTTCGGCGGTCTGGGACTGCGGGCACCCGGGCACGAGTACAGCCCCAGCGGCGGCTTCTTCGCGTACGAGTGGCAGCCCACGGACGAGGCCCGGGTACGCGCCGTCAATCGCGCCCTGATCGACGCGTCCCGGTCGATCACGCCCCGGCAACCGGTCGCGCTGCCGGTGGGCGCCCGCCGATCGTTGCAGGTGACCACACACGGGCACACCGGACGGTACCTGCGGCACCAGAACGGTCTCGCGTACACCGAGATCGTCACCGACGGCAGCACGGCACTGCTCAAGCAGGACGCCACGTACACGATCGGTGTGGCCACCCAGCCCGACCACGCCGATCGCACAGCGTCACGACCGGGACGGAGCGGTCGATACACTTGCCACCCCTCCGCACGTCCAGGGCAGGTGCATTGGCTCGTCGTCGCTTCCGCGTCCCCCGTCCGCTGCGCGCCGCCCTCGGCCTGCTCGCGGCCACCGCGCTGCTGGCCGGTTGCTCGGCGACCGCCCCGGCCACCGCACCCACCCCGCTGCGGGTGTTGCAGATGAACCTGTGCAACAGCGGGATGGCCACCGGCTGCTACACCGGGCGGGCGGTGGACCAGGCCGCCGAGGTGATCCGCGCCGAACGCCCGGACATCGTCACGCTCAACGAGATCTGCTCCGGTGACGTGGACGCGTTGGAGCGCACCATGAAGCAGGTGCACTCCGGCACCGTGGTCGCGGCCTTCCAGCCCGCCCGCAACGGCCGCACCGGAGAGCCCTACCGCTGCGTCAACGGCCAGCAGTACGGCGTCGGCGTGCTGACCCACACCGCCGACCCGTACCGGGGGCACGAGCTGCACCGGGGGGTCTTCCCGGCGCAGGACCCGGCCGACCCGGAGCAGCGCGCCTGGCTCTGCGTGGACGCCAGCACCGTGTTCTACGCCTGCACCACGCACCTGGCGTACACCAGCTCCACGTTGGCGCTGGCCCAGTGCGGGCACCTGCTCGGGGTGGCCGTACCCGAGCTGCACGCGGGTGCCGGCTATCAGCCCACGGTGGTCAGCGGCGACCTCAACCTGCGGCACGGCGGCACGCCCGACGTGCGGTCCTGCGTACCCGCCGGCTACCAGCATCTGCACGACGGCGGGGTGCAGCAGTTCATGGCCACCCCCGACCTGACGATCACCGCCAGCCGGTCGATCGGCATGCGCGGGACGACCGACCACGCGGCGTTCCTGGTCACCCTCACCACCGAGCCGGCCGAACACCCCGCCGCCTGAGGTCCCCGACCGTCAGTCCCACCAGAACGCCCAGGTCGGGGCGTTGACGATGCGGTCCGCGTAACCCGCGAGCGTGCACGGGCTCTGCCCCTGCCAGATGTTGTCCGGGCAGAAGGCGAAGTGCTCGGCCGCGATCGGCAGCGCCTCCTCGACCGTCGTCGGCGGAGCGGCGACCGACAGATACAGCTCGGCGAAGCCGAGGCCGATCACGCGGACCCCGAACCGGTCCTCCCAGCTGCGCAGCACCGCGGAGAGCCGGCCGGCGTCGTTGGTGTAGTTGACCGGCCCCTGCCAGCCCAGGACGGCGAGCGCGTCGCTGCCCCGCTCGGCGGCGACCAGACCGAGCCGCATGTCGGGCTGGGCCAGTGACAACTGCTCGGCCCAGTGGTCGGCGTGCTCCTGCGGCGCCACCCGGGGCGGTGCCGGTGCGGCCAGACCGGGCCAGTCCTGACCGTAGGGCGCGGTCACGGCGAGTTGCCTCCTGGTCGGCTCACCGCCCTCGTAGTTGGTGGTGTGGTCCGACCACCACCTGGCCAGCAGCCGCTCGGGATCGTGTTCCGCCGGGTCGGAACTGCTCGCCGGCCACAGCTCACCGTCGGCCCAGGGGCGATCCGGCGCGCCGTGCAGATGGTCGAGGAGCAGCGGCCACAGCCCCGACCCGGCGTGCGCCGCGTGCAGATCCGGCCACAGTCCCGACGGCGCCGGACCGTCGCTGAGCCACAACGCGGGGCGCTCGTCGTCGTCGCCCTCTTCGCTGTGGACCGTCCGGCCGGGCGGGAGTGACACGGGCAGAGTGCGGCGGCGCGACTGCGCGTCGGCGAACAGCTCGGCCAGGTCGGTGGGAAGGTCGTTCAGCTGCGAGGTCACGAGGCGTGAGGATAGTCGCCGACACCGACATCGCCGGGCCGACGAGCCGGTCACTCCCCGTCGTCACGGAACACTCGCCGCGGCCACGATCGAGCGTCAGCACCGGTATCGCGCCGGACTCGACCGGGCCGGCTACGAAGTGGCCGTGACGGCTGTCGACTACACCGACGAGATCGACCTCGACGAGCTTGTCGGTGGCGTCCACTCGGCCTTCCCGCTCGACGCCCTGCCCCCGCCCGAAAAGCGGTCCGAGTTGTCCACGATGATCGGCGACGCGCTGCATCCGGAGACACGGTTCCGCGAGCACGTGCGAGTCACCGTGCTCACCGGCCGGATCGGGTGAGTCCCGACCCGGCCGGCCGACGTTCAGCGTTGCACCCGGGCCCCGGCTCCGCGTACCAGGGCCTCCACCTCGGCCAGGCTGGTCATCGACGTGTCGCCGGGGGTGGTCATCGCCAGGGCGCCGTGCGCAGCGCCGTACTCCACCGCCTGTGCCAGGTCGCCGTCGCGCTCCAGCAGGCCGTAGATCAGCCCGGAGGCGAAGCTGTCGCCGCCGCCGACCCGGTCGAGGATCTCCAGGCCGGGCCGGTGGGTCGCCTCGGCGAACGCGCCGCCCGACCAGGCCACCGCGCCCCAGTCGTTGACCGTCGCGCTGTGCACCCCACGCAGCGTGGTCGCCACGACCTTGAAGTTCGGGTACGCCTCGACGACAGCCTCGATCATCGTCTTGAAGTTGCCGGTGTCCAGGGCGCCACTGTGGATGTCGGTGTCCGGCACCGCGAACCCGAGGCAGGCGGTGAAGTCCTCCTCGTTGCCGATCATCACGTCGACCAGAGCGGCGAGGCGCCGGTTCACCTCCTGCGCGCGGTCCTGGCCGCCCACCGCCTTCCAGAGGCTGGGCCGGTAGTTCAGGTCGTAGGAGACGATCGTGCCGTGCCGGCGGGCGGCGGTCATGGCGGCCTCGGCGGTCTCCGCGGCCGTCTCCGACAGCGCCGCGTAGATGCCGCCGGTGTGCAGCCACCGCACCCCGAGCGTGCCGAAGAGGTGGTCCCAGTCCACGGCGTCCGGCTTGAGCTGGCTGGCGGCGGAGTGGCCCCGGTCGGAGGTGCCGACCGCGCCGCGTACGCCGAAACCACGCTCGGTGAAGTTCAGGCCGTTGCGGACGCTGCGACCGATGCCGTCGTAGGGCAGCCAGCTGACGAAGCTGGTGTCCACTCCCCCTTGCAGGATGAGGTCCTCCAGCAGCCGGCCGACCTCGTTCTGCGCGAACGCGGTGACCACCGCGGTCCGCAGGCCGAAGCAGCGGCGCAGGCCCCGGGCGACGTTGTACTCGCCGCCGCCCTCCCAGGCCCGGAACTGACGGGCGGTGCGGACCCGCCCCTCGCCGGGGTCGAGCCGCAACATGACCTCGCCGAGCGAGACCAGGTCGAACCGGCACTCGTCCTTCGGACGTGGGCTCAGCCCGGTAACCTGCTCGCTCATGCCGGCGCTCCGCTGCGCTGCGTGCCGCCACGAGACTCCGCCGCCGCCACCGCCGACGCGGTCCGGCTGGTGATCTCGTCCCACCGTTCAGCGGCGACGAGGTCCGACGCCACCATCCAGGTGGCGCCGACGGCCAGCACGGCGGGCAGGGCCAGATAGTCGTCGATCACGGCGGGCGTGATGCCGCCGGTGGGGATGAACCGTACGTCGCGGAACGGCGCCGAGAGCGCCTTGATCATCGGAGTGCCGCCCAGTTGCTGGGCGGGGAAGAACTTGACCACGTTCAGACCGGCGTCGAGGGCCATCTGGATCTCGGTCGCGGTGGCCGCGCCGGGGAACACCGGCACTCCGGCCTCCTGGCAGAAGCGCACCACGGCGGGCGCGAAACCGGGGGTCACCACGAACCGGGCGCCGGCGGCGACGGCCCGCTCGGCCTGCGCGACGGTGAGCACGGTGCCGGCACCGACGGTCAGGTCACCCCGCCCGGCCACCGCCGCGATCGCGTCCAGCCCGGCAGCGGTACGCAGAGTCACCTCGATCGCCGCCAGACCACCCTTCACCAGCGCCGAGGCGAGTGGATCGGCGTGCCGGGCGTCGTCGAGGACCACGACCGGAAGCACCCGTCCAACGGTAAGCTGTTCAGATCCTTGAACGTCAGTCACGTACGTGACCTTACTGGAGGCGTACCGGCTTCGCTAGAGTGGGCCGGTGCCCACCGCGCCAGAGGAGTTCCAGCCCGTCAAGTCGGCCGGACGCACCCTCGACCTGCTCGAACTGCTCGCCGACCAGCCACGCTCGTGGGCACTGGGCGACCTGGCCCGGGCCCTCGGCATCCCCAAGAGCAGCCTGCACGGGCTGCTGCGCACGCTGACCAGTCGCGGCTGGGTGCAGGCCGACGACACCGGCACCCGGTTCCGGCTCGGCCTGCGGGCCCTACGGGTCGGCGCCGCCTATCTCGACGGAGACGACCGGGTCGGCCTGCTCGGCGGCGTCCTCGACGAGTTGTCCCGCCGGTTCGGCGAGGCCGTCCACCTGGGCCGGCTCGACGGCGACCAGGTGGTGTACCTGGCCAAGCGGGAGTCGGTTCACCGGCTGCGGCTCTACAGCGCGATCGGGCGCCGACTGCCGGCGCACGCCACCGCCCTCGGCAAGGCCCTGCTGGCCGGGCACCCGGAGCACATTGTCGACACGATGCTGACCTGGCCGCTGCCCCGCCTCACCCCGCACACCGTCTGTGACCGCGACGCCCTGCACGCCGCGCTGGCCGACGTCCGGACGGACGGTCACGCCGTCGACCGCGAGGAGAACGCCGAGGGCATCGTCTGCTTCGCGATGGCCGTGCCGCTGTCGTCCCCGGCGGTGGACGCGGTGAGCATCTCCGTCCCGGTGTCCCGGCTACGGCCGGAGAACGAGGCGTCGATCGTCGCCGCTCTACGAGAGATGGTCGGGGGCCTGACCCAGGCCCGCAGCATGGTGGTCGCATAGCGCCGCGGAAGCGGGTCAGCGCAGTCACGTGACCGGAAGTCCGGGACCGGCTCCACGAGCGCACGTCGATCTGCTGCGCGGCCACCTCCGCGAGCGACGGACCGCGCATGAGGTCGGCGGGCCAGCCGGCCGATCGACAATGACTTCCGGAAGTAGTTCGCAAATTCCGGTTACCAGGAAGCGCACCGACACTCGCAGCGGCGCGAACATCCGCCCGCCCCCTGGACCGACCTCACCGGAGGGCGGCGGCTCGACGTGTGACAACGCCTCCAGACACCGGGCGTCCACGCCCCGCCACTGAGAAGAATACCGAGAGTTATTGACCTGCTACGAACCGTCGGTCTAATATTCCCGGACTACTTCCCGCAAGTTCACCGGAAATTTCGGTGGCGTTGGGCCGGTCCTGCACGGTGCGTCGGAGGTGCTGTGGACGATCGCCGGCCGGCGCGGTGGCGACCCAGGAGGAACGTACGAGATGTCGCAGCTGATCCTGTTCGCGATCGACGTCGGCGCGGTGGCCCTGCTCGTCTTCGGGCTCTATTTCCCCCGCCACCGCCGCCGCGACCTCGTCGTCGCCTACCTGGGCGTCAACGTCGGCGTTTTGGCGGTTGCTAGCGCCCTGAGCGCCAGCAACGTCGGTGCCGGGCTCGGTCTGGGCCTGGCCCTGTTCGGCGTACTGTCCATCATCCGGCTGCGGTCGACCGAACTCGACCAGCACGAGGTCGCGTACTACTTCTCGGCGCTGGCGCTGGGCATCCTCGGCGCGCTGAGCACCACCCAGCTCTGGCTCAGTGCCGGGCTGATGGGTCTCATCCTGGTGGTGATGTTCCTCGGCGACCATCCCCGGTTGCTCCGCCACTACCGGCACCAGATCCTGGTGCTCGACTCGGCGGTCACCGACCATCTCGCGCTCGTCGCGCAACTGGAACAGCTCCTTGGCGGCCGGGTGCACGTCGTCACCGTGCAGCGACTCGACCTGGTCAACGAGACGACCGTGGTGGACGTCCGGTACTCGGTGAAGGGCCGGCCCAGCAGCGCCACGGCCGCGGCCGGCACTGCCGCACCGGCGGGAGCCCACCGGTGACCGCGTCGCCGGTCGACCCGGTCCTGGCGGCGATGACCCCGGTGGGACTGGCCGACGTCCTCGGGCAGGCAGCCCTGCAGACCAGGGTGGACCGCAAGTACGTCGTCCCGGTCCACCAGTTGCCCGACCTGCTGGGCCAGCTCGCCGCGTACGCGCAGGTGCTGGAGATCGACGGGGAGCGCAGCTTCCGCTACGAGTCGGTCTACTTCGACACCCCGCTGCTGGCCAGTTACCACTGCGCGGCCTACCGGCGGCGGCGGCGGTTCAAGGTGCGGACCCGCACCTACCTCGACTCCGCCCAGTGCTGGCTGGAAGTCAAGATCAGCGGGGCGCGTGGCAGCATCACCAAGCACCGGTTGCCGTACCACCCGCAGGACCGGGCCACCGTGCGCCCCGGCCGCGCCTTCGTGGACGAGGCCCTGGTGCGCGAGGCGGTCGCGCCCGCCTCCGGCAGCACCCTGGCACCGGTCCTGGTCACCGGATACCGGCGGACGACGCTGCTGCTGCCGGCCACCGCCAGCCGGGTCACCGTCGACACCGCCCTGACCTGGCAGGACGGCGACCTCGTCCTGCGGCTGCCCGACCTGGCCGTGGTGGAGACCAAGACCGGCTCCGCCGCCACGCACGCGGATCGGCTGCTCTGGCGTGCCGGGCTGCGCCCCGTCCGCATCTCCAAGTACGCCACCGGGCTGGCCGCCCTCCGTCCGGACCTGCCGGACTCGCCGTGGCGACGCACACTGCGGCGGCACTTCCAGGGCGGCACCGCACCGGTGGGCACCGCACCGACCACCATCCCCCATCGATCCGTTCAGGAGGCATCGTGCGTCTGACCGTCCGCACCGCGGCGGCACCACTGCGCACCGCCGCGATCGCAGCCGTCGCCGTGCTGGTCGCCGGGTTGCTCGCCCCGTCACCGTCGCCCGCCGGCGCCGAGCCGACCACCGGCGCCGCCACCCGGACCGCCGCCGACGCGGCGGCCGCATCCGCCGCCGACGACCTGGTCGGCGACATCGTCTTCTCGGTGCCCAGCGGTACCTTCCAGGGCGCGCTGACGGTGGCCTTGAGCACCACCGTCAGCGGCGCGCAGATCCGTTACACCACCGACGGGAACCTGCCCACCGCGCAGTCGCCGGTCTACTCGGGCACCGCGCTGCGCTTCACCCGGACCACCCAACTGCGGGCGCAGGCCTTCGTCGGGCAGACCGCCTCCGGCGCGCCGGGCACCGCCATGTACGTCGCTCAGAACACCACCACCGCCCACGACCTGCCGGTGATCCTGATCGACTCGTACGGCGCGGGGCGGCCGGACCGGGAGTACTTCGACGCCACCACCATGATCTTCGAGCCGGGCGGTGGGACCACCTCGCTGGGTGCCGCGCCCACCATGGCCACCCGGGCCGGTTTCCGGTTGCGCGGCCAGTCCTCGGCGACGTTCGACAAGACGCCGTTCCGCGTCGAGTTCTGGGACAACGAGGACGACGACGCCGATTATCCGGTGCTGGGTATGCCCGCCGACTCGGACTGGGTGCTGCGCGGACCGTTCACCGACAAGGCACTGATCCGGGAGGCGTTCGTCTACGACCTCGGCCGCGAGATGGGCCTGCCCGCCCCGCGCTACGCCTTCGCCGAGTTCTATCTGAACACTGACGCCGGTCCGGTCGGGGCCGACGACTACCTGGGCGTCTACATGATCGTGGAGACGATCAAGAACTCCAAGAACCGCCTCGACCTCAAGCAGTTGCGTGCCGACGACCGGACGCTGCCGAGGATCACCGGCGGTTACATCTGGAAGTTCGAGTGGATGGCCGCCGAGGAGCCCACGCTGCCATGCACCGGTCCGGCCGCGAGCTGCTGGAACTACCTGGAGGTGGCCGACCCGTCGCCGTTGCAGCCGGAACAGCGGGACTGGCTGCGCACCCACATCCAGGAGTTCCACGACGTGCTGCGCGCACCGGACTTCGCCGACCCGGTCAGCGGCTACCGGGCGTACATCGACGTGGACTCCTTCATCGACCAGCTCATCGTCAACGAACTCAGCCGCGAGATGGACTCGTACGTCCGCAGCGCGTACTTCTACAAGGACCGGGACACCAAGATCTTCGCCGGTCCGCTCTGGGACTACGACCTGAGCTTCGGCGTGGGCGGCTTCTTCGCCAACGACCAGACCTCCGGGTGGCAGCACCAGCAGGTCCGACAGCCGGTGGCGAACGACTGGTACACCCAGTTGCTGCGCGATCCTGCCTTCGTGAACCAGGTCCGGCAACGGTGGCAGACGCTTCGCCGTGGGCCGCTCTCCGACGCCTCGTTGCAGGCCCGGATCAACGCGCTGAGCGCGCCCCTGGCCAACGGCGCCCAGCGCAACTTCCAGCGCTGGCCCAACCTGACCACCCGGATGATCAGCTTCTTCGTCACGCCGACCGCTCCCACCTGGCAGGGCCAGGTGCAGGTGATGCGGGACTGGATGCTGCGCCGGGCGGCCTGGCTGGACTCCACCGCCGGCTGGGGCGGACACACCACCACGCCCCCGCCGACCACGCCCCCGCCCACCACGCCGCCCCCGACCACTCCCCCGCCGGGTGGTGGCGGCTGCACGGCCACGTACACGGTGACCAGCCAGTGGTCCGGCGGCTTCCAGGGCGAGGTACGGGTCACGGCCGGCAACCGGGCGATCAGCGGCTGGACGGTGACCTGGACCTTCGCCACCGGCCAGACGGTCAGCCAGGCGTGGAACGCGACCGTCACCAGCCAGGGCTCGACGGTCACCGCGCGCAACGTCAGCTACAACGGCGCGCTGGCCGCCGGCGCCAGCACCGCCTTCGGCTTCCTCGGGTCCGCCACCGGCACGCCCAGCGCACCGACACCGACCTGCACGGCGAGCTGAGCACGGGTGTCCCTGCACCGGGTCCACGACGGCCCGGTGCCGGGGACGCACCGGTGTCACCCGGGGCCGAGGTCCGGCGGTCGGGGCAGCCGGCTCACTGACCGGCGTCGGCCAGCAACGCCACGAGGTCGTCCAGGGTGTCCAGGGGACGGCCGTCGCCGGTCAGCTCGACCTCGACGCCGTACTCCAGCTCGATCGCGTCGACCAGGCGCAGCAGTCCGAGGGAGTCGACGCCCAACGCGATCATGGACCCACCGGTGAGGACGTCGGCCGCCGCGACCTCCCCTCCGGTGGCCTCGCTGACCAACTCCGCGATCCGTGCCCGCAGGTCGGGGATACCGGTCATCAGAACTCCTTCCCGGACTGCCGGACGATGTCGGCGATCTCGGCGATGGTCGGGGTGTCGAAGAAGGCGTCGAGCGGCACCTCGACGCCGAGCCGCTGCTGGATCCGGCCGCTGATCCGGGTCACCGTCAGTGAGTGCCCGCCGAGGTCGAAGAGGTCCTCGTGCACGCCGATGTCGGGGATCCGCAGCACCTCCTGCCAGATCAGCCGGAGCTGCTCCACCACCGGATCGTCGTCACTGCCGGATGCCTCGATCACCACGCCGCCGGGCGTCTCGGCCACCACGTCGCGGGGCGCCGGTGCGGGCAGGGCGGCCCGGTCGACCTTGCCGCTCGGATTCAGCGGCAGCCGGTCGAGCGTCACGTAGTCGTTGGGCAGCACCGCCGCCGGCAGGGTCAGCGCCAGGTGCCGGCGCAACTCGACCGGCTCCGGGACGGCGCCCGGCCGGGGCACCACGTACGCGACGAGGCGGGGCTCCTCGGCGTCACGCCGCAGCACCGTGGCCGCAGCGGTGACCTCGGGGTGGTCGAGCAGCCGGGCCTCGATCTCGCCCAGCTCGATCCGGTGCCCCCGGATCTTGACCTGGTCGTCGAGGCGGCCGAGGAACTCGATCCGCCCGTCCGGCAGCCACCGGCAGCGGTCCCCGGTGCGGTAGAACCGGTCACCGGCCGACCCGAACGGATCGGGCCCGAACCGCTCGGCGGTGAGATCGTCGCGCCCCCGGTAGCCGGCGGCCACCCCGACGCCGCCCAGGTACAGCTCCCCGGGCAGCCCGACGGGCGTGGGACGGCCCGCCTCGTCCAGCAGGTACGCCCGTACGTTGGGCAGCGGCCGGCCGATGGTGATCTCATCGGGGTCGGCCGGGATCTCCGCCATGGTCGCGTACACGGTCGCCTCCGTCGGGCCGTACCCGTTGATCAGGCGCGCGGTGCGCGACCGCAGCTCCCGGGCGAGTGCGACCGGTAACACCTCCCCGCCGGCGACCGCGACCAGCGGGACGTCCCCGCCCGCCGACTCGGTCCGGTCGCCGAGGCCGGCTTCCAGCAGCACCCGCCAGCCGGACGGGGTGGCCTGGGCGTGGGTGACACCGGCGGCGCGGATCAACCGCAGGACACCGGCGCCGTCCAGGGCGCTGACGGCCGAGGCGACGACCACCGTGCCGCCGGTGATCAACGGCAGGAAGACCTCCACCGTGGAGATGTCGAACGACAGCGAGGTCAGGTGCAGCCACCGGTGCGTCGGGCCGCCACCCAGCAGGTCGCGTACGCCGAGCAGCAGGTTGACCAGCGCCCCGTGGCGCACCGCCACGCCCTTCGGGTGTCCGGTCGACCCGGAGGTGTAGAGCACGTAGGCGAGATCGTCGGCGGTCGGCGGGGCACCGGTGACGGGCTCGGTCGGTGCCGGTCCGTCGAGCAGGTCGCTGCGGTCGAGGACCAGCGTGGGCCACGCGGGGTCCGGCGCGGCGACGCCGGTCACGACCAGTGTCGGGGCGGCGTCGGCGAGCACGGCCTGCCGGCGGGCCGGCGGGTGGCCGGGGTCGACCGGCAGGTACGCGGCCCCGCAGCGCCACACCGCCAGCACGGTCACCACCGCCGTCCAGGAGCGGTCCAGCGCGACCGCGACGAGGGAGCCGGGCCCGACGCCCCGCCGACACAGCAGTGCGGAGAGCCGGGCGGCGGCGGTGTCGAGCTGGGCGTAGCTCAGCGTCCGGTCACCGTCGACCACGGCCGCCGCGTCCGGGTCCACGGCGGCACGGGCGGTGAACAGGGCCGGGACGGTGGCGTCGGCCGGGTACGCCCGGGCGGTGTCGTTCCAGGCCCGGGTGACCTCGTCGAACTCGTCGGCGGGCAGCAGCGGCAGCTCCGCCACCGGTTGATCGGGGTCGGCGACCACGGCGGCCAGCATGGTGCGCAGGTGTCCGCCGATGCGGCGAACGACGGCGGTGTCGATGGCCGCCGGGCTGTGCTGGAGGCTGACCGTGAGGCCGGTGGGCGCGTCCACCACCTGGACGTGCAACGCGTTGCGGGCAGCACCGCAGAACAGCGTCCAGTCGACCTCGCTGGCCACCCCGGCGAAGACCGGTGCGCCGCCGCGCCGCCGGTAGCCGATGCTGACCGGGGTCAACGCCGGTGCGGGACGCAGGCCGGACACGGCCTGGGCCAACGGCACCGCGCGGTGCCGGTACACCTCGCGGAGCCGGGCCCGGACGGCGTGGGCGTGCGCGCGGAAGGTCCCGCCGGCCGGGTCGGCGACGACGGGCAGTTCGTTGACGAACAGTCCGATCCGGTCGGCCTGCTCGGGGGTGCGGGTGGACAGCGCCACCCCGACCGGGGTGTCCCGGTTGCCGTAGCGGGCGAGCAGCGCGTGCAGCACCGCGAAGAGCAGTTCGAAGCGGGTCACCCCGATCGACCGCGCGGCCTGGTCGACGCCGTCGACCAGATCGGCGGGCAGGTCGACGGGCACGGCGGCACCGGGCTCCGCGCCGGTGGGCAGCCGCCGCAGGCCGGGCAGGACGACGTCGGCGGGCCCGGACCAGTGCCGCGTCCAGTAGTCGCGGGCGCCGGGCAGGTCGACGGTGACGCGTTGCTGTTCGGCAGCCGCGAGGCCCGCGTACTCGTCGGGCGCGGGGGCCACGGATCCGCCGTCGCGGGCGGCGGCGTACGCGGCGGCCAGGTCCCGGACGAGAATGCCCTTCGACATGCCGTCGAAGACCAGGTGGTGGGCGGTGACGAGCAGCAGGTGCGTGTCGTCGGCGTCGGTGAGCAGGGTGAACCGGGCCAGCGGTCCGGCCGCCAGGTCGTACGTGCGGGCGATCTCCTCGGCCACCCGCGCATCGGTCAGTTCCCCGAAGCCGACCGTCGGACGGGTGTCGGCCGGCGCCAGGCGCGGGGTGCCGTCGGCGTCGCCGGTGATCCTGGCCGCGAGGATCGGATGCTGTTCGATCACCGCCTCGCAGGCCGCGACGAGGGCCCGACGGTCGAGTCCGGCGGCGAACCGTACGCCCAGTGCCATGTGATAAGCCGTGCCGGCGACGCCGGCCCGCTCGGTGAACCAGACTGCGTGCTGTGCGGAGGTCGCCTCGGCGGTGCCCACATCTGCTCCCAGGGTTGTGCTGGTGGTGGTCAGTTCTCGAAGAGGTGAGTGAGCTGCCGTTTGAGCACCTTGCCGCCCTCGTTGCGGGGCAGCTCGTCGAGCAGCAGGAGCCGGGCGGGCAACTGGTGGTCGGCCAGCCGGTCCGCGAGGAAACCCCGCAGCACGGGCAGGGACAGGCCGTCCGGCCCGGCCTGCGGCCGGGGCACCACGGCGGCGGCCACGGCGGCGCCGAGCACCGGATGCGGGACACCGACGACGGCGACCTGGGCGACCAGCGGATGCTCGTGCAGCGCCGCCTCGACCTCCAGGGTGGAGACCTTGAACGCACCGGTCTTGATCACGTCCTGGTGCCGGTCGGTGAGGTACAGGTAGCCGTCGGCGTCGATCCGGCCGACGTCGCCCATGCGGACCCACCCGTCGCGGAAGGTGGCCCGGTTGGCCGCCTCGTCGCGGTAGTAGGCGCGGGGGAAGGGCGCGCGCAGCCAGACCTCTCCGGTCGTGTCGGCGGGCAGCGGTTTGCCGTCGGCGTCGGCGACCATGAGCTGGCCGCCGACCGGCCGACCGACCGCGTCCCGCCGGGACGGGTCGTAGATCATCGTGGTCTGGGCCGGGGCCGCCTCCGTGGAGGTGTAGTAGTTGACGACGGTGGCCTGCGGGAACGCCTCGGCGAGCCGGGCCGCGACCGCCGGTGCGAGGAACGCGGCGGTGGAGCCGATCAGGTGTACGCCGCTGGTGTCCCGCCCGCGCAGGGCACCGGAGTCGAGCAGCTCGACGGCGATCGACGGGACGACGAAGACGGTGCCGGTACCGGCGGCCTCGACCAGCCGGGCGAACCGGGCCGGGGTGAACCGGGGCAGAGTGAGTGCGGCGGCCTTCGCGGTCAACGCGTTGAGCAGCATGGTCTGCCCGGCGTTGGTGCCGATCGCGAAGGCGTGCAGGAACCGTTCCGAGTGGGCCAGGGCCAGCCGGTGTGGATGGTGCGGGGCACCGGCGGTGAGGTTGGCGTGGCTGGCGGCCACCCCCTTGGGGCGTCCGGTCGTGCCCGAGGTGTAGAGGATCTGCGCGAGGTCACCGCGTCGGGCGACAGACGCGCCGGGGTCGGCGGTGGTCGGCCCGGCCCGGGATGGCTCGGTGGCGGGCTCGGCCAGCAGTTCGGCGCAGGTCCAGACCGGCAGACCGGACGGCACCGGCGGGGCGGGGGTGTGGTCGCCGTGCAGCACGGTGGTGGCCGCGCAGTGGTCCAGGGCGTGCCCGAGCTGCCCGGCGGCGAGCCGGCCGGAGAGCGGCACGGCGACGCCACCGGCGCGCAGCACCCCGGCGTACGCGACCGCGAACCCGGTCCAGTCCTGGGCGCCGAAGTACAGTCCGACGCAATCGCCGCGACGTAGACCGCGACGCGACAGGGCGGCGGCGACGGCGCTCGCCCCGGCGGACCAGTCGGCGAAGGTCAACCGGGCCACCCCGTGCACCTCGACCGCCACCCGGTCGGGATGCAGGGCGGTACGCCAGTCCAGCAGCTCGGGCACGGTACGGGGGGCGGCCCGGCCCGCAGACGCCACACTCACCTCAGTCCACCTTCCCGCCGGCCGCGGCGACCGGTACGCGCTCGTCCCCGGCACCGGCCGACCGGGCCCGGCGTTCCTCGATGCCGACCAGGTCGTCCGGGGGCGCGTCGGGCACCTCGTCGTCGAAGCGGGACAGCACCGGCGTGGCCAGCGACACCAGCGCCGTCACCGCGATGCAGACGCCGAACAGCACGTAGAGCAGCCCGTGACCACGCCCCGGTCCGACCCCGATCACCGCGCCGACCGTGCCGGCCAGCACGCCGTCGGCCAGCAGCATCGGCTCGGTCACCCGGGCGGCGAACGGGGCGACCAGGCCCCAGCCCAGCGGCAGGGTGGACTGCGCCACCATCTGGTTGAGCGCGAAGACCCGCCCGTGCACCCGGGGCGGCACCTTGGTCTGGATGATCGTGTTGTAGACGCCGTTGACGATGGCGAGGGCGAGGTACATGCCGAACGCGCCCAGGCCGATGACCATCAGGTTCGGCCGCAGCCCGGTCACCACGGCGGCCACCGCGATACCGAGGGTGCCGAACAGCACCGCCCGCATCCGGCGTTTCCGGGGGCCGCCCCAGAGCAGCATCACCAGGCCGCCGGTGGCGGCGCCGACCCCGCCGGTCAGCGCGATCCGCGCCACCTCGTTGAGGTCGGCGAAGCCCAGCACCAGCGGGGAGAGCAGGAACAGCACCGGGAAGAGGAAGAAGTTCAGCGCGGCGAAGAACGCCAGCATGGCGCGGAACTCCCGGCGGCGCAGCGCGTACCGCAGCCCGGCGACGATCTCCGCGCCGATGCTCTCGCGGCGTTGCAGGGCGAGCGTACGGGGGAACTTCACGACCGCCAGCACACCGATCGCGAAGAGGTACGACGCCACGTCGATGAGCAGGATGCCGCGCAGCCCGACGGCCTGGAGCAGCGCCACGGCGATCAGCGGAACGGTGAACTGGGTGAGGCCGACAGCGGTCTGGGCGAGGCCGTTGGCGTGGCCGAGGAAACGCTTGGGCACGAGCTGCGGCACCGCCGAGACGAACGCGAGCCGTTGGAACGCCAGCGACACCGACAGCCAGGCGGTGAAGGGATAGAAGTGCCACACCTCGGCCAGGTCGGTCAGCACCAGCACCGCCATCACCGCGTTGCCGCCCCCGGCGGCGACGCAGGCGGAGAGCAGGACACGTCGCCGGCTGAACCGGTCGATCACCGCGCCGGCCAGCGGCGCGACGAGCAGGCCGGGCATCACCGCGAGCACCGCGAAGAGCGCGAACCGGGCCAGCGAGCCGGTCTGCGTGTAGATCCACAGTGGCACGGCGAAGGTGGTCAGCGCGGTGCCCATGCCGGAGACGATCTGCCCTGCCGCGACCAGACCGAAGCGCCGCATGCTCGGCGGCGGCGCGGTGGCCGACCCGGTGTTCCCGCCCGGGGGGCCGTCCGGTCCCCGGTGGGAGACGGCCGCGAGCTGCCAGGCGGGCTCCGTGCCGTCCGGACGCGGCGAGGCGGCGGGCGGCGGGACCGGCTCGGCGCGGGGCGGCGCGCCGGGGCCGGGTGGCCCGGTGGGTGGTGGCGCGGTGAGGTGCCGGTGTACGCCGGTGACGATCTCGGCCAGCTCGGCGGCGCGGTACTTGAGGAAGTAGTGTCCGGCCTCGTCGATCACGGCGAGCGCGGTGCGGTCGCTGAGGAAGTGCCACTCCCGGAAGCGCTCCTCGTGGAAGTCGGTGCTGCGGTCACGCTCGCCGACCACGGAGACGACCGGCGCGCGCAGCGGGCCGGTCCGCTGCCGCATCAGCTCGGTGAAGTACTCCTCGGAGACCTCGGCGTCGTGACGCATGGCGCGGATCAGGAACGTGACCTCGTCCGGCGCCAGTGACCCGACGGAGGTGCCCTGCGCCTGCAACCAGGTGCGGTAGATCCGGTCGCTGCGCAGGCGCTCGGCCAACCGCAGTCGCAACAGCGGACCGAGCAGGCCGCCGACGGGGCGGGCGAACGGGAACACCGCGCCCAGGTACACCGCCTCCAGGTCCCGGCCGGCGGCCTCCAGCCGGCGGGCGACCTCCACGGCCAGCGCCCCGCCGGGGCCGCAGTGTCCGTAGAGGATCAGCGGCCCGGAGACCCGGTCCAGGATCTCCGCGACGACCTCGGCGGCGACGTCCGCGATGGGTGCCGGGTCGTCGGCCAGGCCGATGTCGTGCCCGGGCATGGCCACCGACAGCAGCCGGTACCCGGCTGGCAGAGCGTCGGCCAGCGGCTGGTACACCACCGCGCTGCCGCCACCGTACGGGACGCAGACCAGGGTGGCGACCCGGGCGGCGGCGGGCACCGGTGGGGTGAGTTCGTGTAACAGCCCGCCGCCGCCCGGGCCGTCCCCGGCGACCAGCAGGGCCAGCTCGCGTACGGTGCGGTGGCGGAACAGGTCCATCACGCTGACCGGTGTGCCCCCGTCGACCACGTCGGGCAGCTCCCGACGCAGCCGGGCCACCACCTGGGTGGCGAGCAGGGAATGCCCGCCCAGCTCGAAGAAGTCGTCGGTGGCACCGACCACGGCCACCCCGAGGACGGCTCGCCAGATGTCGGCCACCAGCGTCTCCACCGGACCGGTCGGCGTCTCCCGCTCGCCGGTCGGACCGTCGTCGACGGGCTCGGGCAGGGCCCGCCGGTCCACCTTGCCGTGCTCCTGCAACGGCAGCCGGTCCAGGCACACCCACCGGCTCGGCGCCATGTGCTCGGGCAACCGGTCGGCGAGCCGCCGACGCAGCGCGGCCGGCTCGGGCGCGGCCACGTCGGGTGCCGCTTCCAGGTACGCCACCAGCCGGTCGTCGCGCAACAGCACCG